>NZ_JABWQV010000003.1 GCF_014268615.1 Pseudomonas tehranensis | reverse complement strand
ACGCCCTTACGAGCGGGGGATTTTAAGTCCTTAGTGGAAATCAATCAGGCCGTGGAGTGCAATAGATTTTCTGGTCCGCAATTAACCTAAAATCATTGCTATATCAGCCAATGTTTCCGCATCCCCTAAAATGATTGCGGACCGGAAATTACGTCAATTGCATCCCGAAACAGCCTGAATTTTATTAGCCATCTGGCCATTCCTTTATGCCGATCTTGCATAAATCACCACCCTCCTGCGGCGTTCTGCCGACCGAACACCCTTACCCCGAACTGCTACGCTTATTTCTCCGAAGTAGGAGTCGCCAATGCAGAATCTCGACCTGCTCCCATCATTGCTTTCGAAGATCAACGAAAACCAGCGTGCCCTGGAAGCAGCCATCATGGAGCTGACCAATTGGGCGGACAGGCAGGGATCGAATCAGGTGGCCGCCAATGTGCGCGGAGCCTTGGCGACCCTGGACCTAAACGAAGAATTCATCAAAATGAGCCTGGCAGTAATGATGTCATCTGACTGAAAGGCCGCAGCTCGTCGCCCAGCCCTCGCCCGAATCATCGCCCCTCGATTACTGTACATCCAAACAGTATTCAGCAAGCGAACCCCAACCATGAACTTCGAACAGGCGAAAGCGCTAAGGCTCAAGCATTGGCGAGACACCCTCGATGACCACGATTTTCGGATGCAGTCTCCAGAGAGACACAGGTCCACGCTACATGAGATATCAGCCCGACTGGCGGAAGAAGGCCTGATCGACCAGCTAGACCAGTTCGACATGGACGAGATGGCGAACGCTGCCTATTGGCTGGCCGTGGAGGAGTTGCAGGCATGTCCTGTCCTCTACCGTCCGTCCTACGGCTATGACGTGGTGCCGAAAGGCGGCGGCCCTAGGTTTGGGAAAGTCTTTCATTCCATTTTGACGCTCGACAACAATCGGGGAAACAAACTTCAACCCTACGACGGCAAGGTATGCCGGGACGGGACGGGCTTAGTGCTGAAGTTCAGCTACGCCAATACCACCGGTCGCATCGATGGGCTAACCCTTACCCTGGATGACGGTCGGCAATTCGATCTGGTTGCGACAGAGCGGATGGTCGAGGGCGTGGTGTACCCGGTCACAGAGGACCCAGATGTGTACCGCTGGATGCTAGATGTGGTCCAGGTGGCTATGGAGAACAAGCACTTTTCAATTATGGAAAAGGTCAGGCCGTTTTTTGAGATGGCAAAGTTCCTTCCGTGCTCGGCATGCCAGGACCACTTTGGTAAGCGGGACGACTGTGCGGCTTGCGGTGGACTCGGCTTCGCGCCGAAGCCTAAACCGCCCAGCTACACTCTAAAGCCGGAGGAATGAACATGTGCGGACGACTCTCCCAGTACACGGGCATTCACGACTTCGTGGCGGCGCTGAGCATGCCGAATGCCCTGGTCAATTCCGCCGGCGACCTGCCGCTGGAGAAGTACAACGGCGCGCCGTCGCAGCAGCTCGCCCTCTTCCACCAGGAAGGCGACATGCTGCATGCCGACCTGGTCCGCTGGGGCTGGCGACCACACTGGGCCAAGGACCGCGCCGCACCAATCAATGCCCGGGTCGAGAAAGTCGCCCATGGCCCATTCTACCGGGCGATCTGGCCGAACCGCGCTATCACGCCGATCAATAACTGGTTCGAGTGGGTCGATGAGGGTGGGCCAAAGAAACAGCCCTACCTGATCCGCAGGCGGGATCATGCCCCCATATTCTGCGCGGCCATCGGCCAGTACCCCACCGGTGACCATGAGCCAGATGAGCACGACGGCTTCGTGATCATCACCGTCGACAGCCAGGGCGGCATGGTCGACATCCACGACCGCCGCCCGGTGGTGCTGGATGCATACCTTGCCCGGGAGTGGCTGGACCCAGCCACGCCAAAGGAGCGCGCCGAGCAGATCGTTCTGCAGCAGGGGGAGCCGGCCGAGGCTTTCGAGTGGTTCAAGGTCGATCGAGCGGTAGGCAATGTGCGGAACCAAGGGCCTGAGCTGATCCGCCCTATCGCTGATTCACTTCTCTGACATATGCCTGACACGCTCTCAGCGCGATAAGCCCCCGGTCTCCGTCGTCGGTGATGGCGACAATTCGTTGAGCATGCGCCGGGTCAAGTTGGGCTCGACGGGCTCCATGAACCACGCCGACGGCGCCGGCGGCGGCAGACACTCCGTTGCAACTGGCTGGATCCTCGGCAAGGAGGACTGACAGCCGCAAATCAGAAGTGGCAAGGCGATCGCGCAGGCGAGCCTGATTGGTTTGAGCATCGCTCAGTTCCTTGTGGTGGGTTTGGTCGTTGGCGGTCAGCCGCTGTTCCAGGGCTAGACGCTTGCCCTGCTCCGCCTGAACCTGGGCTGAGGCCGCGCTGCCGATTTTGTCCAGGTCGGACTGGTGTAGGCCGGCCTGTTCCGCCAACTGCTTGCCGTAGCGCCAGCCCTGAACCTTCCATGTCGCGCTCATGGCCAGGATCAGCGCCACCGCCACACCGGCGATCAGCAGCTTCAGCGTGGCGGGATTCATGGGACGTCCTTGAAGAAGATGTGGTTGCCCAGGCGGAAGGTCTCGGTTGCGTCCTTCGCCCAGGCCGGCGGCTTCGGCATGGTAGTGGCGTAGTAGTGGGTCGCGCCTTTGGTGATGTCGGGCTCCTGGCCGGAGATCACTAGGTCCGCCGCCCGCTGGGTCTGGGCGAACTGCTTCGGCGGGATAGGCTTTGCGCCGCTGAGGTAGGGATAGTTCGGGTCATTCTTGTTCCAGCAACTGAACTGGTACGGCTTCAGGCAGACGCCGGCGTAGCCTTCACCCCACCAGGACTTGGCCTTGCCATCGTTCACACGGTTGCGGATCACGCAGGCCACGGCGACCTGGCCGGCGAAACTCTCACCACGAGCTTCCCCCCACAGCGTGCGCGCGAGGATGTCGCGATCCCTTTCGGCTACGTTCATAAACTTTTCTCCAGGCAAAAAAATCCCGCTCGATAGCGGGTTGCTGTGTTGGGTGAGCGCTAGATGGCTTCTGCCGCAAGGCTCTCTGGCATTGGCGGTTGCTCAACATCTGGCATATTGAGTCGAACATCGATCCAGCTGTTGAGCGGAACATCCATCGGTGCGCCTGGACCTGGGATCATTTCCCCGTCGTCAGAGAGCGTCCAGCGCTGCTTGAACAGCTTTATTGTGACCGTACCGTCTGCGGCCTCTTCACTGATGCTCATCCCCAAGGTACGACCCCCATCTGGCGAGCAAGGGTCCTGTGTACGCCATCCTTCCAACGCCAGGCCCAGGGCGCCGGTGATGCGATACTCACCGACGGAGATACGCTGCACGTTCACACCCCGCGCCTCGTCATTCGCCACACCCCACTCCCCAGCGGCCTCGAAAGTCTGCTCCAGCAAGTCGCCGCGCTGACTTCCCGAGACACTGGCAATACGGACGATGGGCGAAGCTGCGGACAGCGCCCCCCCCGATCCTCGAGTGGTATTCGCCGTGTGGTAAATCTCATTCCAGGAACTCCAGCCGGATGCGCCGGTGATGCGACGAAAACCGATTTTGTCCGCGGCATAGTCGACAGCGAGCTGCGTTCCGTAGTTGCCATTGGCATCGTTGACCATTGCCACATTGAATAGCGATCCGAAGTTACTGAATGTGGGGCGACCTACGGTGCTGCTGATGTATCGATAAATGCCAGTCTGAGAAATCAAAGCACCGCTGATGTCCGCAGTGGAGGGAATACCCGTGGTGAAACTGGCACCAAGACCAAACGCCCCCACTAACGTTACGTTGCCTGCGGCGGTACCGGTATTTGCCGTAGCGGCAGTTCCCAAGCCCAGCCCTGTACGCGCGGTCGCTTGTGTTGTTCCACCCGTCCCCCCTCTTGTCACCGGTACTACGCTGTCCAAGGCGACAGCTCCAAGGCCAAGCCCTGCTCGCGCATCAGCTTGCGTTGTGCCTCCGGTACCGCCCTTGCTGACCGGCAGAACGTCGTAGTTGCCCGTCGTCTTGAGAGCAGCGAGCTGGGCGCCATAGGTCGTGACAATAGATCGCAAGGCATCAGCCGAATCCTTCACGTAACCCTGCATCGGCGCCAGTGCGTAACTTCCACCAGACGCTGTCGAACCAAGGTATGGCGGGTCGATTGACAAAGCGGTATTGCTGGCCACGTTGGTGACCTCGTACCACCGACCATCTGGCCCGCGGAAAGCATCGCCAACCCGGCAGTTCACGATAAACGCAGTGCCTGAACCGGTGACTGTGTTGGAATTCAGGGTGACGGAGACCGTCCCCGATTTATACCAGGGCATAGAAAGTTATCCTTTAGAGTTTTGCGAATACTGCGGGAAGAAAGAATGCGAACGGGTTTCCGGGCCCAACTGTCAGTGCATACAGATTTCCCCCGGAAAAATCCCACCAGCAATATAAGACCCTATTAAATGGCGAGTCGTTAAGCATTGGCATGCTGAATGTGTTTATCAGCATGTACTCACCAGCAGGAAAGTTGAAATCCACTCGATAATAATTTCGTGGCGTTCCTTGGGATGTGGTATCGGTTTTTACATATGTCCAATTCTGGAAAGAGCGCGTGAACCTCGCGTAAGGCGTGCCGCTGTCGAATAGCATCTTTGAATTACCATCCCAAATGCGCATTCCGTAATCCGCCAACGCCGTGGCTGCGAATCCACACGCAAAATAAGCCCCATTGGGCTGCAGCGTGTTCTCGTCATAGGCGCGGACATAGAAGCCGGTCCACGCACCTGGCGATCCGATGACATGCATCAGACACAGCCCGGCAATACCGGTGCTCCCTGCCGGCCGGATAAAAACAAGCGGAGGCTCCTGACTAGTGATTGTTCGAGGAAAAGTCGTAACCGACCCAAGCCCAGACTCTTGTGTCGGCTGGTAGGTCCCTTTTGCCAGAACGACGAGCCGCGTAAACTCGGAATCAACTGTCACGACATTACTGTCGTTTGTGAACTCTAGTCCGAATGACATCAGGAGAACCTTATTACAATTAGTCGCATTGTCGAACTGGTCGTGCTGCTGTATTGCTCCCTGCCTCGAATGTAGCTATAGACTCGAACCGCGCCGTTGATAACTTCAGTCTCCAACTGCATATCGACGCTAACGTTATAGTTCCCAATCGGCACGACAAACGCCGCGCTATTGGCTGGCGTGATCCCGGGGACTGATATTGTTTGGAAGTTAGCTGAGTTAGTTCCAGTAACAACCCCGCTATAAACAACTCGCATCGTGAACGACGATGGATCGAGAGTTACGTTTCCATTTTCGTCTCGGATCTCCAGCCCATAAGTCATGCTGAGAGGTCTCCAAGCTGCACCCGCTTGACGCCGTTCTGGTCATAGACCTTGATGGCGCGGTTTGTCATGGTGAGTCGTCCGCCGCCCGGGGCTGGGCCATTGAATTCAAGGTTTCCGGCCTTATCCAGCCGCCAGCCCTGCACGCCGGCAACATAGTTGTCCGACTGCAAGGCTTGGCCGATCTTCAGCATCGTGATGCTGCCGTCCTGGATGAAGGCCGAGTTCATGAACACCTGGCCGCCCTGGACCGCAAACGGAACCGAGACGGCTCCGCCGGCGATGGTATTGACGATGGCGAACCGGTCAGCGCTCACCAGGAACTGGCTTTGCAGGCCGGCCGGGCCGTTCTCGATGCCCAAGGCAACGCCTGCAGTGATGTATTGCCCAGTTCCTGAGTTGTACTGCATCTTCACGGACCAGTTCGCGTTCACTTTCCCGTTCACGTCATTGATGATCGACGTGTTCTGTTGGATGGCGGTTTGTTGAGAGCCAACGGTGGTGCTGAGCTGGCTGATCTGTTGCGCGGTTGCTGACTGGTTTGTCGCTACCACCTCCTCCAGCGTGGTCAGATTCGCAGAGTTCTCGGCTATCTGTGCGTCGAAGGTCGTCAATTGACGCGCCGTAGCTTCGTTCTCGCTTGCCCGGACGCTGGTCTCCTGGGCAATAGCCGCCGTGCTGGTCCAGCCTTTAATGGCGTCGGCCAGCTCTCCTTCCCCGTTGTCGTCGCGATATGACGCCCGCAACGCTTCGAATGCCTTGGCCTGAGCGGTCACAACGCCGTCGATCTCGGAAATATCCGTGATGTTGGTCGCCACCTGCTGCGCCAGGCCGTTGGCCGTCTCTACCGACTGACCCACGTCGAGCCAGTAGGTGATGTTCGGCGGTGCAGTGTTGATAGGCACCGGCCCTTTGGCCTGGTACAGCCGCTGGCCCTGACGAACGATGTCGTTTTTGACATAGGTCTTGGCCGGGTCATAAAGCAGGATGTCGTCGAGCGCATCGATCTGGGCCTGGAGGCCTGGGATCTTCTCGATTTCAGTCAGAAGGTCCTCGCCGAGTTCCGTTTCGGTGATTTGCCCCTTGATCAGGTCCAGGATCGGACCGGCATTTGAACTGGCCTGGCCCAGCACGCCGTTGCCGACTGGATACCATGGGCCGATGTTCCCGGTTCGGTCCACCAGGCGCGCCCAGAAAAAGAACGTGGTCCCGGCCAGCAGGCTTTGCAGGCTGTAGTCGCTCTGGGGATAAGCCAGGTCGGCCAGCTTGGTGGCGTTCGCCAGCACGTTCGTCGGTCCATACCAGATCTCGGTGCGCTGGGTGTCCTCGGCGCCAGCAGGAAAGCCCCACTTGAGGCCAATGCCGAACAGCAGCGAGGCTGTCGTCAGGAACGACACCGCCGGTGGCAAGCCCTCCTTGCCCTTGAGATCCGTCAGCACGGAGTTACGCCAGATCGACGAGATGTCGAAGGCACTCACCGCGCGGACGCGGGCCACGTAGGCTCCCGCGTAAATGCCCACTACGTCTACGTTGGTCGAGCCGGTGCGCTGGACCTTGATCCAGTTCCCGCTGTCTTTGCGCCATTCAATGTCATAGGCCACAGCTCCTTCCACGGCGGGCCAACTGATTGTCATGGTGGCCACCGCCAGCCCCTGAACAACAGAAGAGGTCGACGCGACTGTGACACTCGCAGGCGCGGGCACAACGGTGATAGGGATCATGCTGATTGGCCGCTCTTCCAGGCGGGCGCCTGTGTCGATGTGGGCAAACTTGCTCGGTTCGTACTGCAGAGCGCTTATTTCGAAGTCGCCCTCGGTGGTGCGCCTGGTCCGCAGCACGCGATAGAGCGGAATCGCCAGGTCATCGGCATCAAGCGCCCACTGATGCTGTGCCCGCGGCGCCTCGCTGTAGGCGACGGTAACGGTCACGGCGCGGCCGGCAACGCTCTGCACGGTGCGCCCTTCGGCGCGTCCGCCTGGCAGGTTGATAATCAGCCGATCGCCCGCCTTTGCTAGGGTGTCGCGGTCCAGGGTTACAACGCGACCGGCCACAGCCGAAATGCGCCCACCAATCTCCCGTCCAGCCAGCAGCGAGTCAGCCACTGGGATGATGTGGCCCGGGAGCGGGATCACGCCTTCCATGCCGGTCTTGAAGGTGACAGTGCGGTCCAGGTTGTTGCTCAGGATCGCCCACTTGCCCCGGCGCTGGGCCTCGGATGCGCGAGTGCAACCAATGGCGCTCAGCTCGGTTGGCCGGTCCCCGTAGCGGCGCTGGAGGTCCAGGTCCGAAAACGGAATGACATCGGTGTCGTAGTTGTTCGCCGGGTTGTCATAGCTGACCAGCGCCCGGGTGTAGCGGGTCTTAGCCGAGGCGCTGCCGTAGGAGAATTTCCCGTCGATGACGTTCGCCCGGGTGAAGACATAGTCGAAGTCCTGGGCGCGCGGCATGTCGGCCTGCATGATGAGCTGGCCCTGGGCCCAATAGGTCATCCCGCGGTAGATGCCGGAGATATCCCGCAGCAGAGTCCAGGCGTCGGCCTTGCCCTGCAGGTTCATGTCACAGAGGAAGCGCGGCTCGGTACCGCCCAGGCCATCGGGCACCAACTGGTCGCAGTACTGGGCGATCCGGTACAGCTCCCACTTGTCGACCATGAACGTCTTGATGCGCTTGCCCAGGCCGAAACGATCCTCGATGCAGATGCCGTAGGTGATCCACGCAGGGTTGTTGGTCCAGGCCAGCTTCATGCTGCCGTCCCAGGTGCCGGTGTAGGTGCGGCTGATCGGGTCGTAGTTGCTCGGCACCTGCCATTTCCGGGCCTTGCACCTCACGGTGACGGCCGGAATGTTGGTGAACTGCTCGGCGTCGAACTCGATGTACAGCAGCGCGGTGTTCGGATACCGAAGCTTGGCGTCAATCACCTCAGTGAAGCCAGCGATCAGCATGGTGTCTGCGATCTTGTTGCTGTTCTGGTTGGCTGTCAGACGGCGCACGCGGATCTGCCAGCCGGTGGTTGCCTCGGGCAGGTCAACACGCTTCGAGCGCTCATACCGGGTGGTGGTCTTGCCATCCACGGCATCGGTCAGGACTTGCTGATAGGCACCGCCGTCAGTTGCCACATCAATGGCGTACTCGATCCGGTAGCCGCCAATGTTGCCCTGGTCGTCCTGGCGCTGGAGCGCGGGCCAGGCAAAGCGGACGCGCACGGCAGACAGTTGGATGTTCGTGACAGAGCGAACCCAGGCCGCATCGCTGCGAAGCTCGATGTTCAGCGAGGTCTCGTTCTCTACCGACGGAATCCCCGGGATGTAAGTCTGATCAACCGATCCGGAGCGCCAATCCCACTTCACGTTCGGGAAGTTGATGTTGCCGCTGGCGTCGTTGATGGGGGTATTGTCCAGGTAGATGTTCGCTGCGGTGGGCGTCTCTTCGAACTCACCCTCGCCGACAGCAATGAGGATTTTCGCCACGTTGGTCGAGCGTAGGCTGTCGCTGGCTTCCGTCGGGGATTTCGGCTTGCTGCTACCGCCCTTCTCCCCGCGGATTTCGATGTTCTGTGCTGCGCCCATGCTTTCCTCCAGGCAAAAAAAACCGCCTCATGGGCGGCCTGCGTACTGCGGTAGGGTTACGCTTTGTCTTCGGCGTTGATCGATGCGGAAATGATCATCCCGCCCCACCGGCGTTCGCCGATACAGATCGGCACGGGGTTGCCGCTCGCCGTGGTGTTCTTGGCGCTGCCGAAGGCGTAGGACGGAGCATTCTCGGGGCCGGCGCTTTGCTTGAGTCCAGAGGCCTGGGGGCTGAGCATTTGGATGACGCCGCCGGCGACGAGGCCCACGCCAAGTTGCACGGCCCACGTCTGCCCGAAGTAGGAGCCGGCAACGATCAGCACAGCACCGATAATCGTCTGGAGCAGACCGGCACGCTTGCTGCCTGACACAACCGGGACGATGCGAATCTCTTGCGCGCCGCCCAGGGCAAAATCCTTCTCGGCCACGTTCTTCCGGTTCCGGAAGATCGCGAAGCGCATTCCCTTTCGTTCAAGGTCCCTAATCGCCGCCTCAAAGCCCTCCAAGGTGCACTTGAGCGCCTTGAAGGCCTCGCCCACGGACTTGCTGCCAAGCTCACGATAGTGAACCCGGCCAAAGAGCTTGATAAGCGGGCCAGAAAGAAGAATAACGGTCATGGCTGGGTTGTTGCTGAGTGTGGCTGCCAAGGCTTTTCTCCGGACGTAAAAAAACCGCCCGGAGGCGGCTTCTTGTCATTGCATGGTGGGTGATAGGTCCATGCTCATCGATGAGTCTATGGATATCCTGAATTTCTTGGTGTTGCCGCCCTTGATGGTGGTTTCCCGTTCTTTCAGGCCGCTCCCGCAGGATGATGCCGAGACAATGTGTTCACCTGGAGTAACGCGGAATTTCGCAGTCTCGCCGGTACCGATTTCTGCCGCCCGGCGGCCGTCGATGCTCACCGTCGTGTTGCAGCCGCCTCCGACAAAGCCCTTGTCCCGAGTAACAACGAGTGTCGAATCACCCTGCGTCGGGGATTGGAACGCAAACAACCTGGACGATGGGACTGGGTCGGCTTCACTGGAAGGAACTGGAGAGGTTGCGCACGCCGCCAGCAGGGCCAGGCTTAGCGCCAACATAAAAGTCTTAATCATCACTATTCTCACTGAAACTGCTCAAAAACATATCGATTATTCGAAGGCTTTGGCTTCGAGTAGGCCTCCTGCCAGTCGCGAGCATAGGATGGGAATCGCTCTATTGAGGCGATTTTCCAGCCATCTGTCGATTTTCCTCTTTCCAGCGTGTACCGATAACGCTCGCCAGCCTCTTTGGCTTTTCTGTCAGATTCATCCATCTCAGAGCCGGGCTCTGGCGGCTCGATATTCCTGATAACAGCACTGACGACTGCTCGCGTATCGGACTCGACATCCACCTTGGCAATCTTCCTCTCATAGGAATGTGTCACCGAGCAGTCAGTGCGAAAATGGAGCGAGTCCGCAGCGAGATCCCTTAGCTTTTCGTCCTTTGGGCTGCTCATCTTCATGTATTCGGTGCAGATCTCACGATCTAGTTGGATTCCCGCATCCTTTACAGCCCACCACGATTTCACCGCTGCATCTGGTGAATTTGCCGCGATAACAATCCCCTCAACATCCTTTGTCGCTTTTGCTAAGCCGTCTGGCTTGCTTTCATCCAGACAGCCTGCCAGGGACATTGCCAAAATCGCGCCTACGAACAATCTCATGGGGTCACTCCTGTGGAAGATGGCCACAAGATATCAGAAATGAGAAAGCCCAGCGGGTGGGCTGGGCCGGCATTCAATCTCTGGAAACTACTTGAAGCTGGACGGAATCACAGGCACCTCTACGACCTTCCCGTCCACCATCCGGAAGGAAATCACGCGGCTAGCTCCGCTCATTCCGTTCGCATGGCTCCATATCCACATCTGACCGTCAGCCCGGGAAACCACAGAGTACGGAGGCCCCATGATTTGAGTAACCTCGTCCTCGGTCATTCCGACCTTGACCTTCCTGGCATCATCATACGAAAAGTTAGTCCCGGCGCAGCCTGCAAGCACAAGCGCCAGTATGGCAGTGACGACGAAGTTGATAATCCTCATGGCTATTCCTCATCCCTAAAGAGCCGACTGTACCACCGCTTTCCGCCTGTACGAATCCCCAGTAACGCCTAGTGCTGATGAATAGTAGCCTTGTGATCTCACAGCAAAAGGAAACGTGAGATGGCAAAAACTCCTGTAATGACACCAGAGGTATCTCAGCTACTGGAAACAGCAATCAGCGAGCGATATCCGGATCTAAAGCACTTGCATCGGAGCGTTGAGATCTCATCGAAAAATCCGTGGGCCGGAACCATCAGATTCCATAGCGAACAAAGCTCATCCCCCGCCGTCTTCGAATTCGAGCCAGTAGGCAAAGATGGAAAACCAAGCCTTTACATTGTGAGGGACTGGAACGACTAACTGGCGAGCCATTCAATGGATTTCCCAGTCCTTTGCCTGCAAGCCCAAGGACTGGGATTGCGCCAATTTCGGCGCGTTTATGACCTGGAGGTCAATGTGAAAGAAGGACAAACCATCTTCCCCTACATCATCGTCACCTCGAAAGAAGACTGCATCCCCGTAGCGATCAAATTCGCATACAAAGATGTTGAGGTGGGGTGCGGTGTCATTACGTTTCTTTCAGAGTCGAGCTTTCAAACCATTTCGGACGAGCTGAAGGCCGTAGGCCCAGGGTATGCCTTAATACTAGCCGACAACCTTAACTACTTTGGTGACGGTAACTTCTCCAGAACGTTCCACCACATCAACTGATCTTGTGGCGACTGCCGGTAAAAAGAAGCCTGCCGCCAACAACTTCGATTTTACCGCCTTCGGAAAGATTGTACGGGCCGCTGAGCAAATACTCGGCGCGCCCATCTTGAACATCAACCTCTACCGGCTCGCGGTTTGGCTTGCTCCCCAGCATTGATCGCCAAGCGATTACCGGGCTGAACTGATCATTCTTCTGCATACACTCTCCTGCGACCTTGCCGCGTCACGTTGGTTGTTTTGCGTCTTTGTGCCTGAGGATCAGGCGCGTCCTGTCATGCCAAGGGCCGCCGTAGACGATAATTTCGCTCGGGCGGCCGTACAAATGGTGAAGCAGGAACGGCCCAGGCCCGAAGGTTTCAGCGTCTTCACCGGGCAGCGCCGGATTAGCGGCGAGGAAAATCCCTGCGTGGTTCGGGTGAACCGTCCGGCCCACCTCCATCACGACCATGTCGCCGCGCTGCGGCTGGTCGACGCGGTAGAAGCCGGCATCCTCGTAGTTCGTCTCGTACAGGCTGGCGTTATCCTTGCTCTCCCACCAGCCGTCGGAACGCTTGAATGCTTCGAACTCAAGCCCCCACTCGCGCTTGTACCAATCGGCGCAGACCTGCCAGCAGTCCCAGGCGCCGTGGACGAATGGCCGCTTCAGCAGCGGCGTCTCGCCGGTGGGCACCACCGTTCTGAGGTCTCCCTCGGGCCAACTGAGTATGTGCCAGGGCATGGCCGTGGCTTCGCACATCGCCAGGTCGCGCGGCGATGGCCGGCTGGTGGCGTCCGGGTGCGAATGAATGATGCCGATGATCTCGCCCAGGTCTTCAGCCGCGGCGTATTCCTCCGGATCGATGCTGAACTCCTCGCTCGGCTCGGCCGCGATGTTCTTGCATGGGAAGTACTGCTGCTTTCGACCCAGGGCCAGAAGAAGCCCGCAGCACTCGGCCGGATAGGTCTCTGCCGCGTGCGCCTGGATCGCGGTCAAGATGTGTTTGCGCATGGTCAGCTCCGGGCGATCAGGGAAACGGCAGGGAATCCACCGAAGGGCAAGGCGTTCCCCTCGCCAAAGCGCGGGATGCAGCCCCGGCCCAGCGTGGCGTCACATTCGTCCAGCTCCGGGTTGTCGGTGACGACCCCGTCCTTCGTCACGTAGGGCCCGGTGTAGCCGCAGTTCGGCCCACGGTAGCCGCCGGTCAGGCACCAATGGCAAAGTGTCGTAGCCTGGCGGCCGATGGACTCCCCGCCCACGTCGCCCGGGCTGGCAAGCTCCCAGGTGACCGTCTCCCCGTCCTCGTTCGTCTTCTGGTCGATGTACCAGACTTCGATCGTCTCCTGGGTCGGGTCTGACTGGGGATTGCCGCCGGGGAAGTTCTCGGCGTCCAGGTACGTGCCCAGCGTGTGCCGCATGGTCAGCTTGAACTCGAGCAGGTCCTCGAAGGCTAGGCACAAGGCTGTGATGCGGCCATTGACGTTACCCACCGACAACGTTGGTCTGACCGCCGTGCCGTCGCCGTTGGATTCGATGCCGTCAAGCTGCATCGGCCAGGCGCCGTACTCGTTGCCCTGCCAGTAGATCGGCTTCGCCGGCAGTTCATCGGCTGCGGCGCCGGCGGCGATCAACTCGGCCTCGGTGTGCGGGATAGCGTGCCCATGGAAGCGCAGGATGTCCGCACCGTAGTCGGAGCCGTCCAATTCGAAGAGCAGCACTTCGCTGCCAGGTTCGAGAACCTGGATGTCACTGATCAGCGGCATGATTGCCCCTTATGGTTGGAAGGCCCGGTTGAATGTGGCCGTGAGCTTGAAGACTCCGCCCCCAACAGGGGTGGGAGTAGGATTCACGCAGGAAAAGAGGCCAAGCTGACCCAGCGGCGTGGTCCAGAGGAAAGCCTTGGCGCCGGCATGGCGGTCGAGAAAGTCCATGATCTCCTGCACCCTGGCGCGTGACCCGGTGTAGGTAATCGGATAGGAGTCTTCCTTGTTGTTCGGCCCGTCGCCGGCGACCTGCTTGTAGCCGTCGCCGAACTGCGCGGTGCGCACCCGATAGGTGATCTCGGGTGCGTCTCCATGCTGGGTGGGCCAGGTGAACGTTTCGATAGCCATCAGCCCCTCCCGTTGATAACGCGCCAGATGGCGCCGCCTGGCTGCAGGCCCCTGGAGATAGCCGTTTCAGCTTCGACCTTGGCTGCCTGTTGGATGCCCTTGCCCAGTTGCGTGGTGTCTTCCGTGGTGGTCGTGCCGCCGTCACCGGTGGTCTGCACGGAAACTGCCACTGGGAAGTTGTAAACGTTCTCACCGCCACTGCCGCCACCACTGATTGCCCGGACACCCAACTGACCTCCAGCCGTGCGGGTCAGCGGCATGATCGCCTCCTCCCCCGCCTCCCCCATCACGCCAATACCTCCGCCGGCCATGCCGAACGCTGTCGGCTTGCTGACGATGGAGTTGGTGAAGGCAGCACCATTGGCGAACATCTGTACGCCGCCCGACCAGGCGCCGCCCTTGGCCTGAATGCTGCCCGGGGTGAAGCCTGATAGGTCGCCGGAGTACCCGGCCTGGGTTGAGCCGGCCGATGACGTGCCGCCGAAGTAAGAGCCCGCGGCCGACGCAGCCAGACCGAACAAAGCACTGAGCCCTTCGGATGCCGCAGTCCTTGTCGCAATTCGCGCCATATCCGCGAGAATCGACTTGGTGAAATCCGCAAACGACAGCTTCCCGGTCATGGCGAAGTTGACGATCGCATCCTCCATTGAGCTGAAGGCGTTGGTGAACAGGCGTTTGGTCTGCCCGGCCACGTCCCGCGCAGATTCCAGGTAGTTCTGCCATGCCGACGATGCTCCGGCACTCCAGCTACCCTGGGCAGCAGTCATGTCGTCATAGTTGGCCTGGACGGTGTCGTGCAGATCCTGCTGCGTGGCTTTCAGTGCATTGAGCTTCTGCGTGTACTCGTCGAGGCTCATGCCTCGCGAGCCGTCGCCGTACTGATTTGCCAGTTCCAGGCGCTGCTGGTTGACGCGGTCGTCGATGCCGTTCTGCTGGTCCGTCAGCCCACGCTGGCGATCACCTTGGCCGAGACCAGATGCAGCACGAATACCCTGCTGGCGAAGCGTTTCCACTTGCCGCTGTAGCGCCCCGGTGTATGTGCTGACTGCCAGGGTCTGCTTGCGCAGCCGGCCTTCCTCATTGGTTGCAATGATCGAGAGCTGGCTGTCCGTTTCCTGCTGGGCCTTGACCATCGCGAAGCGTGCATCGCTGATCTTCTGGTCGATCTGGATGATCTGCGAGGCAGTCGTTCCCTTTTTGGTCTTCGCCGCCTCCAATGCTGAGATTTCCGCCTCGTAACCCTGGGCAACCTCAACCGCTTCCTGCTTCAGCAGACTGACCCGCTGTTCGGTGTAGCTCGCCTGACTTATGACCCCGGCGCGCTGCGAAGCCTCCAGCTCCTTGTCGGCGTTTTTGTAATAGGCCAGGGTTTCGGCCAGGATGTTTTTCGCGTTGTTGAATCCGGTCAGGTCGACGCTGCCCGCGGCTCCCTTCGGGTCCTTAAACTTGGCGTTGATGTTGGAAATATTCTTGTCGATTGCCGCCTGGTCGAGTCGGGCGTCCTTGGGGTCAACCTTGCGGATATCGTCGAGTTGCTTCTTGTAATCCTTGATCGCGTCCGCGCGCTTCTGCTCATTGGTCAGTGACGACTTCGTGAGCGCGTCGATTTTCGCCATGGCGGACACGGCGCTCATCTGTGCCTTGGCCTGTTCGCCCTGCCACTTTGCGATGTCAGCCTCGGCCGCCTGCTGATCCTCCAGCATGTTCAACCGATTCGTGTAGAGATCGATCATCTCCTGCTTGTTCTGGAACAGACCAACATTGCCGGACTGAGCGCCGGCCAGGTCTCGCCGGGCCTGCTCAATATCAGCACCGATGTCTTGGCGGCCCAGATTCTTCAGGCGATCAGCCGCCCGGGCAACTTCGTTGTATCCCTTCTCCCAGAAGCTCAGGTTTTCGAGGATCTTTGGCGTGCGCTCGTTGATGGCGTCGGCATATTGCTCGGTCGCGAGCTTCACAGCGCCAGCATGGTCACCCTGCTCTTCCAGAGCGGCGATCTGCGAGTAGACCGAAGCCGTCAGGTAGTGATACTGCTCGTTAAGCGCGGCGGAGGCCTTGACTGGGTCATCTGCCAGCTTTTTGAACTCTGCGACAGTGTCACCGACAGCCTTGCCCGTGGCTTCCTGCATCGAAATGGCGGCCTGGGCGATGCCTACGAAACTTTCGCCAGCGATCTTGCCGCTGCCAGCCAATGAGGCCAGAACATCGGCAGCCGCACCGGTTGTGCCAATGGTGGCGCTCACCTGCCGAGCCATGTCGCCAAGTTGCCCGGCACTCACGCCTGCATAGTTGCCGGTCAGGGTCAGTGATTTGTTGAAGTCGTCCTGCTCTTTACCACCCTTGTAAAAGGCAACTCCAAGCGCGCCGACGGCTGCCGTTGCCAGTGCGATAGGAGCAAGGATCGCGAGCAGTCCGGCAGCAGAAGCGCCCGCGCCTGCCCCCAACTGAGCTACGGCACGCACACCGCTACCCCAGTCTCCCGACGACAGAGCGTTGCCGAGCTGGACGACGTTCTCCTGAGCCTGGCGTGAACCGAGCCGCAGTTTGTCGAATCCGTTGGAGGTCTTTTCGAGCTTCGCGTAATCCTTATCGATTTTCCCGAGTGATGCGTTGTACTGGTCTTGGCTGATTCGGCCGGCGTCCAGGTGCTTACCCAGATCCTCAACTTGTTTATCCAGCTTCGCCACGGCGGCGCGGGCCGGGTCGATAGCGCCGAGCAAACTGTTGAGCGCCTTCTGCTCATCCATGGTGGATTTGGCAAGGGCGACCTGTTGCTTGTCGAGCTGGGCGGTGATCTTGGTGAACTCAGCCTCGCCATAGGCGCCGGTCTTGGTCAGCTTGGCGAGAGCGTCCCGCTGCTTCGCCAGGTCCTGGGTGGTTTTGGCGCCGGTGGACAGCGACTTCTCCAGGGCCTGCATTTCATTCATCAGCGAAACGGCGGACTGCTCGGCCCGACCGCCAGCCTTCGCCATTTCATCCAGACTAGTTTTCGCCTGAATCGCATCGGCCGAGTCGATCTTGACGCCGAGTTCTGCAATGTTCATCGACTCACCTTGAATAAGTGCCCGTTGTTACGGGCGGTTGTCACGCATGTCAGCCATAACCGCGATAGCTTCCGATTCCATCACGCGGAGATCCTGAAAAACTGTCTGCCGCTGGTTCGCCGGCACTCCAACCAGGCGCATCACACTGGGGAGCACGCCGTAATCAAGGCCGGTCGCGCCGCACGCGCCGGTGCGCCATTGAGTGCCCATGGCGTCCATGACGAGGAACGAATACCAGGCGTCCGGCCAGACCTCGAACGTCTCGTCATAGTCTTCAGGGGAGAATCCGAATACCGCTAGTTGTTCGGCGGTAGCGGCTGGCTCGTAGAGCGCCCGGGCGGCGGCCGTCAGTTTCCCAGGCGGGCCTTGCCGAAGGCATCGCTGTAGGCCTTTACCACCGCATCCGAAACACCGATGCAGCTCTTCACCAGGGCGGTGATGGATTCGTCGTTGAGCTTGTCGCTGAAACCCCAGGCAACAACCAAAGCCCGGATCTGATCAACACCTTGCTCGACTTCTGCTTCGGTGATCTGCGAAATGGTGGGCTCAGTGCCCTTGAAGCTCTCGTTGAGGGCTTCGGCTTTCGCGCTCCAGGCGTCGAACAGTTCTGCCAGGGCGGTTCGATCTCGGTACTGGAACGTGAACGGCACCATGACTGGCTTGCCGCCCACCTGGGGAATAGCTACATCAACCGTGAAGGTCGGCTTTGGCGCGATAGAGAACTTTGCCATAAGGCCTCCTTAGGCGTTGTAGCGCATTGGTCGGGACGCGAACGACAGAGTGATGGTCCGGGTCATGATGTTGTTCCGGCTCAGCGTAGGGGTCGCGGTGATCGACACATACGCGTAGTAGAGAATGGTCGAGCCGGACGGGAGATTTGCGCGAATCAGCCGCGGTTCCTTGTCTTCGTCCGCAGCCTCAACGACCGCTACGAATGCCTGGGTGGGGTCGTCTGCAACCGGCAGCGTCATGCTGCTGGCCGATTTGGTGGTCGGGAGTTGACGGTCGTCGTCATCCTCCAGGAAGCCGTAGGTCAGGAATTGCTGGTCGCCACCATTTGCCGCCGGCTCAGTGATCTGAGCGATCTGGGTCCAGCCAGAAGCGGAACGGACAGAGCCGGCGCCCGAACCTGCTGGGAAACTCTTGACGTTGGTAGTGTTGATCCCTTCCGCGGCGAAGTCGCCGACGTCGGAGTCAATGACCCGAGCCGGACGGCCGTTGAGTTTCGCCCAGCCCGAGTCAACGACGATGATGTCGCCATCGGCCAGACCGTGGGCCGCCGCCGTCAACACGGCCGGATTTGTGTTGGTGATCGCTGTGAAAGGCGTTGCGACACTCATCACGCTCGCGATTTCAAAAGTAGTGCCGTTGGGAATAGAAACGCTCATGGGTTTTCCTCTGTGCAGAAATGACAAAACCCGCTCGATGGCGGGTTTCGGGGTTGCCCAACGGGCGGATTAAGTCGTGTCGGCTCGGTACTGGAAGGACACCGGCAAAGTGAAGGCTGTGTCCTCGGTCTGCTCAGGGCCTGGCTCGACCGGAGTCATAATCAGGGCTGTGATCCCGTCGCGAACAAGCCGATCATTCAGCGGGTACAGCGCAGCGAGCTCATCAGCAATCGTCTCTGCGCCGGCGGGACCATTACCGGTCGGCGTCACGATGGTGATTTGAAACAGCCCGGTGTAGAGCCGATGCGCGCCGGCCAGGTCGTTGCTGTCGGTCCCGGCGGGAAGCAGGAACGCCCTCAGGTACGTTTCACCGTTGTTTGGGGTAAATGGCACGTTCTGGTAGGCGACGCGCAGCGTCGGCGTTCGAGCGGATGCCCAGGCCTTCAGGCGCGATTCCAGCAACGCGCGGATTATCTTGTGGCTCATACCTGATTGTTCCTGATGGCCTCCAGCACGATCTGCTGGAAGCGGGCCACGGTGATACGGACCATGCCGCCCGGGGCTTGGGTCGAATGCCCGAACTCAAGCGGGATCGCGTACGGCAGATTGTTCACAATGAAGGCTGTCTGCCCCGCCTTGAACTCAATCGCACCATTGACCAGTCGGGCCATGGTGGCCTCGCCTGTCGGGTCCGGTTGAATTCGAAAACTGTTATCCGGTGAGCCAATCGAGAAATTCCAGTTTCCGCGGAATCGCCCGCCCACATAGTCCTTGCCGGCGACCAGTCCGTTCACGTTGAAGTTCTGGTCGCGCTCGGCCTTTGTCAGGGGCTTGGCATATTTGACGCCGCGCTTCAGCTTTCCAGCCTTGGTGAAGTTGCTGTCGGTCAGATTGATGACGGTGTTTCGAACGGCAACCTTGAAATCATAGTCATCAGCCGCCTGAGTATTGGCCTGCCGATGAGCGACGTTCGCCGCCCAGATTTCCGGGTTGCCGACCGGTGACATACGGATAACGCTGCTACCGATCTCGATGATGATCTCTCGCAGACTGGCATCGATGGCTTCGGTTGCTTGCTGGGCGAATTCCGCCAGGCTCAGGGCGAAGCTGCCGGACTGGCCTGTTCCGCGATTTGCCATATCAAACCCTCAACTGAACGGTCCAGGTTGCACCCGCGGGATCCTGGCTAACGTTCAGGGCTCGCTTGCCACCGATGACATCGCCAATTTCAGGCGTCGCCACGGTGGCGGTCGGAACGCCAAGCAGCGTGATGAATAATTCGTTCTGCAGGATGGTGAGCTTCTGGTCGGTCGTCTGGATCAACGTCCCGTCGATTTCCTTGCTGAGGTAGCTGCCGAAAATGCCACGCCCTGCATAGTTTGTGATGACTTCAGGGATGGTTCCGGTTTCAGGGTCATATTCGCCCTGGACTTTCCGAACCCCGACTACAGGCTTCACGGCATCGGCCAGGCCATCCGGGTCGTCAAACGCCTCGGCCAGTTCCGACTGGATCTCTTCGCGCATCCCCATGGTTAGATCCTTTTCAGCATCATCACGCCTGAGCGCTTGATCCAAGGCGCCAGAAGCGCCAGGGCGAAGTTCACGCCCGCCGACTGATCGGTAGAGCCGGCCACGTAGGTTTTGCTGACCGAGGTGCCAGACTGAGCCGATACCGTCTTGCTTTGCACTTCCTTCTGCGTGGACGTGTACAACTTGCCCGCCGCCGCCTCTTTCGCGACCTGAGCGCCAGCAAGCTTGATGGCTTCGGGGGTCGGATCGGCAACAGGTCGATTAATCTTGGCCGTGAGCCAGGCATTGGCCATGGTCACAGCAAGGACCGGATCACCGGTGCCGGCCCAGCCAGGACCCAGCAGGGTGTCAACCTCGGCAACGGTGATGAAATCGGTCATGTGCTTGCCCTTATTCCTTAGGCACCAAGGCCTGCAGGTCTTCTTTCAGCGCGGTGGACTCGAAGGCGATGCCCTTGCTGGTGAGCCACTCTTTCAACTCCGGGACCTTCATTTTCAGAGGGTCAGTTTCAGGCGGAACCTGCTCAGCCCTCAACGCTTCCGCGATTTCCTCGGGAGTGCTGCGCGAGGCATAGCCTTCGGGAGGATAGGCGCTCGCCTTGTAGCCGGCGGCGATGAACTCGGCGACCGTTGGGCTGTCTTCACGCAAGAGGGGGGCCTTGCCGTCAGTTACGATGATCCCGGCGCGCTTGTAAGCCTCGATGATGTTCGGCTTGTCACCATCAACCACCACCTCCTTGGCCCCACCAATGACGCCGAAGAACTGGTCGAGCAGGCGATAACAGACCCCGGACTCGTTGCCCGGCTTGTCGGTGTAGATAATCTTCATGACTCTCTCCAGATCGGCCAGGGCGCAATCAAGCGCCCCGCCGAGGCTGAGTTACGGGGTAACGGTGCCGCTGATCACGGCGGCGAAAGGGACCTGCTTGCGGTCGAAGACGCGCTCCCAGTTGGCTGCGGCCGCGTACTGGGTCGCGGTCGGGCTGAGGTTGCGATTCTCGCTGCCTTTCCAGCTAAAGCCAGCAGGCTGCAAGATCATGGTCTTACGCTCCCACAGGACCTCGGCGCCACCACCGTTACCGCCGGAAGGCTTCCGCTCCAGTTCAACAGGGTTTGCCGGATTTCCCTCGCCGTAGCCGAAGGCGCCTTGACCGAAGAACACGGACAGGTACTGACCGGGACCGTAAACCAGGCTGTCATCCATGAACACCGGCTTGCCCAGATAGGTCGCCAGGATGATCTTGCCATCGGAATCACGCAGGTACTCGATGAGGTCCTGCTTGACCATCTGGTTCATCACTACCGAATGAACGCCGATGGCCGAGAACACGTCAGCAGCATCACCAGAAGTGAACGCAGCGTCCTGGAACGCACCGGCGCTGATGGTCGCACCGGCATCAACCACCATGTCACCTGCGTCGTTGGCGATGTTCGAGGCGATGATGCCGCGAGCCGCGCCCAGCAGGTAACGCTGCCAGCGGCGAGTCCAGTAGGTGCCGAAGCGATTGCGAATGTGCTGCATCGGCTCGGTACGCGCCAGCTCCGTGGTCAAGTCAGCAACGCCGTAGCCTTTGTTGAGGTACAGCGTGCGCGCACGCATGCTGCCCTGCTCGGCCTTGCCGACTTCGCCCAGGTCGTCTGGATCATCGTTCGAGATGTTCGGCTCTTCGTCTGCGTCGAGATCCTGCCAATAGGCAATCTCGGCAGTACCCTGGCCGTTCGATGCGATGGCATCCAGTTCGGGAGATTTAACAATGATGCCGGATTCGAAAACGGCGGTCTTTTCTGGCGAATTAACCGGCGCCAGATCGGCGTAATAGTCGCTGACGAAGATGTCAGCAAGTTGCGTGGTGGCCATGGATTAGGTTCCTTGAGTGGCTTTGAGTCGCTTGTATGCTTCGGGGTTGTCTCGGGCCAGCGCGGCGCGCTCTTGCTCGGTGTGCTCCCCCCACTTTTTGGTAGCCTTGCCACCGTTGTCACCGGTCTGCCCGGTACCCTGAGCCCTTGGCCAGAGGTGTGTTGCTGTTTCACGCAGCGACTCCGCCCATTCGAGCGGCGACAAAGGCGTTTTGCCGTCCTTGCCGTAGATGACCTCGCCATCACGGTCAGTGGCGATCGCCTCGCCGTCTTCACTGAGTTTGAAAGTGCCCCGGGCGCGCAGGATGATGTCCTCTGCGGCCTCGGGGAGCGCTCCGGCCTTGATGGCGGCTGCGCGGATGGAATCGGCCAAGACTTTGTCGCTGTACTTGGCGGCGAAGGCCTCGGCCTTATCGGCACGCTCTTTCTGAGCGGCCAACTGCTTGTCGTAGTCGGTGCGCAGGCGCTCGGTGCGACGGGTGATGACCTCGTCGAGCTTGCCTTCCGCGATCAGCTTGGTCTCTTCATCCTGGCCGACCTTGTTCAGCAAGCCCTTCACCGCATCGATGTCCAGGCCTTCGAACTGGGTTTTGAAGCCTTCCAGCTCCGTTTTGGTCGTTTTGAGCGAGCCAAGCAGCTCGGTGTTTTTGTTCTTGAGGCCTTGTGTCGCTGCTTCCACTGCGGCAGCAATGGCGGTTTTGACTGCTGGGTCTTCAAGATCAATCTGGTTTTCGTCTGCCACTTGGTGCACCCCTTGGGTTTGGTCGGCCCGCTTTGCGGGCATAAAAAAACCGCCCATTGGGCGGCTTGGTGTGAATTCTGTGTTTTATCGGACTATCGAAAGCCCGCGCATCACCAGGTAATCGGCAAACTGCGTCCTGCTCGGTGCATACGGTGGAGGTCGAAGCATGGCGCCAGGGTTGCCGCGCAGCAATGCCACGCGCTCCCCGTCTTTCTCGGTGCCGAAGGCAGGCTCAGGAATGCCGAACCCGTTATCCGCTGCGTACAGCTCTACTGCCAGCCGGAGTTGACCCCATTCAATTTCGAACGGGACAAACGTTTCAGACAGAATTTCCATTCCAACCCTGCACTGCCGCCGGGGCCAGGCCATCGCCTGCGCGTCTCGCGTCTTGGCGCCCTTCCATTCCATGGCGTTCATGTCGGCAGCAGCACGCAACAGCAAGGCCTTCTGCTCGTTTTCAGTAGCAGGAAGCGGGAAGCCATAGTAATTGCGGTAGAAGACCAGCTTCTCCAACGGCACAAAGCTGTTTGCGTCCGGTCTTCCTGTTCCATCTTCGACGATGACAAGCATAGGTAGGCTCAGCTTGATTAAGCGCCGAGTGTAACGCCTGCTCGGGTGAACATGTCAGGCTCGAGTTCCTTGAGTTGAGCCAGGGTCAGCGGCTTGAATGACTTGTCGAGCTGCAGTTTGGCGAACTTTTCCGGCGTCAGGCCGCCGTTGCGAAACAACTTGCCGCGTACCGGCCCCAAGGCATGATCCTGAAAGCTCGCTGGTTGCGTTGCCAGCCACTCGTAATAGTTCAGGCTTGCGTCGACCTGGGCCCCGCCGTGGTCGCCAACCGAGGCGCGCGTGGCATCCTTGGCGAACATCTCCGAAATCCGGGTTGTCGGTACCGTCGTCGACCGGCAGTTGATATGCGCCGGCGGCAGCGGTCCTTTGCCAAGATCGAAGCGCATGCCATCCAGGCCCTTGCATTGCTGCGAGGTCTTGCGGTCCAGCGTCGACACCCAGCGATAACCCAGCACCACGTCCCTATTCGCCTTAAGTGTCTCCATCCGTGCGGTGGTGGCCACGTGCTGGATCGCCGTTTGCACCACGGCGGCCGCATTGCGATTGCTCACTGCGAGAATGCCGTCGGTGAAGTTCTGCGCCGCGGTACCGCGAATCGCCTGGATGATTTGGGCGTTCGTCTGACCTTGGCCGAAGCCCAAGCGGATGGTGTTCGTCACCCGCATCGTTTCGGTTCTGGTCCAGCCACTCAAGAAGCTCTTCAGCAGCTTGCCGCCGTTTACCCCCTTCACCTGCAAAGGGTAAGAGAACACCGCAGCGCGGATCGCCGTATTTGTCGGGACCACGGCATCAATCGACAGCGCATTGCTCAGGCTATTGGCCTCGAAGGTCGCCTCATACAGCGCGATATCAACCAGATCTGCCTGCACCAGATTGCTGTAGGCCTTGTAGATCTCCAACAGCTTGCCATCCACCCGGGACAGGAACTGCTCAAGTCGGTCTCGGCTGTAGGTGGTCAGCTCCTTGCGGGTCAGTTGCTCGCGCACCAGCTTGTCGATCTGGCGCAGGTACTTCTCGAACTTCTTGACCTCGCCGGCCTTAAGCCGCTCGATCATCACCGAGTGACGTGTCGTCTGCTCCAGTAGCTGGCTGTCCGCCTGCATCAAGCTTGTCGTCGGCATCGTCTTTGTCCAAGTTGATGCCGGCCGATTCGCGCTCGTCGCTGATCAGTTCGGCCTCTTCGTCGTATGGGCGTTCCGGCAGCTTGCCGGTGGTGAGGTACTGCCAGTAGGTGTCGGCGCTGATTGTCCCCGCCATGACGCCCTTGTGCAGTTCGGCCAAGACCTGGGCATCAACTTCAGGCATCACGAATTCAGGCTTCACCTTGAACGTGATCTGATCCGGGTCGTAACCCGTCCACTCGGCGGCGTACCGCAATGCCTGCTCCACCGCTTCTGCCACCGTGATGACAATGCTGTGCAGCGTGGCGTGCTGGTCGTTCTGGCGAGTTTTACGAGCCTCCCCTGACTCAGTGCCGCCCACGTCCATGACCTTGGCGCCAGCTTCAAGAGCGGCGTTCTTCTGGTCGTCCATGGCCGTGCGAACAGCTTCAATGCCAGCCCCCTGGAACTCCAGATAGCCGCACTTGCCATTCGGGCCGAGATCCCACGCTGCCGATGGACCGGTCACGCTCAGCTCTACCGAGTCATCAAGCCCAGAAACCCAAGGTTGTGGGTGACTGGTCTGATGCAGCGCGGTGAAGTAGTCAGCGCTGAGTTGGTAGGACTTCAGGGCGGCCCGCGCCATCGTCAGCAGCGGCACCTCGTCCACTTCAGGCGAGTTGTCGGTCGAGCCGCAGTAGATCACCGGCAAGTAATACAGACCTTTGATCAGCCGGGCATCAGCACCAGTGGTGCCAAGCGGTCTCAGCTCCTCGATAACCGCGCCGTCTTCCCCCAGCACTTCGCTGTGGCAGACGTTGTCGATCATCTTGAAGACGCGGTAGACCATCTTGCTGTCGTGGTCGTACTCATCCTCCTTGTTGTCGCGGAACTCTCGAAACACGGAAAGGATCAGGTCCTGCCGGCCGCCCTGGCTGCCCACCTTCCAGTTGATGGCGTTGCGAGTGGCATAGGTCGAGAAATACGGCTCGCCACCCTCATCAATATTGACTACCAGCGGCACCCGGCCATGGGAAATAGCCTGGCGAACCATTCGAAAGAACAGTTGCTTGAGGCCGAAGCCGTCAGATGTGGCGTTTTCCTCCAGCCCCTGCATGCCAGATGGAAGCTTGATCTCGGGAATCAACCGCGATACCAGTCCCATCATCGAACGCAACGCATCGCGGACCCAGTGTTCGTACTGAGCCCTGGCCGTGTAGTTCTCGTAGAGATACTTGTTGCCCACGCCGTCGAGCTTTTCAGCTTCGGTCATGCCGCTGGGCTTAGGCAAGTTGCGCTCGTTACGCTTGACGGCGCACTCGCCCTCGAGCGCATCGTCCATCATTTTCCACTCGGCGATGTGCGCGTCGTAGTCGGGGTTTGTCGATTGCACTGGCATCAGGCCAAGCCTCCAATTCGGCGTGTTCCGCCTGTGCGTGTCTTGATCGGGTAGCGCTTGGCAATGAAGTAGCCGGGCGCATCCACCAGGTGGTCATATCCGGCCTTCTTGTCGGGCTCGCCCTTATCCGTGTAGATCTGGCGTTCCAGGCACTGCGTGTATTTCGGACACTGGTCGACGTTGACCAAGTAGCGATGCTCGCCGTATGTGTTGGCGAACATTGCGCACATGGCGTTGACCCGGTCCTTCACCGCGGGGTTTGTCGTGTCCACGATAACGGTGAAGCCGGCCTTCTTCAGTAGTGACAGGTCCGACTCGCTTGCGCTCTTGCTGCTGGTGTTCTGGCCGCTGGCGTCCGGGTAGATCGCAATGCTGTGATCAGGAAACCGAAGCTTGATCTTCTCGATCATCTCGGGCGTGTCGCGCACCTCCGAGAACTCGCTGAGCGCCAGGGGCAGATCGTCACGAATGACGTGCACCACGGCCGCCATCTTCATAACGTTGAAGTCCATGCCGATGTGTAGCGCCTCACCGCGCTTAATCGTCTCGCTGGTGCGGTTCGCCTCACGGTTGAACGTGTAGTAGACGACGCCCTGGTAGTTCTCAAAGCTGCCCTCATACTCTTGCCGGAACGTCCGGGGATCCATCTTGCGACGGGCAGCCTCGATTTCTTCCGGCGGAACGTTGCCACCATCGAGTGAGGTGTAAAGCCAGCTACGGTGGTCAGGCTCATGTCCTGGCTTACCGTCTTGAAACGTGTCGTAGCAGTGGTTGAATCCTTTTGGTGTGCCAATGCGCAGTGCATGACCGCCCTTTCGAACCTCGCCGTTCGGGAGCGTGTAGGTGCAGGTCGACAGCATCGGCCGGATGACTTCTTCCCAAGCGGCGTATTTGCAGTCGGCCCATTCGTCCACAAGGATGAAGAACAGACCTGAACCTCGCAGATCGTCGTAGTTCTCCAGACCGACACACCGGAGTAAGTGACCGCTCTTCAGCGTGATCAACATGTCCGTTTCGTTCGGCTTGGTCGCCAGCCAAGATTTCGGGATGGCCTGTTTCAGCCTGCGCCAGAAAACCCGACGGGCCTGCTTCTGCGTCGGCGCGGCGTACCAGATTTCATCCTCGACGCTGACGTTCCAGGCAGCAGCGAGCTTTGCGGCCCGGCGCATCTCAGCCTTGCCGAGGAAAGTCTTACCGAACCGGCGACCGCACACCGCATCGCGAAAGCGCGCCTCAGGCTGGAAGCCCCAGCAATAAATGTTCGCCTGCTTTGGCGTCAGTGCGACCAGCCCATCAGAGGTACGGGCTGGTAGGGACATCTTCGTCAGGCCTCAACACATATTCAGCGGCAGGTTCGGCACCCGCCTCTGATCCGGGGGGTTTGATTGGTTCAAGGCGGCGATTCACGAAGACGTCACCCACCTCCTTGGCGGCCTGCTCCAGCAGCTGGGCAGTCAGCGCCATGTTCTTCATGTTCTCGGCTTTCTCAGCCATGCGCCCAAGCGTGCGGAGGCGAAACGCACGGTTGGCAATCGGTATGTCCGCGGTCTCTTCGCGGAAACGCTTTCGGGCAGCATGGAATAGCTCTACCCACTTCGCGCCAAGCCCCTGCCCTGCATACTTAGTCGGGTCGTGCGATTCACACTGCTGACGACTGATCTCTATGCCGAATTCCGTCTTGACCGCTGCCACCACCTGAGATGGCGTATCAAAGCAGGCAAGTGCCTGAACAATGAAGGCTTTGACCTCGCTTCGTAGTACTGCCATATGGGGTTCATCCGTCAAAACCTGTCACAGAATCAGGCCAACTTGAGCAGACAGGTTCCGCAGGCCCTCGATATTTTCAGTTTCCCCACCTCAGCAGGTTTGTTTGCAGCGTCCACCAACGCTTGAACGTCAGGGCTTGCACCGTAGCGGCGGACGACACCGACGAACTCTTCAACGTCGTGTCCGCGCATCTCAAGCTTGGGCAAGCCTTCCTGGGTGAACTTGGGTGCGCCGTACTGATCCTTCGCCTGGGCGATGTGGTACAGCTCATGTTCAACCAGCGCACAGAAGTCGGCATCGCTGCATTGGGCACAGTAGTCAGCAGCCAGGGTGATGATGTAGGCCGGCACATCGCCGAACCAATCGCGCATTTGTTGCTCCATCCGGGCCTTCTGCCAACCTCCAGCGCGGAACGCTACCTGCTCGGCCTGGCCCAGGACTGTGCGGCCCTGCTTTTCGAATGCTGACGATGCCCACATGACCCGCACGTCGGCGTCGATCAGGTGAGCATGGTCTGGGTTGTGGATGCTACCGGTATTGGCAAGGATCTCGACTTGGAGCCATTCCCACACTTCGGGGGCGGGCGCCAAGCGGATGCCCATGTCGGTTAGCTCGGACAGTACAAGTAGTGACGCAGGAGGCATAGGCCTGTGCATTTGGAGTGCGTCCTGTGATCAAGCCACGCGAGCGCTAGAAACTACACGCAGTTGAGTGGCGGGCGTGATGCCAGAGTGCTTCAATCGAGCCGCACTTTAAAAAAGGAGATGTGCAATGGAGTTTCTTAAACCGCTCAGTATCTTTTCGCTGGGCTTTTACTCGGCAATCGGCGTAGCTGCGTTAATCGCCCTGTACTTTCTATTCTACGGAGCCCGCTGTGTAGATTCGTGGATGAAGCGCCAGCCAATGCCAACAGATCGTGTATGGGCCTATGTCGTCATTGCGGCACTTTTGGGGCTGTGCATCGGAAGCTTCGTACAGGGGTTTGCCGAAATTCATGCCGAATGTACAGCCTACGGTCAACCAGTGGGGCCGTGCATCTTAAAACGAATCAGTCCCTAGGATGTAACAGCCATCCGACTGGAAAGGCGCGTTCGATTGCCTCCCAGTCGGGTTGCTTCGTCATATCGAATCCCTAGCCTACTTCTTCATCGGCGACGTAATAGCCTTGGTCCGTAGCGATTGCATAAAGAGCGGACAGGGCCACCGTTACAACTCCATTGTCACGCTCGTTTGCCGAAATCGCTCGCATGCTGAAAATTGGATCAGCACCATCATCACTCACAACCTTGCCCTCACCCGATATTCGAACTGCCCACACCGGCTGGAATATGGCCTCCCCACCGGCTGCCGTGACAAGCTTCTCGAAGACATATCGAAGACCGATGTAACCGCCGCTCAAATAAACAACCGATACCGCCCGAGCCTCGCCAAACGGGGTGCTTACACGAAGCGTGATCCCGTCACTCCCTATTGCGGCAGATGTCCCCCACTGCTCTGTAGGAACCTCGCTATTGAGTAGTTCGTTGAGGCTTTTGCTCAAAGACGCTGCAAACGACTTCATCTGCCCGGCATGGAAAGCCGCATTCCTTGTCAAATCGAACTGAGTAGTTTGGATCGCTTCGAAACTCATACCAACCTCCTTTTAAATGAGGTTCGAGTATGCCCGGGCACCTGAGGCAGCGTCTCCCTACCAAGGTCTATGTAGGCGCCCAGGTAACCAAGATGTGCGTTCGTGGTAGGCAGCCAGAACTACGGGCTGCACTCATCTGCGGCACACCTACCTTCCCCCGGCATCCAGCAGCACATCAATCAACTGCTGCTCGGCCAGCTTCGCAACGCCATAGAGATTACTTGAGCCTGGTCAAGCCTTTTAGGAATAGGGTTGATATGGTTACGCTTTGGGCGTATGCAGTTACTCGCGGCGCCACATCCCTCCAACTTAACCGAGAGCCACCACATGCAAGAAAGCAACACGCAGATTGATCAGCAAAAGCTAACAAACTGTATTGCCAATTACTTTGCCGCCAGAATCGTGCTCAATGAACCGCGCCGCGCATCTAGCAATGAGCTTGACACCGCAAAGAAAACGCTCAAATTGACCCACGATAATCTTGTTTTCTTGGATTTTCTTCCGGATGAGTCCTTCTTCAAGGAGCTTTCGGAAGGAATGGATCGCCACCTAGAGATCATTAACGGCCAAGATGGCTGCATGCCTTTCAGCGACCGCGAGCGCTGCTTCACAGTACCAGGCTCAATCATCCAGTTTGTTCTCAGCAACTTTTACTCGACGTGGTTCCATAACTTGAACCGCGCCTGATGCCAACCCTGCAACAAATAACCGCGTTCGTGAGATTGGGCGAACGCTGAGCTACATTGTCTGGGAAGCGAATTAGACGAACGGGTCGGCTGGCTTGGCAATCGAGCGAACGAACCACATGAAGCCTTGTTGCAGGTTGGTCTTGGCCAGCGCCAGCAACCGAGGATCAACGCCTTCAATCTGTCCGATCTGCTTGAACAACTCTCCGGTGTCAGCCTCCAGAGCCTTGATCGAGTTCATGCCGTCGATTTCAGACTGAGTCAGGTCGCGGTAGCCGGTGATCTTCTTGTGCTGGTTATCCATGTTGCTCTCCTCGTCGCGTGTCGCGACACAATTTGCTGACTCGCGAAACGTGTCGCGAATTATTTGGTTCGGCGCTCGATCCCGCCCGGGGCCTTGTCACAGCCCATGCAGTGCTCGCAGTTCATATGCCGACAGAGCCAGCCCTTCACCCTCTGCCAGTACGTGACCATGAACAAGTGGCGGACACCGGCCAGAGCCAGGGCAATGTGCAGTGTCAAACCGGCAACGGTCGGCCCGAACAGAAAGCTGTTGTGCCCAGTGGTGACCACGTAGGCGCTGATGGCGATGGTCGAGTAGATCAGCTTACCAAGGATGCCGTCCCTTACTTTTCCACTCACCACGCACCAGAACGCCCACAAGGCAATGAAGCCGCAGGCGATGGAGTTGATCAGTTCGAGATTCATGGTGGATTGCCTCCCCCGAACCGCTGGCGGATGAATGCCCAGAGGTCAGCGGCTTTGATAGCCCGGGTGATTGCTGCAATGAGCGATCCGCCGAATGTTCCCAGGAGGAAACCGACACCGGCAACACTGCGCGGCTCGACCACACCGAAGTAAGAGCTGACCAGGCCTGTCAGGTAATGGGCACAGACCGCGCCGGAGAAAATGAAGATGGCCCAGGCCTTTCGGTCCACCAGGTCATCGCGGTGCCAGAAGCTGGCGGCAATCGCGCCAATCAGTCCGGCTAGTGCCCAGTCGAGCTTTTCGAACAGGCGATGAAGTAATTCCATGCGCTCGACTCCGACTGTGCATGATTGAATAAAAGGGCCGGTGTGAGCGGCCAAATGCTGGGGAGCAGCGGCGAATAGGTTAGCTCCAGCAGCACTCCCAGCTCAGAGCGAAGGGTGTGGCGGGGCTGAAAACAAAAAAGCCCCGCACAAGGCGAGGCTTTCATAAATCCTGTTGCCCTGCTTTGGCATCAGTAGTGCGGATCAATTTTATTGGAAACTATCCAACCAATGACCGCGCCAATTACTGTCCAGACTACATCGGCAAGGAAAAGCGCCTTTTGCGGAGGCACTTTCATAGCTTGCTCGAAAAGCAGTTTCGGCATCTCAGGATTGAAAATGGCATGGTAACCATGCGGAAAGAATGCCCAAAGCACCAGCAGAGCTAGCAGGGCCGCGATCCACTTACCGTCAGAGTAATTGCGCTTGTACCCTGCCAGGAGTGCAAAGGTTAAAACCCCGGCAATGATCCCGGTCATCGGAAACTGCGCGCCAAGCGCGCTGATCTGGTCAGCAATTCCACTAAGACTCATAAAGCCCCTCTATTTCAAACAACGGAAACAGAGGCTAATACTTTTCACCTGGCACAAAAAAGCCCGGCAGAACCCGGGCTTTCTTTAACGGTGTGCAGTTTCGCGTTACTTGTGCACTATGGGAAAAGTACGCGCAAAACCCCGTCATGTCAATATGATTATGCCGCCTCTTGATCTTTTTCCGAGTGAATCACCTGCCATAGTGGTTGCTGAGCCTGAATATCCACTTCCTTTATCACTTCTTTCAGGGATTCCCACAGGTCGAGCCAGTCACGCGTCCAGTTCTTCGGGTCGATGGTGACGCCGAAGAAGCTGTCCATCTCGGCAGCAACCCGCGCCGGTCCCCACTCGGCAGATCCGGCCACCTCCCCCTTGTACGATTGCAGGGCCAGGGTCACTAGGTACTGCGCTTTCACGCGCTTGGCCGATGTCAGGTCTGGCAGCGCGGCCTTGGCGGTGATCAGCAGTACCGCGTTCAGCAGGTGCTTCATGTTCATTGCCGGGTGATACAGGTAGTGCCCGAACTGCTGTACCTGGAACGGCAGTGTGTCGATGGCGCGCAACACCTTACCGATGGTGGCCAGGTGAGCGGCACGGGCAGTTGACCGGCCAGCAGGCGTGCGCCGCGTCTCGCTGATGCTGATCTTCTGGCGAACAACCTGGATGCGCTCCTCCTTGTCCTCCCCCAGCGCCGCGAACACCGCCTCGGCGCGGCGCATGCGCTGCCCCTTCTTGATCGGTGCCGACTGCGCCTTGTCGATAGCTACAGCGCTGATCGACGCGTTCGATTCGTGCTGAGCCTCTGTCCATACCTGACGTGCGTTGATCAGTTTCATGCTGCCTGCTCCTTCTTGAGTTCTCTGGTCTTGGCCCGGTATTCGGCCTTGATGGCCTTCAGATCGTCGGTGGTGTACTTGCGCACGCTCTGGTCAGATTCCAGGGCGTCGACCGCCTCCTGACCAATGCGCGCTATCAGGCCGATCCCGTAATCCACGGCATTGCCGGAGAGGAACCGGTTGTCCTGTTTGCTTTGGGCGTGGCAGTTGCGCTCGTCGAAGCGCAGGTGCGGCGCTGAGCCGACGCTGCGGTAGTGACCGGCATCTACCGCGTTACCGCTCCAGTCCAATGGCTTGCCGCTGGATATGCACAGGTAGCCGGCGGCCTGGTCCCTGGCGCGGATGTATGCGTTGAAGGCTTGCTGAGCCTCGCGCATGTGGTCACCGCGGGTCTTCAGCTTCTCCTTGCGGACCTTGATCTCCCAGCGCTCGACCTGGGCCAGGGACTTGCGGGCTTTCTCCTGGTTCGTTTTGTTGGTGGCGGCATCCAGAAGCGCGCACGCTGGGCTGCATACACGTTGTCCCAAACGCTGCGGGACGAATGAGGCCCTGCATGATTCAAGGCGGCATTTCTTCGGGCGGGGCTGCTTGGCTGGAAGGCTCACGCCGCCACCTCGCTCAGCAGGTCGGAGAACACCACGGCCTGGCCGATGAAGTAAGCCGCCATGCGGTCGGTGTACTGGATGCCCTGGGCGCGATTAAAAAGGCTGGTCACCGGGAATCCGTCAGGCCCGAACAGCTTGTGCTCGCCCATCAGGGCCAGCTTCTCCTCGTAGGGCAGATGGCGCATGACCCGGTACCAGGCCGCTTGGAAACCGGAATCCTCGTTGAGCAGGATCTGGACGCCGAAGTGGAGTTTGCAGTAACGGCGGGCGTCGGCCGGGTCGCCGATCTGGGTCATTTCGGAAATCCGCTTGTACATCGCGAACCACAGTGCGTTCTGGTCGAGCGTGCGGTCCTTGCCCGGGCGCAGGGAGACCACCACGAACTTCTTGTCGCGGTACATCGTGTTCAGTTTGGTGATGGCCTCGGATAGCTTGGCCTGACAGTTGACGGAGATTTTATCGGTCATGGTTGCACCCTCCGAAGGCCCGCAGCATTCACCCAGCGACGAACGTGCAGCTCGCAGCCACTTGTAAGGCAGACGCCATTTGCCATGCCAAGATGCGTTTTCGGCGTCCCGCAGCCACAATTGCATTTCGGCTTTCGGCCCGGACGCTTTGGCCGCAGCTCCATGTACCGGATGTGCTCGGCAAGTCCGCCAACCCGCCCCCAGCCAGATATTCCGCCGCGCATTGCAGCAGAACGAGCCGCTGGCGAAAGCTGATTCATGTCGGTCATGACTGCTCTCCCTGGCCCATGGCGGCGTCGATAGCTGAGTCCAGTCGATCACCAAACGGGCAGTCATATCCAAGCTTGATGGACTCCTTTGGATAGGTTGCGACAGCCATTTCAGAAATTGCCCAGTTCTGTTCGCGCAGCCACCGATAACGGTCGGCATCCTTGCGAAGCGTCTCGTTTTCGGCAAGCAGCTCTAGGGCCACCTCCTCCACGGTCTTCTCCCCGAGGAATTCACCCAGCGCCTCAGCGTTCAGCTTCCACTCCCCACAGTCGGCCTTCCAGGCGGCGACCTCAGCCCACAGCAGCTTCTGAAGTTTTTGTTTGTCGATGATCATTGCACCGGCCTCTTCTCTTCCAGTTCCTGGGCCTGCCGGATAAGCAGCGCCCGGCGATCCGCCAACTCGTTGGCCGCTTCGATCCGCATTTCTGTTTTCCTTTCGGCACTGGCCTTCCGCATTTCCAGCATCGAGCTCTTCACGTTCTCAAGTTTTTCGCGAAGCGCTGGAGCTGGACGAGCTACCGTTCCCGTGAGCAGCCCGGCAATGGCACGGCCGTCTTCACTGATCGGTTCCACGCTCAGGTCTGCCAAGTACTTCTGCCCGTGTTCGAGGGGGATGCGCTTCAACTCCATTGCCTTGGTGACAGCCTGGATGCGGCTGTTGGCGTCGAAACCCACGGAGACATGCCAGTTGACCGGTTTGGTTTCTTCCCGGGCCTGGGCGACGAAACGTTCGTAAGCGCTGATGAACGCCATCCGGGCACCGACTCTGTCGCCGGCGTCGAGGACAGGTTTCGCTGCAGCCAGGGCCAGCTGGATTTCGTCAGTCAGCACCACGGTTTCGAATTCATCGTTCGTGGTCATCGCGATGGCCCAGGCCTCGTCCTTGCCGGGCCGACTGTCGCTGGCCTGGACGCGCTGCAGGATGTCAGCCATAGCAAGCCTGCCTTTCACCTCGAAGCGGCACGCCTTCAGCGCGGCTTTGACGACAGGAACCGAGTAAGCGCAAAGGTCTTCGGCCATGATCGCCGCTGTACCAGGGTTCATCTCTTGGCCCATTGCCTCGGCCGTCGCGCAAATAGCGGCAGCCAGTCCGGCCACCTGCTGATCGTTCATTTCAGAGGTATTCATTGCGCTCCCCCGCTTGGCGCTTGGCCAAGACCATTTGCGCAGCCTGCTCGGCAGCGGAGACGTTCGCCTCGGTGCGCTCCATCTGGCGGGCTGTTGTTCCGTTGATGCGTTGACCGGTCACCCACTGGGTGTGGTAGCTCTCGGCGTTGGCCAGCAGCTCGTTGAGGCTGTGGCATTTGCGAAGGACTGCTGCATCGCTGGTTTTCAGGAAATTGGCGGCGACGTGATGGGCAACGTCGGCGCCGAGGCGGTCAACCAGCAGCGCCATCTGCTTCCCAGTCTTGGCGTTCCACACCGGCCAGGCGTTGTAGCGCTTGCGGTAGGCCATGGCGTAGTTGGCCCAGACTTTGAAGGTCTTGCAGGCCTGATCCTTCGGCCCCGGCATGTCGGCGGGAATCTCGACTCGTGGTTGCTGTTGAACGAATGGCACGACCTGTCCCGTCACGACCTTGGCGGTAGCCTGGGGCGTAATTGGTTCAATGACCGGTTCCATGACTGGTTCAAGAGAGTTACTGATTCTGGGTGCAACTGCTGCACCACCCCCTAGTGCAGGAGATTCACCAGGGGATGAACCTGCTGCACTACCCTGGTGAATCTGCTGCACTACCCCTGGTGCAGGAGGTGCACCACCATCGAGGGTGAGGAAGTAAACGTTTGACGAATTTCCTTTGGGGCCACCCTTCCGGATTTCCTTACGCAGCAGTCCCGCCTCACACAGGGCGGTGATGTGGTTCATGACAGAGCGCTTGCTGATCTCACACTGGTCGGCGATGTGCTGATAGGACGGCCAGCACTCGCCTACGTCGCTGGCGTTGTCGGCCAGCTTGATTAGCACCAACTTGCGCAATGGATTGCCGACGCGAAGTTTCATCGCGGCGACCATAAGGCCCATGCTCATATCAAGCCTTCCCGACCTTTGCGGCCAATTCAAGGAAACGATCGACGTACCAGTGAGGCTGCGTCTCGCGTGGGCATTGAGGGCTGGTGAGGTTCTTGCCGTACTGGAGTCCCTTTTCAGTCACGGACCAGAAGTCACGCATCTCACCTTTGGAGTCTTTGCGTTGGAGCTGCTTCAGCAACCCCTTAGCTTCGAGAGCGCGATTGAACGCCGAAGGTGATATGCGAATGTCGTTGTCTTTCAACAGGGCAGTAGCGGACTTCGTGGGCATCGACGAGCCGCCAGCAGCATCTGGGGCGGCATCGACCGCGTAGCCCGGGAGGAACTTTGCGTTGAGACCGTTATTGGAGGCGATCTGGGCGAGCATCATCACCTGGCTCGACGGGGCCGGCTTCAGTAGGCGCGTGAAGCACTCCAGGATGGCCAGCTCACCGACGACCTTGGTGCCATTCAGCAGAACCTGATTGCGGGCGCCCTGCTGCTGTTCCAGCTCCCGCCACCGGCGGATAACCTTCATCCGCATTGGCGCGCTGTATCCGGTGAGCAAGCAGTCGGTGTGTTCGCGGTCGAGCAGGTACTGGACCTGCTCACGGTTGCGGCCGTCCAAATAGATGTCCTCAAATTTGAGGGGATCGACTTTCAGCTCTTTCAGCATCGCCACGATGTCGCGCTTCACGTTGTCGTGGCGCTTACCGGTGACGTTGGCGATTTCACGGGAGGACATTGTGGTGCGCGACACGTTTTCAGAATCACGGAAACGTGTCGCGACATTGGTTGGGGTATTGATATGTGGCTGGGTTTGCATATAATCGGCCTCACAAAGTGTTATCGAATTAGCCACCCTCGACCGGTGGCTTTTTTGTGCCTCGGTTTCAGGTCCGCTTAACTGATAGTGCGAACCCACTGGGCACCGATCCGCGCATGCGCGGAAAAAATTAAGCGATAGATTTCAAATTTGGCCGGGGCGACGCGAGCAACTGCTCAGCCTTGCGCCCCAACTCCCCCGCCTTCGCTTCAACCTGGCGGCACTGCATGGCGAAAGCTGGCAAGTGCCGAAGGTCTTGTTCACACATCACCTGGTCATCAAACACTTCGCTGCCGGTATCGATGACGTCGCCCAGCGCGCGGATCAGCGCACCGAAGCTCTTGTTTGCGCACTGGTCGCTGTTCATCTGGCGGGCGCCGGTCAAGCCGTGGCGGCCGGCCAACTCATTCACGCAGTGGTCGCGGAATTCAGGCTCAAGAGCGTTGACCCATGACTCTTCCAGCCAGGACGGCATTTCCTGATCCCCGGACAACCAGCGCTGAACACGCTTGAGCCAGCGGCCGGTCGCCTTCACGAACTCAGCTACGTCGTTCTGGGTGGTCAGCGCCGCGAAGTCGGGAACTTCTTTAGCGAGGGCTTTTTCGGGACACGACAGGTAAAGCTCGCGGCTCAGTGCCTGAGCGAAGTCGTCTTGGCTGAGGCTGGTGCGCGCGATCTGGTTTGCTGCATGGGCGACCAGCACCTGATCACGGGTTTGTACGTTGTGTCTGGAACTGGACGTTTGCATGGGGACTGCCCTCTTTTAATCTGGCTTCAATGGAGCGGCGGACAGGGATGTCAGGCGGCGCCGCGTAGGACTTTGTGTGCAAGGTCGAGAAGATCCGGGCGCAGACCCGCGATGGTGATCTCGCCACCTGATGCGTCCTGAAGGCGGTCTGCCAGGTCAGCCGAAGCTTTTCGGTGCCCGCCTGCCAGCTGCCACAGGTGCCCTACCGTCGTCTTGGCAGCGGCAGCCACTGACTGGCGCCGTTCGTTTGAAGCGCTGGCGAGCCAGTCACGCAGATGGTCATTCATGGAATTCTCCTTACATATGGAGTGAATTTAGCTCAGGGCTAATTTCAGAGCAAGGAAATAATTTAGCTATGAGCACATTTAGCAATGAGCTAAACGCTGGCATTCTTGCGCGCATGGATATTTATGAAATTCGTAAACGCAACCTGGTGAAGCTGATAGGCAACCAGAGAAAGGGAGCTTGCGCGGAGCGCTGGGGGATGGCTCCTGCGCATCTCAGCCAGATCCTCTCCGACAAGACAGCCAAGAACCTTGGCGACGACGTAGCTCGCCGAATCGAAAGCGTCGAAGGATTGCCTAGGGGATGGTTTGATTCCGTACCTTTGAGCGATGCAATCGCTGTCACCGAATTGAACGGATTCGAGCCAGCAACGGAGGGGGTGAAGGGAAGTGCCGTTTTATCTGCTGCTGACCTCGTTAAGCAGATGCTTGCAAAGCAGGGTAGCGGCTTGTCGGATCAGGCTCGCCACCGATTGTTGGCAGCGGCTGAAGCAGACGATGGCGGCGGCACGATCGAATTAGACTACTACCGCCCAGGCGTGGTGGGTGATGAGGTATGGATCGCGCACTACGACGTCCGGGCGGCGATGGGTGGCGGACAGATCCCGCACGACTATCCTGAAATGCTCCAGGACATCCGGGTGAGCCCCCAGCACCTGCGCGAGATGGGCGTCGAGTTCAAAGAGCACTTCCACCTCAAGATGGTGACGGGCTGGGGCCAGTCCATGGCGCCGACAATCAAGCACCGCGACCCGTTGCTCGTTGACATCAGCATTCGGGAGTTCGTTGGGGATGGGATCTACATGTTCACCTGGGACGGACACCTGTACATCAAGCGGCTCCAGTGGATCGGTGATGATCAGATTAAGATGCTTTCCGATAACGAGAGGCATCCCCCGCAGACGATTAGGGCTGATGAGACCTTCATCCAGGCGCGTGTGCTGCTCGCTTGGAATGCGCATTTGGTTTGACCATCAGAGCTGAAGGTGTGCAAGTCACCCGGTTCAGTGCTTGCAGTGAGTGCCGGGTGAGCGAAGAACGCTACGCCAAATAATCAGAAACGAATGGATTCAAAAAATGGCGAAACCTGATTTCCCTCCGTTGCTACCACCAGGGATGCATCCTCTTTCTCTGCAGGAATTGCATGATCTCGCTGTTGGTCCATTTGGTGCTGATGTAAAGCGTGCTGAGCTTTTTCAAAAGCTTAAGGTATGGGCTGAAGCGGTTCGGGCTGCCGGGATCAGCGGCCAACTTTGGCTAGACGGCTCTTTCCTCACGGAAAAAGCTGAGCCAGGGGATATAGATTGCATACTGTGGAATCCCCGGTGGGTTGACGACGCTTACAACACTCCAGAAACACATGCCCTTCTGAATCGTCTGTTTGACCATGCCCACGCTGAAGCGATGTATGGCCTAGACTTCTACTTGGAAACGCCTACGCCTGATCAGATATTTCATCGCGAGGCTTACTGGCGGGGTATCCTTGGTTTTTGTCATGACCGGACAACGGCCAAAGGATTTGCGGAGATCACATTATGAGCAGCACCTTTCTGCGTGATCACGCCAAGACGTTGCAAAGTTTCGCTGATGAAACTCAAAGCCGTGCCCAAAACAATCCTGACGATTTTTTGTTGCAATTAGCCGCCAAAAACCAAGCGGCCGCCGCCCGTTCAATGACCCAACGCGTAGCGCTTTCAGAAGCGAACGAGATGGGCGAGTTGCTTGACGTGCGTTTGATTGGTCCGAAAGCGAATGGCAGCATCCCTCTCGATTCTTTCTTAGAAACCATAGGTCCGCTGGCTAAATCATGGAAGCTTGCCGCTCACCGTCTTCGCTATGGACGCGATGCTGTACGGGGCGCCGCGGCGGATGTCGTCAGCGCCTTGAATTTCAAGTTGGCCGGACTGGCCCCTGGATCTACACACGTCTTCATCACCGGAAATGCAGCCCCTGATTTAACGGGTGATAGCCTTCTTCAGGCGACACTAGATCAGACGTTTCGGCTGTTGAACTCAGAGCAAGGCGAGTTTTACGATGCGGTCGATGCTATTGGTGGGAAATCAGCGCATCAGTTGGGGGAGTTCATGCGTGGACTCGACAAGGCTGGACTGGCCGTTGAGTTTTCATGGAAATCTGCGCACGGGCTGCGGTGCTGGAAAGGTCGTCCGGATGAGATCACTCGTGTAAGAGCCCTGCTCGATACCGTAAACGAGCCTGAAAAATACACTGAGGTCATCGAGGGCAACGTCGCGGGCATCACTGATACGGGGAGACTAGCGCTCAGAACAGTTGAGGGGAAAATTCTAATCCGCTTCCCTCTGAAAATCACTGAGCAGGTGCAGAAACTCAAAATAGCCTCACACGCTAGGCTCACCGTAGAAACTTCCAAGTATTGGGATTCTGTGGAGAAAAAAGACGTTTATAAGAGGCACTTGATATCAGTTGAATGATTGAATATACGAAGCCCGGCTTGATACCGGGCTTTTTTTTGCCTGTCAGAAAGGCGCCGGCTCCTCCGCCCTTTCGATAACCTCTACCGGCCGATTTTCCTCGGGGCACGCCTCCCACCTCAGCGTCACCGATTCATCGTCGTTGAACGTTATGTCTATGCCATCCGTCTCGGATAGAACACCTATCACCTCCTCCCATTCTCGATCCCCGTCGCTGTCCAGGCGGTGGATCGTCACCCAGCGCTGAATCTGCGCGACCGGGTGATTGATCATATTGGAGACCCTCAATCCCAGCCTTTCGATTCCACTCACCCCCCGCCCTGCTGCGGTCTCGTACTGATTTGCTTCCTTCATCGCCACCTCCAATGCTGTATATTTATCCAGTATTACAAAGCATAGCGTAGTGCTAAACGACAGGTAAAGATCAGTGTTTGATAGACTTGGGGGTCTACAGACAGGGAGGCGGAAATGAAAATTGGGTTGGCTTGCACAGTAATGGTCTGTGCTATTGCTGGTTCCGCATTGGGCGGACAATTAACTGAAAAGGTGGACAGGTTCAAAGGGACGAAGACCCTGTCTTGGGAATCGTTCCGAGATCAGGATCGCGGCTATTCATTCAACGTTTACGCTCACTTCTCAACGGCGGCAGCCGACTCTGCCCCGTATGGCTACTACAGTCTTCTCGTTCCCCCACGAGGAACAGAATCCTTCGCCGCATGTCACCAGAATCACTGGTTGGTGGACGGTATCCCGGCTCCGGAATTAGAGGCTGCATACAGCACGCCAGGGCAAGCTCAAATATTCCGCTCCACCTTAACCAGGCAGACCCTAGAAAAGATATCCAGAGCAAAAACCGTCGAGTTCAAGATCTGCAATACGGAAGGCTCCGTAAGCGCCAGCGATCTTGACGGCCTACGACAGCTCCTTGATGCAACCAATTAAAGCCGTCCCGGAAAAGGAGCCCGCCCCACCGCGGGCTTTTTTACGTCCAGCTAAAAAAATTTAGCTGTCAGCTATTGACCAATGTTTAGCTTGAGGCTAAATTAATCTCAACGCCAAGCAACAAGGCGCCAGGGCCTCAACAGCCCGTCCGCTCTTTAACAGCTCAGGATCCTCGCCATCGACTACCCCGGGTTTCATCCGGTAAGTGCGAGCAACAAATAGTCGATGCCATGCCAGCTCTGGAACTGGCCGTGCTCACCAGATGTGAGTACGCGAAACCACGCAAGCCACCCGATGTGACGCCAGATGCGGCAGCGGGCAGCGAGAGGACTCCGGCGATGCGCGTGGTGGAGAACGGAATTTTTCACTGATGCACCTGGGCGACCGGGTGCATTGGGAAAACAACCGGAGATACAACATGCCGAAATTCATTCTCGACTACATCCGGCTCTGCCGGGAATGCAGTCACGACATCAGCACGATCGGCAACATGCGCAGCATTGTGATCCCAACACTGCAGCGTGAAGCGACAGCAATTCGCGGTGCGGTGAGAGAGTTCGCCGGCGCCTTCCCTGAGCTTGAGCAAGACGCCGAGCTTCTAGAGTCAGCCATTCGTGCCGGGCTCCAGCGCTGCACCCTACAGCCAGCACAGCAAGAGCTTTTCGCAGCATGAAGATTTCGCTGGCTGGCCTTGGCAACAGGGCCAGACGGGAAATCAACCGCCCAGTAGGGCACAACAGCAGGTGACAGGAATGGATATCAAGACCCTTGAGGCGCTGGGCGTGAGCGCAACTGACCTTACCGATCGTATCGTGGATCAAGCAGTGCATGCCCTCCTCTATTCCACCAGTTACGGGGACGACGACGAGGAAAGCACGCAAGCGTCCCGTTTCAAGCAGCAGATCGAAAAGCGCGTGAAGGATGCGGTCGACCAGAAGATCGACGCGATGTTCGCTGAGCACGTTCTACCGCGCGTTGGCGAGATCATCGAATCCGCCGACATGCGCAAAACCAGTAACTACGGCGAGCCGAAGGGCGAACCGATGACCTTCAAAGAGTACATCGCCAGTCGCGCTGAGGTGTACATGAGCGAGAAGGTCGACTACCACGGCCAGTCGAAGGATGAGTCGAAAGACACCTACAACTGGCGCGAAACCGGTCCACGCCTCACCGTTCTGATGAAGCTCTACATCAAGGACACCCTTGAGAAAAGCGCGAAGTCGGCAATCAGCGACGTGAACAAGGTCATCGCCAAAAACATTGAGCAGGCCGCCAAGGACGCGATTACGTCCTGCGCAGCTTCACTCAAGGTTACGGCGACCATCTAGCAGCCAGAACCGAGCAACAAACAGATGGCCCCCTGCTGTTTCAGGTCGGCCATCTGGCTTTACAAATGCCTCTCAAACCCCGGGAGGTATTTGAAAGCCAACGAAACGGAGTAACACCATGACTCGCGCAGAATTTGAAGACAAAGAAGGTATCGCCATCGCCGCGATGCTCGGGCTTCTTGCTCGCTCAACCCCTGCTTCACCCGAAGAAATCGCCACTGCCGCTTTCGACTATTCCGCGGCGATGGTGGCTGAGCGACAAAAACGTCTCGGTGATAAGCCAGGGTTCAACGACTGATTTCACTGGCTGGCCTTGGCGACAGGGCCAGACGGGAAAAGAATCCAGAGCGGGGATCAAGCCGCCTCCGCCACGACCGTCGGACAATACGGTCTTTGTGGGCACTCCAAAGCAGTGTTCGGACAGCCGGGAAAGACTGGCCCGATCCTCTCTATGAGAGCGCATCGGAAGTCACACGGTACCGCGAAAGCGCCAGCCGGCATCCGGGAGAAAGGGGCCGATCAGCTAACAGGGTGATCCGCCGCGCGAGCAAGGCATTGACCCCGGCTATGTGTGACTTCCGATGCGGACGAAACTGCGGCCTATAACCGCCCACCTGCATCACCGCAACACGCAGATGAATGCCCGGGCTGGCGGGCAAGTGTAAGACCTGAGGGATCGCGGGAATCGTGGCCGGCAGAGTGAGTAAGCGCCCAGATGGCCACGGCGAGTCCAAGAATAAGCGGCTGAAACCTTCGCCCCGGTGAAACTCCGGTGTCACTAAGGCTGCTAATAGTCATGCCGGGATCAGCTCCGGCCATCTGCATCAACGCGGGGTAGCTTGCGCGCAATCAAGCCAGCCAAAAGCGCCACGGCGGTTAAAGCCCGCGCCGGAAACGTAACCGGCACCTATAGAGAACGGCGAGCGCCCGCCAAGATGCCAACGGCGCGCACAGGAGGAGATACCGCCATGAAGCGTTAACCAGCCGTTGCCGAGCAACAGCCTACCCGGCCGCTACAGTGTCGGGCGCTTGGGACGACGAGAGAATATCGGCCCCGGAGAGCGCGCCTTGTCAGCGCCCCGAAGCGGGCATAGCCCACTGGATCTGCTGGTGACATCAGCGCCGGACAAGTAACCGGCATCCCCTCCCCCGACCAATCCCGCATGCACATGACACCGCGCCCAACGGCAACCAGCGGAAGGATCGTGTGCAGCCGGAATTTGTTGGATCAACCAGATGGAGAGAGTCATGAGCGAGCAACGAGCTCCTTATCCACGGTCGGCAGACAACGCTGATCAGATGAACCTGCCAGAGGGCAAGACCTGCGGCGACTGCGTTCATTGCAAGCGCTGCACCGCGATGTTCGGCCACATCCCTGCGGATGAGTCTTGCGACTGGAGCCCTTCGCGCTTTCGTGAGGCTGTTCCGGCCACCGCCTAACCCCAAACACTGGAGGCGACCATGGCAACCAGCTATGCAGACAGTGCCCAGGCCAGGGCATGGGATCGACACTTCGACGAAATGGGCCGTCCGCGCCCAACCCACAAAGACCTCTTTCACGATTACGACGCCTTGCAGGCCCAGGCCAAACTGACGGCCGAGCAGCGCGCTTTTGAAGCCGCTCACAGAAAGGAAATGGCGATTCGCATAAACGCGGCCGTGGATCAGATCGCTGAATTTTGGGGCCTGGAGGTAAAGAAATCGTGAACGCTCACTCTATTGCGACGCATCGGATTGAGGTTGAGCTGTCTGCAATCCCTACCTCATTACTTCCTTCACTAACCGCAGACAGAGCGCGTATGGCGGCAATTCTGGCGGAAGAGCTTTCTGCGATCACCACCAGCGAGCGTGACTCCTATCTCAAGCAAATTCGCGCCGCTGAGTTGTCCAGGTACGTCGAGCTTTTACCAAGGGCTGCGGCATGAGCCCTCACATCCTGATCGACGAGGCGCTGGAAAGCCTGGAGCACCCCGACAGCCCACCAGGTGCCGGAAAGGTTGTGCTGCACATGATCACCAAAATGATGGAAGGCAGCGCCATCACAGTTGAAGAGTTCAACCACTACTGCAAGCGCCTCCTGAAACTTACCAGGCAGCGCACGGAGGCGTTATGAGTACTGCACCGGTTAAAACGCTGCTGGATGAGCAGCTCGAAGAGATTGAGCGCAGCCTTGCGATAGTAGGCGCTGGCGTTCCGCGTGATCTGCCTGTTGCCGTGCTCCCGCCCAAGCTGGTAGCGGCCATCAAGTCGGGGCGTATCGCAGTGAGGGCCAGACAATGAAGTGCCTCTACTGGATCCTCGGCGCCTCCATCCTCATGACCATGCTCGCCTACACCCTGGTCAGCGAAAGGTCGGCATCCTGCAGCGTACCGCAACTGTCCCAGGTGCTGAGGTGACTGCCCGTCAGCGGGCCCGGCGCTGGCTGATCTGGCGCGGGTCGTTCTCAGCCATCACCTTCTGCACTCTCATGATGCTGCTCAGCGCCCTCGCCGATCGCATCACCCAATAAACAACACCACCACAAGCTGCGCTCGGCGCAGCAAGGAATCGTCATGTCCGCAAAAACCAAACAAGCCGCCGTATTGACCGACCTGGAAGCGAGTGAAACCGGCGACACAAAGAATGCTGTTGCTCCTGCAGTTGCCGTCACCGATATCGCCGAGTATCGGCCACATGAAGAACAGATTGTCCGTCTGGAAACGACCTACGCGAACCTGGTTGTCGACTGCTCTACCAGTGAAGGCCTGGCGAATGCGAAGGAGGTTCGCGTTGATATTCGCGATGTCCGCTATGCCCTGGCCAATACCACGAAAACGGCGCTGATTCCCTATCAGCAGGCGGTTAAGGACGCCCAGGCTCGCGTCAACCAAGTGAAGGAATTCGGTGAAGCGCTGAAGGATCGCGTGCTGGCGATCGAGGCGCCTGTTGACGAAGCAATCAAGGCCGAAGAAAAGCGCGCCGCTGACGCCAAGGCCGAACGCGAGCGTGTCGAGGCTGAGCGTGTCGAAGCCATCCGGGCAAAGATTACCCGATTCGGTTCAGTCGCTGCTGCATATGCAAGCCGAAGCGCTGCCGACGTCGAAAACGTCCTGAAAAATGTCAAGGAGTCGGTGATCCTGCCCGAGGAGTATGCCGAGTTCGAGGCCGAGGCCACCATCGCTCGCGACAACGCTATTGAGCAGCTTGAGACCCTCCACAAGGCTGCAGTTGATCGAGAAGATGCCGCCGCCAAGCTCGCCGCCCAGCAAAAAGAACTGGATGAACTGCGCGAGAAGCAACGTATTGCTGACGCCGAAGCCGAGGAATTGCGCAAGCAGCGCGCCGAGGAAGACCGCCTGCGCTTAAAAAAACAGCAGGATGAACTCGACCAGCAGCGCCGCGATATGGAAGCGCAGCAACGTCAACAGCGCGAGCGCGACGCACAGTATCAGCGTGACCAAGAAGAACTGGCTCGCCTGCGCGCACAGGCTGCTGCACCTGCAACAGTCGCAGAAGTCGTCGCGACTCCAGTAGCAGTCCAAACAGCACCAGCGGCTGTGACAGAAGCTGACCCCGCTCCCCTGGAAGACGTGCCTGCTGACTCGAACATGCCGAGTGCCAGCGAAGTGGTCGAGGTCGTGGCCATGGCCTTCTGCGTCACCAATGACGAGGCTTCGGCCTGGCTGCGCACCCTGTCGTTCTAAAGAACCTGAAATCACCCCGGAGGCCGACCACAGTCGTCGGCTATGGAGTAGCAATGAACGCATCTACCCAGCTGTCCGCAATTTCAACGGATTTTGCCAGCCCGACTGCGCTGATCCTCAACCGCGAAAGCATGCAGTCGATGACAGACCTTGCCGTGATGATGGCCAGCGGGAAAACCGCTGTTCCTCAGCACTTCCGAGGAAACCAAGCAGATTGTATGGCCATCGTCATGCAGTCGATGCAGTGGGGCATCAGCCCCTTCGCCGTAGCTCAGAAAACCCACGTTACACAGGGAGGCGCCCTCGGATATGAGGCGCAACTCATCAACGCTGTCGTGATTTCCCGGGCCCCTATCCAAGGCCGCCCCGAATACGAGTACCTGGGCGACTGGGACAAAATCCTGGGCCGCGTGAACGAAAACAAGTCCGAAAAGGGCGGAAAATACTACACAGCAGCCTGGAAGAAAGAGGATGAACAGGGCCTCGGCATCATCGTTCGCTTGACCATGATCGGCGAGACCGTGCCGCGCGAGGTCAAGGTGATGATGACCCAGGCCTACCCGCGTTTCTCTACCCAATGGGCCACTGACCCTAAGCAGCAGATTGCCTACCTGGCGATTCGGAAATGGGCTCGACTCCATGCCCCTGACGTAATCCTCGGGGTCTACACCAGCGACGAGATGCCGTCCGCCGAGGAAATTGACATTACGCCACAAGCTGGAAATCCATCAGCCGCATCGAACAAGCCTGCCGACGTAGGTGCAGCAGCGGTACCGCAGGGTGACACTACCGACGCAACCACAGACCTGTTCGAGCAATTGAAAAAGGTAGCTCAAGAGCAAGGTATTGAGGGTTACGAAAAGGCCTGGAAGGCGCTCAAGCCGCAGCAGCGCGGCGCTATTGGCGTCACCCGTCATGGTGAGCTGAAGTCGATTGCACAGACCATCGAGGCGGAGTTCACAACCCTCAACGAAGGGACTGATGACAATGCCGGAAGCGACATGCAGGGCGGTGATGAATGAACGCCTCGGTAGATCTCCAGCGCACTGAGCAGTGGCATCAGGATCGTAGCGGGCGACTAACAGCTAGCAGATTCAAGGATGTGATTGCTTGGGGTGATCGTGACAAGCATGGCAAACGCAAGCCGCTTGCAGCCCGCACCACCTACATGCGTGAGCTGGCCTTTGAGCGCCTGGCTAACAGGTCGAAGCATTCAGTCAGCAGCAAGTCGATGGCCTGGGGCACGGAAGTCGAGCAGTCGAGTCACGACTTTTACGAAATCCTGACCGGCAATACCGTTATCAAGTCCGGCTTTGTGGTTCACCCAAAATACGACTGGCTGGGCTGTTCGCCGGACGGTTTGATTGGCGATGACGGGGGCATTGAGTCGAAGTGCCCATTCAATGAGGCTGTCCACGTTCGCACCTGGCTCGAAGGAATGCCCGATGAACACAAGCCGCAGGTTCAGGGCTGCATGTTCGTCACGGGCCGGGAGTGGTGGGATTTCCTGTCATTCGATCCGCGCCAAGATGAAGACTGCCGCTTGTATATCGAGACCATCAAACGCGATGACGAGTACATCGCGATGCTTCATCAAGAACTGGTCCAGTTCAATCTGGAGCTTGGCCGGATGGTTGATGAAGTCGCAGACAAAGCAAGGGCGCAGGCCCATAGATTGGGAGCTTGAGCATGATCAGCAACCACCTAAGCCTGGTCGAGCACCATCGGCCACAGGCGGACTCACTTTCCGAGAAGGTCGCGCAATTCCTGGCGGCCGGCGGCCAGATCGACGAGCTGCAAAGCCCGCCGCGCAACCCGATACCGCCGCCCCGCTCCACCAGGATAGACCCTGAAACGGTCCTCAAGCGCAAACCACCCAAGCTGACCCTGGCCGAGCGCCGTGCCTTACGCAATATGGCGGAGGCACTATGAGCAAGCGCAAACCATGTAATCGGCGGGTCCAAATCGAGCGCAGCATGCGCGCCCTGGTCAACACCAACCATGCAGCAGTGATCAATATCGACCCGAGCGGTTTGCAGGTGATGATCAACTGGAAGACCGGCAAGCAGATCCTTTCAAAGCCGGTGTCTGACGCGCTCTGCGATGTCGCGCATCGCTGGACGATCTACATCGCCGGCATCTGCGTTCGCCAGGACGGAGCCCAGTACATCAAGTCAATCGACATCAGGCCGGACGGCGTCCACCTGGTGGAACGGCTTTCGGATGTCCTTGAGCACTTCTACGAAGAGGTGAAGGCCGACTGCAACCCGAATCACCGGATCGGCATGGGCTGGCTGGCCGTGCCCGGCGACACGCCAGTACCAGAGGCGCGATTGTCTGCGCTACTGGATGCCGTCGGCGCCTGGGGCCAAGTCAAGGAAGCAGCGTGAGACGTTTCCGCACCCAACAACGGAAACGACAGGCCTGGCTGGCACTGCCGGCCAGTGGAATCGAAGGAGCAGGCCATGGCCGAGGAAGAGAAGCAGCCGACGGCGGAAGCGCTAAAGCAGCGGCGAAAGCGCGAGAAGGCAGCGGCGAAGGCTGCCGCACTGGGCATCGAGAAGTTCACGGTTGAAGTGGCCGGCGTGTTCAAGGCGGACCTCAAGCGGGTAATGAAAGCCCACGGCATCGACAACCAACAGGACGTTCACCAGCGGTTGCTGATGAACCTGATCGCGGTGGATTTCGAGACACAGGCCTATATGCTGCGGAATGTCACGACACCTTATGTTCCAAGCGAAAAGGTGTCGCGAGACTTTTACGATAAGAGCATGGCTGAATTGGCGAATGATCCAGGCGACGAGATCATTGAGCCTATCAATCCCTGAGCGTCACGTGTCCAGATCCCGCTCTGGCAATGTCGATCAACTGGTTTTGCATCAGAATCCCAAGGTCATTGAGCGTGAGTTGACCGCCTCCCCGCTTCGCGCACTTAGCCAAATCAACCAGCTGATGCGGGAGCCTCCCTTTTGCAGATAGCTCAAGGCTCGCACCTGCCGAGAGAAGCTCTTCGAGTTCGTGCTGCATTTTTACGGCGATACCCATTTGCAACTCCTTTTGATCCGGCCCCATGCCGGGCCATCAACCAATAGCCCACAAACTCGAATCACGCCAACCTGAGCCTACTTATATTGTTTGTTGGCAGACATCAGCCAGTAAAGGTCCCAAACGCTCTGAAAGAACTGCTCGTACTCATTGAGCGCAATTCCTGAGCGGTTTACGTCGAACGAAGTAATTTTCTCGAAAAGAGATCGAGCATCTTCGCTGGGGAATTCAGAAGCCAGCAGTGCGAATAACTCACCAAGCACAGCATTGGCTCGATCAGAAGCGCTACCACCGGTAGCCATTGCCTCTAGCGCCTTTGTCAATCGCTCAACCGTATTGTGCGGATCTTTCACAACATCACCTCACTTCCAGAAACCATCGAACATCCGACTATACCCGGCGAGGATCCCCCATGTCCGCTCACCAGAAGAAACACCCCTTCGATTTCAAAACCCAATACGGACTCGGCTTCAACCCTCAGGATGACGAGATCGTTGTCGACTTCTTCTGCGGTGGTGGCGGCGCTGGCACTGGCCTGGAAATGGGCCTGGGCCGCACGGCGAACATCGAGGGCTGGAGCAAATGATCGGCGAGCCAATGCCAAATCCGCGGGACGCAATCATCCAGGACCTGAACCAGAAGTTGGAACAGTTCTTCGGAAGCGGGAAAACCGTCCAGGAAATCGAAAGTGGAGTGAGTGCAGAGGCGCCTTTCTTCAGCACCACCGCGCACCACGCGAAACTGCGGGCAGGCCGCGACAAGTTGGCACCAGCGGTACGGGCACATGCGGAGGCCGGTAAAACCGTCAGCGAAACCGCAGCCGCTTTGAAGATGCACATAACGGCTTGCGTTTTTTTGAGTCTCATTGATGCAGATATTTCTTCGCCAAAGCTCAATCGGGCTTGGGTTCCTGATCAAAAGGCCCTGCTTGGGTCACGGTCCATTGGTTTTCATAGGCAAGGCTTTTGTGAAAGCTTAATCGAAAACTTTTGGTGTCGCTTTCACCCATTCCAACCGAATAACTAACAAAAAGGGAAATTCCGAAATTTTTCTGTGGGTCGGGGACCCTTAGCATGAACTCTTTCGTCTCACCGTGTGGAAAAATAGGAAAGTTTTCTACCTCCCCTTTCTCCCATGCAAGTTTAACTTGCGATGTCAGATGCCCAACGTTAGAAAGATTGAAGCTAAACAGCACACCGCCAGCCTCTGTTAGATAGCTTGAATATTGCAGAACGAATTTCGGCTCCAAAGAGCTTTTCGACATCATTAGTTGATCTGTCGCTATCCGCACAATCGATTGTTGCTGCTCAACGGAGTTCTTGAGCTCCTTGGCCTGAAGATGCAATGCATCAGAGCTGAGCTTCAATTCGCGACCTTGCTGCAAAAAACCCAATACCAGCCAGAGGAAAGCGACTGGTCCGAACGCTCCAGCAAGAAAATCCCCTAATGCATTCAACTCAAGCTTAAGAAAGTCATCAAGTTTAAATAGAACAGTCGTCGCAATTAATAGCAGATATATGACAGTACACAAAACACCCCAGAATTCTAACTTTTTTGACATGTGCCGCTCCTTGATCCGGCTCCATGCCGGTCACCCGTAATACCCCAACCCAAACCAAATTGCCACCACCGGTCACGGAGGGAGGCGCCTGACTGGAGATAATCCATGAGCAAGCCAAAAGTCGATCCGGCATCGCGTAAGGTGCTGGCCTACTCCGTAGAGACAAATGACCCGGAAGAATCCAACATTCAGTTCGCCACCTCGGGCGCCGCAGCTCGGCGCCAGGGTGCGGACGAGATCGGCACCGACTTCGGTGCAGTGTCCTGCCGTCGCGCTCATTGGGCTGACCAGTATGCGGGCAAACGCTTTATCCCGGCGAAGGCCTACATCGATGCCGGCTGGTGGTTCGGCTGTAACCATTGCGGCGCCAGGTGCGACAGTGATGCGAGCTATTGGGATGAAGAGACCGAAGCCGATATTACACTGGACCTGATATTCGATGGTCGCGTGGTCTACTGCTCTGCGGACTGCAAGTCCGGACACGAAGCCGAGGTTGCGGCACGCAATACAAGATTCGAAGAGTTCAAGGTTCGGGTGGTGGCTGCCAGGCCTGGAGTCACCTTCACCGAGTTCACCGGCGGATACCCGTGGTGCGGCAACAAAGGGCTGTTCACTTTCCCTGGCGCCCAGTACGGCGGATCAGTGACCGACTCAGAAGAAAGCACAGAGCTGAAATGGTATGTGGCTCAGGGCGACAAGGCAGCCTGGGACTACTTCATCGCCGAGCAGTCAGCCGCGTGAACCGCCCCTCATCTATTGCGCCGTTATACTTCTGCTTCACCTTCTTCTGAAACCGATTCAGCTTCAAAAATTTTATGCATCTCAATTCGATAATGTTCGCGCATCTCAGCCATTGTACCAAAGTCATTTAACGACAAATCAACAGACAATAAAGCCAAGCTCTCGAGAGTTTTATTATGTCTAATGTTTTTATTGCGCAATATAATAAAATGTTCATCACTCACCGGCCTCCCCTCAAACTTCCAATTAGCCAGAGTCTCTAACCCCTGCGACACCCTATTGACGATATTTCCATATGAAGCTGAATGCCTATCCACCATGCCAAGCAAATGCTCAAGTACTCGGTGATATTGATCCTGACTTGTTGCCTCCGCAGCTTGCTTAAGTTGCTTCTGCTGGGAGTGAAACGTGTCACGCTGCAAGGCCTGCATGGCGCTGAACTCATCACGCTGGGTGTCTAATAACTCGCGCTGTAAATATACGGTTTTTAACACCGCAAGCAATGTCACAAACGAAACTAGCGGACCGAATACGCCACCTATATAACTTCCAAAATTAGACCAGTCACTTGAGTTACTTGACAACCCACCACCAAACCTCAACCTATAGAAATAAATAGCAAAAACAAATGCTATTAGAATCGATAACATCGAAATAAACCAAAAACTCCCTATTGCCCTAAAAGCTTTGCTCACATTGCCACTCATAACATTCCCTCTATCGCATTTCCATGATGATCGCACGAAGCCATTAGGCGAGGTATCTCTATGTCTATTCACCAGAAGAATCATCCCTTCGATTTCAAAACCCAGTATGGACTTGGCTTCAACCCCCAGGATGATGAGATCGTCGTCGACTTCTTCTGCGGTGGTGGCGGTGCCGGTACCGGGCTGGAGATGGGCTTGGGCCGCGCGGTGAACGTTGCGAAGAATCACAGCCCGCAAGCGATCAGCATGCACAGCATGAACCACCCAGGCGCCCAGCACTTCACCACCGACGTTTTCGAGGGTGATCCCGATACTGAATGCGGCGGCCGTCCGGTGGGCTGGTTTCACATGTCGCCAGACTGCACCCACCACAGCCAGGCGGCCGGCGGCCAGCCGCGCAAGCGCGAGATCCGCAACCTGTCGTGGATTGGGTTGAAGTGGGCAGGCATGAAGCGGCCCAGGGTGATTAGCCTGGAGAACGTGAAGCAGATCCTTCAATGGGGCCGGCTGATCGCCAAGCGCTGCAAGGCCACCGGCCGCGTGGTGAAACTCAGCGGTGAGATTGCTGCACCTGGTGAGGTCGTTCCGGTGGGCCAGCAGTTCCTGATCCCCGACCCGAAGCAGCGCGGCAGAACCTGGCGCCGCTTTGTAGCGCTGCTGGAAGGCATGGGCTACGTCGTCGAATGGAAGGTGATCAAAGCCTGTGACTTCGGCGCACCGACCAGTCGAGAACGCCTGTTCATGATCGCTCGGTGCGACGGCCAGCCAATCGTGTGGCCGGCGCCGACCCACGCTAAAAACCCCGCCAAAGGCCAGCAGAAGTGGAAGACGGCAGCCGACTGCATCGACTTCAGCGACTTGGGTAAAAGCATCTTCGGTCGAAAGAAGGACCTGGCCCCGGCCACTCTTCGCCGTGTCGCCAAGGGCATGAAGAAATTTGTCATCGACAACCCGGCGCCGTTCATTGTGCCCATCGCGAACTGGTCTGGGGAGGCAGTGCAATCGTCCGACGAACCTCTGCGAACCATTACCAGTTGGCCTCGCGGCGGCTCGTTCGCCATGGCAAGCCCCGTCATCGCACCCGCCACACACCAGGGAAGCGTTAGGGTTAACGATCCCGTGGAGCCGCTACCCACCGTGACGTGCGCCAACCGCGGCGAGCTGACGCTGATCAGCCCAACGTTGATTCAATCGGGATATGGCGAACGACCAGGGCAAGAGCCGCGGGTGCCGGGCCTGGATCAACCGCTGGGCACGGTTGTAGCCGGCGGTGTGAAACATGCTCTCGCCGCGGCGCACCTGGTGAAGTTCAGGTTCAACGACGCTGGCAAAGCACTCGATGAGACATTGCCGACCATCACCAGCGGCGGCAACTACCAGCGGCCTGCCGGCGCGGCTCACGCTATGGGAATATCCACGGTTTTCATGGCGCAGATGAACGGAGGCTTCAACACCACCGACGCCAAAAGCATCGAAGAACCGATGACGACGGTGACCAACACCGGTAGCCAGCAGCAGCTGGTGGCGGCGAACCTTGTGCACCTGCGCGGAAACTGCGATGCCCGCGACGTAGACGACCCGCTACGCACCATCAGCGCCGGCGGCGAACACCACGGTCTGGTCACTGCATTCATGGAGCGGGCTTTCGGCGCCAGCGTAGGCCAGGGCCTGAATGAGCCAGCGCCAACCATCACGGCCGGTGGCGGCGGGAAAAGCTCGCTGGTCTCCCTCACCCTCTCCCCCGAGCATGAAGCCGGTGCGCTGCGGGTTGCTGCGTTCCTGATCAGCTACTACGGCACCGAGAACATCAGCGCCTGTGATGCGCCAGCGCCAACGATCACCACCAAGGATCGCTTGGCGATGGTGACGGTGATGGTCAAGGGCACTCCGTATGTGATCGTCGATATCTGCTTGCGGATGCTGAAGCCGTCGGAGCTCTACAAGGCCCAGGGCTTCCCCGCCGACTACATCATCAGTCACGGCGCCGACGGCAAGCCATTCACCAAGACTCAGCAGGTTCACATGTGCGGCAACAGCGTCAGCCCACCGCCCATGGCTGCCCTGGCTCGCGCCAATGACCCCTGGCGGAAGGTCGCTGAAAGTAAAATAGCCGCTTGAGCAAATATTTTTTAGAAAAGGGCAATTTTTGGGGCACCTGCTTTCCACTATTAGAGAGAGAGGAATTCCCCTCTTAATTTAGATAGGAGCAAGCGATGCCAATCGGTCTCGTTGTTGCGCTGGTAATGATGATTGTGATCAGCCTCTTTGGCGGCTGCGTCTCTTAACGCAAAAAGCGGGCATTCCTGCCGGTCTGCCCGCCCCTTTCTCTCTCCCAATCCACTCCACCGCCCGGGCATGCCCCGGCAAGGACATCGCCATGCCCTCAGAAAACAAACAGGCCGAGCCGCTGACGGTTGAGCGGTCAACGGTAACGAAGCTGGTCATCACCGGCGCGCCGCGTCTTGACCCGATCACCGTGTTCCTCGAGGACTTCGGCCTGCGCGACTGTCCGACCGAATCGAACCCGAATTACCAGACAGCCCAGGGCAAGATCACCATCAACTGCTGGGACAGCAGCTGGAACGCATATTGGGGCGGCATGGGGCCGCGCACCGTCGCTGAGTTCGTCGCCCAATGCGATTGGCACTACATCCTGAATTGCTTGGATCGCGGCATCAGCCCCACCGTGTTCAGCGGTGAAGCTCTCCATAACTTCGCCAAAAAGTGCATCGTCCAGCGGCGCCGGCAACAGACTGGCCGCCACAACTGGGAGCTGGGCGAATTGAGCAAGGAGGATGCTCGCTCGCTTTGGTGTGACATCGATGTTCTGCGCAACATCGAGAGCTCCGGCGAATGCTGGCATCAAAGCGAGCTACTGACCGAGCTCTTCGGGGATGAATGGCATTACCCCCTGGACGGCAATGCTGTCGAGGAAAACCACGAATTCAATTACCTGCGGCGGGTTGTCGAAGCGGTGCAACAGGCCCTGCGCCAGGAACAGCAGCAGGAGGCCGCATGAAGCGCATCTACCTCAGTGGTCCCATGACCAACATGCTGGACCTGAACTTCCCCCTCTTCCACACCACTGCCGCCAGCCTGCGCGAGTCCGGCCACACCGTCATAAACCCCGCCGAACTCAACCCAGAACCGGGCACCTGGAGCGAATGCATGCGCCGGGACATCAAGGCGCTGATGGACTGCGACACCGTGGCCACCCTGCCCGGCTGGCAGGATTCCCGCGGCGCCAGCCTTGAGGTGCACATCGGCAAGGCGCTCGGGATGCGGGTTGTGAATGCCCATGATCTGGTAAAAACCACTAGTGAATCGGCAGCGCCGGTTCATCCAAAAGGCTTTCAGGGGAGTTAAGAAAAGCGCTCCAAGCCTCGAAGGCGTCGTGGTGGCGCACGGTGGCAGCGTCCCAGCCAGCCCCAACCACTTCCTTAGATGAAACAAGTTGCATCATCATGCTTGTCGCTGCATCTAGCTCGATCAAAAGGTGGTGGGACTTAAATCTGAAGTCATCTATCCCGCTCATAAATTCGCCTTGCGGCGGGTATTGCCGGAGGTCCCGGAATATTCCCACCAAAGCAGTGACATCCAATTACATGTGCGCATTCAAATAGAGCGATGAGCGGTCACGTGGACTGATCAGATATTGATTGAGGGAGCTTTGAAAACTTACGGGTATTCGAGGCTTTTTCCTTGGAGATACACCACAGTTCTTTCGCTCTGGAAATTCCCCACTCCATCGCTTGCGTCATGGTTTGGCCAGGCCGCGAGTCAAATGACTCCTCAAAAATCATAATTCCTTTCGGAGCGTATAACCCAAGAAACAGCTGCACAACGCCTGTGCTTGAAGTCCGCACCTGTACGTTTACCTGAGAGCCGTCAGCAAGACGCTCATCTTTGGTTCGGCAATGAAGGTGCGGATTTGCCCACACCCAAAAAGTTCTACCGCGAGTGAACATTTCCGAGCCCCCCCAAATCGCTGGAGTATGGGCCTATTTCGCAACCTTTAGTGTGACGTAACCATAAATACCTGCTAATCCCCCCCTTCAAAGTCAGCCGCTATAGCGGCAAGGACGAAGTCATGCCTGAAGAAATTGCGAAAGCCTGGCCGGACCACTACCGCTACATCGACACCATCGGCCCTGAAGGGCTCGAGGTGCACTGCATCACCTACCAGGTGATCGGAGAAACCGAGCAGTGCTACTACATCGGCGACACCCACACTTGCGACTTGGTCAAAGGCCCGCAATACAGCTGGACTGCTGAGGCGATCAAGAAACGTCGTAAGCGCGTACTGAAAGAAGGCGGTAGCTGGGGCCGGCGATTCGCCTACACCGACAAGGCACTCGCACTTCGATCCTACAAAGCCCGTAAGTCCTGGCAGTTACGGCATGCCCGGCTGTCAATGGAGCGCGCCCAGGCGGCTATCGGTTATTTCGGTGACGGCCAAGTGGAGAGCCCAATACCGGACGCGGCCGTGACCATCCCGAACAAATACATCCAGAGCATGAACTGGGAGGACTATTGATGACCACCTCATCACAACCGAAGGAACGTCCCATCCTGTTCTCGGCGCCGATGGTGCGCGCCATCCTGGAGGACCGGAAGACGGTCACGCGGCGGGCAGTGAAGGTTCAGCCGCGCTCGAAAGCCGACATCGGCAGCTACGGTATCGGCCAGCCATTCATTCGCAACCCAGATGTGTCAAAGGCAAACCCTGCATGCCCCTACGGTCAGCCAGGCGACCGGCTGTGGGTGCGCGAGACCTGGGCAGAAATCAGAGTTGCGCAAGCACCTGATCAGGAATGGATCGTATACCGAGAGTGTGACAATCGCACCGACTACGGCGGCCCATGGAAGCCGAGCATTTTCATGCCGCGGCGAGCCTGCCGCATCCTGCTGGAAATCACCGCCGTTCGCGTCGAGCGGTTGCAGGACATCAGCCGAAGCGATATCCGCGCCGAAGGCCTGCAATGCCCGCCTGAACTGGCAAGCGACGACGTATCGCCCAACTACCGCGATTGGTATCCCGCGGCGTGGCGGGAACTTTGGGAATCTATCAACGGCGCCGAGTCGTGGAGCGCCAACCCCTGGGTCGGGGTCGTCGAGTTCAAGTGGGTGACGCCATGATCCTCCCCCTGCTCTACAGGGCCTGGCACATCTAAAGGAGCCATGGCAAAAAAAGAGCCCACCCTGACCAGCTGCGGCCACTCAGCATTTCTCTGAAACACCTGGCAGGGCGAACTACAGAACCTTATTCGAGTGAGGCTTCCTCGTATATCAGCTATTCCCTGATACAAGCCCCCACCAAAGCCATCTGACTACAAACCAAACCCTTACAACTCAAAGCCTGCCGATGAACGGCGGGTGAGGAATTCCTATGCCTGATCAAAAGAACATGCTGCGAGAAGTGGCGATTGAGGCCATCTCCGATATCGCCCAGCACCTGCCGCTCGACTGCCAGATGTTCCTCATCGTTTGCCGGCCAGGCAAAGCCGACTTCGACCTGGTCCTGCCGTCGCCCGAGGCGAACCTGAACAACGCCCTCGACGCTCTGCGCCGCCAGGGCCTGAGCATCGACGGCGACAACGCCTACAAGCGCGACCTGTGCGACATCATTGTCGGCGCTCTGGCTATGGGCGCGCAGAACTCCAACCCGCCGCCAGCCGGGCACTGGGGCCAGCGCTTCTGGGATATCGGCCGGGAGGAGCGCGGGATGCACGAAGAAATGGTCGCGACGCTCCGTGAGTCTCGGCAAGTAATCGCCATGGCACTCAAGACTGGGGCGCCCGACTGGTTCGATACTGATGAAAAGGTTGCGCTGCACGTCACCGTGCAAAGGATCGACGCCGCCATCGCCAAAGCCACCCAATAACCACCTTCTGCCGCCACGCGCGGCATGGAGCACACCTATGTCTGCAAAAAAACTGTTCGAAGTCATGATTGGCGCCCTGCTGTACCTGCTGGTGACCCTACTCTGGTTCGCCTATGCCTTCCCGGAAATGCTCGATCACGGCACCGACGCTGCGCTGATAACCGCCGGCTTCGGCACGATGGTCTGGCTCGCTGCCACCGGCTGCATCGTAATTTACATCATCCAGAAGGCGCGCCCGTAACCGCGCGCCACCAATGCCGCCACGCGCGGCTCGGAGCAGCTCATGAGCATCCAGTTTCTATCCCACGAGGAGGTTTGCGAGCTGACCGGCGCGCGAACCAAGGCAGGGCAGATCCAAAATCTGAAAAAGAACGGCGTTCGGCACACGATCAAAGTGAACGGGTGGCCGAGTGTTACGGCCATGGCCGTAACCGCAGTCGGCATTTTTGAAGCAGAAAAACCCGTGTGGACACCACGTAAGGCTGGCTGAAATGGGACGACGACCAAGCAAACCCGGCTCTATTGCCCGGCTGCGTGAGCGCAAGAAGCGCAGCGGACGGGTGTATTACTACTACGACACTGGAGGAAAAGATCGCAAAGAAATTCCGCTGGGCAGTGACTACGGGCTGGCAATCATGGAGTACGCCAAGCTTGAGCGCGATCGCGCCGCGACTGACCTGGTGTCCAAGGTGATCACCTTCCGCTACGTCGCCGAGAAATACATGGTCGACGTCGTCCCGACGAAAGGCAAGCTGACGCAGCTCGACAATAAACGGGAACTGAAAAACCTGATTGCGTTTTTCGATGATCCGCCAGCGCCTCTGGAAACTATCGAACCCCTTCACGTCAGACAATACCTAACCTGGCGCAAGGCCGCACCGGTAAGGGCAAACCGTGAGAAGGCTTTGCTCAGCGCGATATGGAACTTCGCCAGGGATAAAGGCTACACAGCCCTCGCCAACCCGTGCGCAGGCATCAAGGGCAATAAGGAAACCGGCCGGAACACTTACGTCGAGGATGAGCTGTTCAAGCGCGTCTACGAGAAAGCCGACGTCGGCTTGCAGGATGCGATGGACCTTGCCTACCTAACGAGCCAACGGGTGACCGACACCAGATTGATGGACGAGCGAGACCTTCGCGGCGGACAGCTGTGGGTGCTGCAGGGCAAGACGAAAGCGAAGCTCCGGATTGAGGTAACGGGCGAACTGAAGGTTTTGATTGATCGAATCATGTCCCGGAAGTCAGAACACAAGGTCCGCTCGACGCGGCTGATCGTTACAGAGGATGGCACACCGATGACGGTGGCAATGTTGCGCAGGAGGTTTGACTTGGCCAGGGAAGCGGCCGGAGTGCCTAAGGCTGAGTTTCAGATGCGCGACTTGCGCGCCAAGGCAGGTACAGATAAAGCAGAGTCCAGCGGTGATATCTTGCAAGCCAGAGATCAACTTGGGCATACGACCGTGGTGATGACCGAGCAATACATCAGGAATCGCAAGGGCAAAAAAGTAATGCCTACCAAGTGAATTGCGGACCAGCATCAAAATTGCGGACCGGAAACAAACAAGGGTTTGCTTCAGCTTTCGCTCGCAAACCCTTGATTTTAGATGGTGCCCGAAGCCGGAATCGAACCGGCACGCCCTTACGAGCGGGGGATTTTAAGTCCCATGCGTCTACCAGTTTCGCCATTCGGGCGGTAGCGCGTTCAAGCCTATGGACATCAGCGGGGAGCAGATGTCCAGTCGAGGCTGGTGCAGCAAGAGGGGGAATATATACATCCCTTCCCGGCGAAGCAAGGTTGCTTCTGTCCTTTTCAAGACAAAAGCTGTCATTGCTCCAAAAATAAAAAAGCTCCGTAAATCATGGATCTACGGAGCTGTTTTAAAGTGGAGGCCGAAGTCGGAATCGAACCGGCGTAGGTGGATTTGCAATCCACTGCATAACCATTTTGCTATTCGGCCTCAAGACGTTTGATGCTAGAAAGCTACATCAACCGCGTACAAACCTGATCAGGAAACAAGACGCTTACGAAGCTCTATCTCCTTGAAAACATTGAGATTTTTTACGTCCCAGTGCGTTCGATGGGCGCAATTATGTACTCATTTGCCTAGGCTGACAACCCCTTGATTTCAAAAAAAATTCGTCTAAAGGCCAGCTTCCGCCCGACGAGCACATGGGTGTGCAAAGGCTTCTGGGCGGCTGCTTCGCACCCCAGCGGGAGCAAGCTCCCTCGCCACGGAGGATTTCAGGGACCCTGGAGGAGTCGCAGCCCTGCCCCATTTATGGGTAACATACCGGCCTTCCCTGCAGCCACCTGCACCCTGCCAAATAAGCCCATTTCATGCCCTTCGAACTCAGCGTTGACCTTACCACCCTCGCTATCCTTATCCTCGTCGCCTTCATTGCCGGTTTCATCGATGCCATTGCCGGTGGAGGTGGCCTGTTGACCACCCCGGCCCTGCTGACCGCCGGCTTGCCACCCCATCTGGTCCTGGGTACCAACAAGCTCAGCTCGACCTTCGGTTCGGCCACAGCCAGTTTCACGTTTTACAAGCGCAAGCTGTTCCATCCAAGGCAGTGGACCCATGCCCTCGTTGGCACGTTGATCGGTGCCCTGGTTGGCGCGATCGTCGCCCATTACCTGCCCGCCGAGTGGCTGAACAAGATGCTGCCGGTGATTGTTTTCGCCTGCGGCCTGTACCTGTTGTTCGGTGGCACGCCCAAGGCGCCGCTAGACAGCAATGCACCGATCAAGAAAACCTGGCAAGCGCCCCAGGGTTTCAGCCTGGGCTTCTACGACGGCGTGGCCGGTCCTGGCACGGGTGCGTTCTGGACGGTCAGCAGCCTGCTGCTCTATCCCATCGATCTGGTCAAGGCCAGTGGTGTGGCCCGCAGCATGAATTTCGTCAGCAACATCGCGGCGCTGTCGGTGTTCATTTTTTCGGGGCAAGTGGACTGGATCATCGGCCTGAGCATGGGCCTGTCGGTGATGGTGGGGGCGTTCTTCGGCGCTCGCACCGCCATCAGCGGCGGCGCGAAGTTCATCCGACCAGTATTCATCACCGTGGTACTGGGCTTGACCGTGCGTCTAGCCTGGCAGCACTGGTTCAGCGTGGCCTAAGCGCCGCGCCACATAGAGGTCGATCAGGTAGCGGGCGATGGAACGCGAGGCCGGCAGCGGCGGCAGGTTGTGCACGTTGAACCACTGCGCATCTTCGATCTCATCTTCCTGCCTGACGATGTCGCCACCGGCATATTCAGCGTGGAAGCCCAGCATCATCGAATGGGGAAACGGCCAGCACTGACTGCCTACGTACTGAATGTTCTTCACCTCGATGCTGACTTCTTCGCGCACCTCACGAATCAGGCAATCCTCGGCCGACTCACCTGGCTCGGCGAACCCGGCCAGCGTGCTGTAGACCCCCGTGACGAAGCGAGGCGAACGGGCCAGCAGGACTTCATCGCCACGGGTGATCAGCACGATCATGCTCGGCGAAATCCGCGGGTAATGCCGCAAGTCACAGGCATCGCAATACATCGCCCGTTCCCGGGCAATCTGGCTCATGCGTTTGCCACAGCTGCCACAGAAACGGCACTCCCGGGCCCAGGTGCCGATCTGCGCGGCATAGCCCAGGACCTTGTACAGCGTGTGGTCATCCTCGAGCATGAAGGCCCGCAGACCCTTCCAGTTGCAACCGGGGACGTCCTGTGAGCTGTGCAGTTCCAGCAGATAGACCGGCTCGCCATCCAGGTGGCCAATGCCATGCTCGGCGAGGATCGACAGGTCCTGGCGCTTGAGCCAGTCGCGGGGAAACAGCGCGCCGTTGTCATCGAACAGAAAGCCTTCCGGGCTGCGGGCCACGGCCCAGCCCCCGGGGAGATCGGTATCGAGTACTGCGGTGGTCCAGCGTGAAATCATGATCAATCAATCCAGAAATTCAGGTTTCTGTTTGCTCATATGGGCGGCCATGGCCACGCGCAGGTCGGTCGATTGCAGCATGGCGGCGTTCCAGGTGGCGACGTATTCCAGCCCGTCGTCGATGCGGTGGTCGCGCATGTAGCTGATCATTTCCTTGGTACCGGTTACGGCAATCGGCGACTTGGCGGCGATTTCCCGCGCAATGCCCATGACACCGTCAAGCAGGCTGGCGGTATCACTGTAGACACGATTGACCAGGCCGATGCTGCGCGCCTCGTCGGCACCAAAAGTGCGCCCCGTATAAGCGAGTTCACGCAGCATGCCGTCCCCGATGATCCGGGGCAAGCGTTGCAATGTGCCAACATCGGCCGCCATGCCGATATCGATTTCCTTGATGGAGAACTGCGCGTCCTCGGCGGCATAACGCATGTCGCACGCGGCGATCAGGTCAATGGCACCGCCCAGGCAATAGCCTTGAATGGCCGCAAGCACCGGTTTGCGGCAGCTGTCCACGGCATTGAACGAGGCTTGCAGCTGCAGGATCTTGCGGCGCAACAGGCGTGCATTGCGTCCCACGTCCTTGCCCAGGTCGTTGGCCACGGCGGCCAGCATCATCAGGTCGATGCCCGAGGAGAAGTGTTTGCCGGCCCCGCTCAATACCACCACCCGCGCTTCGTCGGTGTCGTCGATCCATTGGAAGATTTCGACGATCTCGCTCCAGAACGCGGCGTTCATTGCATTGATCTTGTCCGGTCGATTGATCTGCACATGGGCGATATTGTCTGCAAGTTCGACGGTGAACGCTTGGTATTGCGACATGGCAGTGATCCTTTACCGGCTGAAAAAGAGGCCTGAACTATAACAAGTCCACGCACCGGGTCGTAGCCAGTGCATCGGCCAAAAGCGGGACCTGGCTGCTTGCCATGAAAATCAACCCTGTGGCGAGGGGATTTATCCCCGCTGGGGCGCGAAGCGGCCCCTGCATCGTGCCTGGCACACAGCAGCGACAGAAGTATTTAGGGGCTGCTGCGCAGCCCAGCGGGGATAAATCCCCTCGCCACAGGGGTCACCTTCGATCAGGGTTTCTCACTCGCCTGCATCTGCCCATCCCACCCACCGCCCAACGCGGCGATCAGTTGCACACTTGCGATCAACCGGCTCTGTTGTAAGGTCAGCACACTGCGTTCGTTACTCAGCGCGGTGGCCTGGACCGTGACGACATCCAGATAGGCAATCAGCCCCGCCCGGTACTGGTTCTGGGTCAGGCGCAAGGATTCGCGGGCGGCGTCCAGGGCCTCTTGGCGCACGCGGGCTTCGTCCTCGAGGACTTTGAGCTGGATCATGTAGTTTTCCACTTCGCGAAAACCGTCGAGCACCGTCTGGCGATAGGTGGCGACGGTCTGGTCGTAGGCCGCGACGGTGCGGTCGACTTCCGCCGAACGCTGACCGCCATCGAACAGCGTCATCGCCAGTTGCGGTCCCACCGACCAGAAGCGATTCGGCACACTCACCCAGTTATCATAGGTACTGCTGCTGTAACCGCCGCTCAAGCTCAGGGTCAGGTCCGGGTAATAGGCGGCCTTGGCCACGCCGATGTTGGCATTGGCGGCCATCACCGAGCGCTCCGCCGAGGCAATGTCCGGCCGGCGCTCAAGCAACTGCGAGGGCAGCGCCACGGGGATTTGTGGAAGCGCCGGGATGTTCTGGGTTTCTGCCAGGTTGAATTCGGCCGGCGGCAGACCGATCAGAACGGCGATGGCGTTTTCGAACTGGGCCCGCTGCCAGATCAGGTCGATCAAGTCGGCCTGGGTGGTCTTGAGCTGGTTCTGCGCTTGAGCCACCGCATCCCTGCCAGAGACGCCCGCGCGGTATTGGTTTTCGGTCATCTTCAGCGAACGCTGATAGTTGTCCACGGTGGTCTGCAACAAGCGTTTCTGCTCATCGATCACCCGTAATTGCAGGTAGTTTTGCACCAGTTCCGATTGCTGGCTCAGGCGCATGGCGGCCAGATCGGCGAAGCTGGCCTCGGCGCTGGCTTCATTGGCTTGCAGGGTGCGACGCAACTTGCCCCAGACGTCCGCCTCCCAACTGACACCCGCCTGGGCGCTGTAGGTATCGCGGATGCCACTGGCCGAACTGCTCAGGCTCGAATTGCTGCTGCCGGTGCCCTGGCTGGAGCGATTCTTACCGACGGTCAGGTCCACGGTGGGAAAAAACGCGCCCCGGGCACTGCGAGCCAAGGCCTGGGCCTGACGGTACTGGGCTTCGGCCTGGGCCACGGTCTGGTTGGAGGCGTTGAGTTGCTCCACCAGGCCATTGAGCCGGGCATCGCCGTACAACTCCCACCAGGCACCCCGGGCCAATGCGTCGCTGGGGTTGGCCTGGCGCCACCCCTCAGCCTCCTTGTACTGCACGGGCGCCACGGCTGCTGGGCGCTGGTAATCCGGGCCGATGGCGCAGGCGCTGAGCATCGCCACGCACAGCGTCAGGCTCAGCAGCCGCGAGCCACGGGCGGTCGCCAGCGGTGCGACAAGATTGAAAAGCGAGCGGTCGGTCATAGCGGAGTTTCCAGGGCAGCATCAGTGCGCACGCCGCGCCAGCGGTTGAAGCGATGGCGCAGTTTGTCGAGATAAAGGTAAACCACAGGCGTGGTGTAGAGGGTCAGGATCTGGCTGAACACCAGCCCGCCGATGATGGTCAGGCCCAGCGGCTGGCGCATCTCCGAGCCTTCGGCACCGCCAAGCAACAGTGGCAAGGCACCGAGGATCGCCGCCAGCGTAGTCATCAGAATCGGCCGCAAGCGCAGCAGGCAGGCGTTGCGGATCGAGTCCTGCGGCGACTGCCCGCCGCGCTCCAGTTGCAACGCCAGGTCGATCATCAGGATCGCATTTTTCTTCACCACGCCAATCAGCAGGAACAAGCCCAACAACGAGATCAGGCTGAACTCGCCGCCCAACAAGTAAATCGACAGCAGTGCGCCGACACCGGCCGACGGCAATGTAGACAGGATGGTCAGCGGATGAATGTAGCTCTCGTACAACACACCCAGCACCAGATACACCGCCAGCAATGCACCCAGAATCATGAACGGCTGGCTTTTCTGGGTTGCCGCGAACGCATCGGCGGTGCCGGCCATTTTTGCGATGATGTCTTCGGGCATCCCTAGCCTGGCAATCGCCCTCTCGATGGCAGCCGTGCCCTGCTCCACCGTCACACCCTCGGCCAAATCGAACGATATGTCCTCGGAGGCGAACTGACCCTCATGGCTGACCCGATCATCCTCCAGGCTGCTCTCATAATGCGCGAAGGTCGACAGGGGCACCCGCGCGCCGTCAGCGGTAATGACCTGGACCTGCTCGAGGGTGCTCGGGTCCTGGGCGTACTTGGGGTTGACCTCCATCACCACCTGATACTGGTTGAGGCTGTCATAGATGGTGGATATCTGCCGCTGGCTGTAGGCGTTGTTCAACACCGAGGTGACCATGTCCATGTCGATGCCCAGGCGCTTGGCCTGATCGCGGTCCACCACCAGCGTGATCTGCTGGGCGCCGCCGCCGTCACGAGCGTCGATGGCGGTCAGTTCCGGCAAGGCCCTGAAGGCCGCCGCGACTTTGGGGTACCACTGGCGTAGCGACGCCAGGTCACCGCTCTGCAGGATGTAGGAATACTGCGAGGTGGTCTGCTCACGACCGCCCCCAAACTGCAGGTCCTGGTCGGCCATCAGCATCAAGCGGCCACCCGGCACCAGGGGCATCTCCTTGCGCAAGCGCTCGATGACTTTCTGCGCGGAGATCCCGCGCTCGTTGATCGGTTTGAGGCGCACCAGCATGAAGGCATTGTTGGTGCCGTTGTTGCCGCCGATGAAGCCCGCCACGCTTTCGACCGCTTCGTCCTTGAGCACGGCGCGGCGAAAGATTTCCATCTTCGGCTGCATGACATTGAACGATAGGCCGTCGTCGCCGCGCACGAAACCGATCAACTGGCCGGTGTCCTGTTGAGGCATGAAGGTTTTAGGCACCACCACGTAGAGTGCGATGTTCACCCCTATGGTCACCAGCAGGCTCAGCAAGGTCAGGCGCCGGTGGCGCAGCACCCAGTCCAGGCTGCGCGCGTAACCACGGACCATCCGCTCGTTGAGGCGTCGGCTCCAGCGCTGCAAGCGATTCTCCTGCCCCGGCACGTGGGGCTTGAGCCAACGAGCGCAGAGCATCGGCGTGAGGGTCAGCGACACCACCAGCGAAACCACGATGGCCGCCGCCAGGGTGATGGAAAACTCGCGAAACAGACTCTCGATAATCCCGCCCATGAACAGGATCGACAGAAACACCGCCACCAGTGAGACGTTCATCGACAGCAGCGTAAAGCCCACCTCTTCGGCGCCCAGATAGGCCGCCTTCATCGGTGGCACGCCTTCGTCGATGTGCCGGGAAATGTTCTCCAGCACCACGATGGCGTCGTCCACCACCAGGCCGGTGGCGAGAATCAACGCCATCAACGACAGGTTGTTCAAGGAGAAGCCGTAGAGGTACATCACCGCAAACGTACCCACCAGGGACACCGGCACCGCCAGGGTCGGGATCAGTGAGGCACGAAAGTTACCCAGAAACAGGAACACCACCAGCACCACCAGGGCCACGGCAATCAGCAGCGTCATTTCCGCCTCGTGCAGCGTGGCCTTGATCACTGGCGAGCGATCCATGGCCAGGTTCAGCTTGACGCTGGCTGGCAGTACGGCCTGCAACGCCGGCAGCTGGTTCTTGATCTCGTTGACCGTCTCGATGATGTTGGCGCCGGCCTGGCGGTTGATCACCAGCAGCACGGCAGCGTCATCGTTGAAGAAACCGCTGTTGTAGCGGTCTTCGACGCCGTCGGTGACTTTGGCCACGTCCTTGAGCCGCAGCACCGAGCCGTCCTGGTAACGGATGATCAGCGTTTCGTAATCCTTGGCCTTCTCCAACTGATCGTTGGCCTGGATTTGCCACATGCGTTGTGCGTCCTCGACCGAACCCTTGGGCCGGCGCACGTTGCTGTCGGCAATGGCGCTGCGCACATCATCCAGGGCCACGCCGTACTGGTTGAGCAGTTGCGGCTCCAGTTCGATGCGCACCGCTGGCAAGGAACTGCCGCCAATCTGCACCTCGCCCACGCCCGAGACTTGGGACAGACTCTGGGACAGGATGGTTGAAGCCAGGTCGTAGAGCTGGCCCTTCTCCAGTACATCCGAGGTCAGCGACAGCACCATGATCGGCGCCTGGGACGGGTTGACCTTCTTGTACGTGGGCATGCTGCGCATGCCACTGGGCAACAGGTTGCGCGAGGCATTGATGGCCGCCTGCACTTCCCGCGCCGCGCCGTTGATGTCGCGGTCCAGGTCAAATTGCAGGATCACCCGGGTAGAGCCCTGGCTGGACCGGCTGCTCATGGTATTGACCCCGGCGATGGCGCCGAAGGAACGCTCAAGCGGCGTGGCCACCGTCGACGCCATTACCTCGGGGCTGGCCCCCGGCAAGTTGGCCTGGACCACGATCACCGGAAAATCCATCTGCGGCAGCGGCGCAACCGGCAACAGACCAAAGCTCACACCGCCCAAGAGCATGATTGCAAAGCTCAGGAGCATGGTCGCTACGGGACGACGAATGAAGGGGCCGGAGAGGTTCATCAGCAACCGCTCCAGGCTTCAGACGATATGCCGTGAGGGATGGTCGGGCTCTTGTGGCGAGGGGATTTATCCCCGCTTGAGTGCGCAGCGCTCACCAAAGGGGCCGCTGCGCAGCCCAACGGGGATAAATCCCCTCGCCACAAAAAGCCCCCCGGCTTCAAGCCCTCGGGCGTTGATTCTTGCCTGTAATCCGTCGCTGTCATACCCGCACCTCTTTCCCATCAGGCTTGGCAAAGCGGCGTCCCAGGCGGTCGAAATACAGGTAAATCACCGGTGTGGTGAAGAGCGTCAGCACCTGGCTCACCAACAACCCACCCACCATCACCAGCCCCAAAGGCTGGCGCAGTTCGGCGCCGGAGCCAGTGGCGAGCATCAGTGGCACCGCACCGAACAGGGCCGCCAGGGTGGTCATCAGGATCGGCCTGAAACGCAGCAGCGCAGCCTGGTAGATAGCCGTCTGCGGGTCCATGCCCTGGTTGCGTTCGGCGTCGAGGGCGAAGTCGATCATCATGATCGCGTTTTTCTTGACGATGCCGATCAGCAGGATGATGCCGATGATTGCGATCATGCCCAGGTCATTGCCACTGATGATCAGCGCCAGCAAGGCGCCGATGGCCGCCGATGGCAACGTGGAGAGAATCGTGATCGGGTGGATGTAGCTCTCGTACAAAACACCGAGGACGATGTACATGGTCACCACCGCCGCCAGGATCAGCAGCAAGGTGCTCGACAGCGAGGCCTGGAACGCCTGGGCAGCGCCCTGGAACTGGGTCTGCACCCCGACCGGCATGCCAATGTCTTGCTGGACCTTCTCGATCACGTCCACCGCGTGCCCGAGGGCTACATCGGGCGCCAGGTTGAACGACATCATCACCGCCGGAAACTGGCCGATGTGAGCAATGGCCAACTGGGCCTGACGCTCCTCGACGCGAGCCAGACTCGACAGCCGCACCTGGCCGCCATCGGTGGTCTTGACGTGAATCTGATCCAGCGCCTGCGGCCCGATGCGCTCCCCGGCCTGGGCCTGCAACACCACCCGATACTGGCTGGCTTGGGTGTAGATGGTGGAAATCTGCCGCTGGCCAAAGGCGTCGTACAGGGCATCGGTAATGTCGGACACCGATACGCCCAGGCGAGACGCGGCGTCGCGGTCGATCACCAGGTAGACCTGCAGACCTTTGTCCTGCAAGTCGCTGGCGACGTCGGTCAACTCTGGCTGCTGGGCCAACGCTTCGACCAGACGATCGCTCCAGAGACTGAGCAACTCGGCATCCGGCGAAGACAGGCTGAACTGGTACTGGGTGCGGCTGACCCGGTCTTCGATGGTCAGGTCCTGCACCGGTTGCATGAACAGACGGATGCCCACCAGCCGATCCAGTTGTGGCTGCAAGCGGGCAATGATTTCGGCGGCGCTGTCATCCCGTTCGCTGTGGGGCTTGAGATTGATCAGCAAGCGACCACTGTTGAGCGTGGCGTTGTCACCGTCCACGCCGATGTAGGAAGACAGGCTCTGCACCGCCGGATCGGCCAGGATCACCTTGGCCAGTTGCTGTTGACGCTCGCTCATGGCAGCGAAGGAAATCGACTGCGGTGCCTCGGAAATGCCCTGGATCACGCCGGTATCCTGCACCGGGAAAAAACCCTTGGGCACGGCCAGGTACAACAACACCGTCAGCACCAGGCTGCCGACGGCGACCAGCAGGGTCAGCGGCTGATGCTTGAGCACCCACTGCAACTTGCGCCCGTAGGCGGCGATCATCCAGTCGATCCAGGCGCCGCTGGCGCGGTAGAAACGCCCCTGCTCTTGCTCCTTGGGCTCACGCTTGAGCAACCGGGCACACATCATCGGCGTCAGGGTCAGGGACACCAGCAGGGAAATCAGGATCGCCACCGCCAGGGTGATGGCGAACTCGCGAAACAAGCGTCCAACCACGTCGGCCATGAACAGCAACGGGATCAGCACCGCGATCAGTGACAGCGTCAGTGAGATCAGTGTGAAGCCAATCTGCTTCGCGCCCTTGAGCGCGGCCTGCATGGGGCTTTCGCCCTCCTCGATGTAGCGGGCAATGTTTTCCAGCATGACGATGGCATCGTCCACCACGAAACCGGTGGCAATGGTCAGGGCCATCAGCGTCAGGTTGTTGATGGAAAAACCGGCCAGGTACATCACGCCGAACGTGCCGATCAGCGACAACGGTACAGCCACCGACGGAATGATCGTGGCACTGACCCGACGCAGGAACAAGAACGTCACCATGACCACCAGGGCGATGGCGATCAGCAGTTCATGCTGGACGTCGGTGACCGAAGCGCGAATGGTCTGGGTGCGGTCAGTCAGCACTGTCACGTCCAGGCCGGCCGGCAGGTTGTCGGTGATGCTTGGCAGCAGGGCCTTGATCCGGTCCACCACCTCGATGACGTTGGCCCCCGGCTGGCGCTGGATGTTCAACAGCACGGCCTGGTTTTCGTTGGCCCAGGCGGCAAGGCGTTCATTCTCGGCGCCATCGACGATCTGCGCGACATCCTTGAGGCGCAACGGAGCGCCGTTGGCATAGGCGAGGATCAGCTCGGCGTAGTCCTTGGGCGAGGTCAACTGATCGTTGGCATCGAGCATCGAGACCCGGGTCGGTCCGTCGAAGTTGCCCTTGGGCTGGTTGACGTTGGAGGCGCCGACCAGGGTGCGCACATCCGCCAGGTTCAGACCTGCGGCTGCCAGGGCCTCGGGATTGACCTTGATCCGCACGGCCTGGCGCTGGCCGCCGGCGATAGAAACCATGCCGACCCCGCTGATCTGGGCGATTTTCTGCGCCATGCGGGTGTCTACCAAATCATTGAGCTTGGGCAGCAGCATGGTCTTGGAGGTGATCGCCAGGGTCAGCACCGGGGTGTCGGCCGGGTTGACCTTGTTGTACACCGGCGGGGCCGGCAGGTCATTGGGCAGCAGGTTGGTGGCCGCGTTGATCGCCGCCTGCACCTGTTGCTCGGCGACATCCATGTTGATGTCGAGGCTGAAACGCAGGGTAATCACCGACGCGCCGCCGGAGCTGGTGGACGCCATTTGCGTCAGGCCCGGCATCTGCCCGAACTGTCGTTCCAAGGGGGCGGTCACGGCGCTGGTCATCACGTCGGGACTGGCGCCCGGGTACAGGGTCATCACGCGGATGGTCGGGTAATCGACCTGAGGCAATGCCGACACCGGCAGCAACCGATAGGCGATCAGACCCGCCAACACAATGGCCAGCATGCTCAGGGTGGTGGCGACCGGGCGAAGGATGAACAGACGCGAGAGGTTCATGCGCCGCCCTTTTTCGCCTTGTCGGCCTCGGCCGGTTCAGCCGGGGCCGCCGCCGTTTTGCCCTGCAGGTGTTCGGTCGGCGTGGTGGGCACGTCCTGGCTGTCGTTGACTACATCGACCTCACTGCCTTCCTTCAGGCGATCGGTGCCCTCAAGCACCACCCGATCCCCCGCTGCCAGGCCTTCGGTGACTACGGTGTTTTCGCCGTCGCTGGCGCCGATCTTCAGCTTTCTGATGGTGACTTTTTTATCGCCATCCAGGGCGTAGACGAAGGTGCCGTTGGTGCCGAACTGAATCGCAGCGGTCGGCGCCAGGACTACATTTTTGAGGGTGTCGGCCAACAGATGCACATTGACGAACTGGTTGGGGAACAGCGACTGGTCGCGGTTATCGTAGCGAGCCTTGAACTTCAGGGTGCCGGTGGTGATGTCGATCTGGTTGTCCAGGCTTTGCAGCACACCGCTGGCCTGCAGCTTCAGGTCACTACGGTCCCAGGCTTCCACTGGCAGCTTCGCCCCGCTGCGATAGCGGTCAAGCACGGTATCAAGGTTGGTTTCCGGTAGCGTAAACACGACGCTGATGGGTTGCGTCTGGGTGATGACCGCCAGCGCGGTAGTGTCGTTGGCGGCCACCAGATTGCCAACATCCAGTTGCCGCAACCCGACCCGGCCGGAGATCGGCGCCCGGATCCTGGTGAACTCCAGATTGAGCTTGGCGTCATTGACCGCCGCCTGATTGGTCTTGACCGTACCCTGGTATTGGCCCACCAAGGCGGCGGCGGTATCGAGGGTCTGTTTGGCGATGCTGTCCTCGGCATACAGGCCACGATAACGCTCAAGGTCCACCTGGGCATTTTTCAGCTGAGCCTGATTCTGCAGCAGCGTGCCTTCGGCCTGGAGCAAGGCGTTCTGGTATGGACGCGGGTCGATCTCAGCCAGCAGGTCTCCGGCCTTGACCATTTGCCCTTCTTCAAAGGCGATCTTGACCAGTTCGCCACCCACCCGGCTGCGCACGTTGATGGTATTGAGGGCCGTGACGGTGCCCAGCGCCTTGTAGTAAAGCGGAAAATCACCGGTGACTGCCGGCGCTACCCGAACCGGTACCGGCCCTGTCGCCCCCCCAAACCCTGGTCGCATCCCGCCCGACCGCCCCGTCTGCTCAGCAGGCGCTTTTTGCCCTGCTCCGGGCTTTTGGTCCGTACCGGCGGGCCAGAACTTCCAGGCCAGCGCCGCGACGATCAATACGACGACCAGGCCAAACAGCCAGCGACGGGATTTGTGGGAAACAGAGGATTGCATGGAATGATCAACCATTGGGCGCGTGGGCTTCTTTTACGGGAGGCTGAACGATAAGCACTGGCGGGTATTTAGCAAAGCGCCTTTACCGGCAATTTACCTTGGGCTTACCTATCGCGTAGTTGGCTAAGGTCTTGAAGCACAAATGAAAACGGCCTGGTCGTGGCCAGGCCGTTAACAATTGTAATAAAAACGTTATTACAGCAGCGTTATTTAAGAGCAGCGAGCGCAGCGTCGTAGTTCGGCTCTTCAGCGATTTCCTTGACCAGTTCGCTGTGCAGCACGTTGTCGTTTTCGTCCAGCACCACCACGGCACGGGCGGTCAAGCCTTTGAGCGGGCCATCAGCAATCGCCACGCCATAATTTTCGATGAACTCAGCGCCGCGCAGCGTGGACAGGTTCTGGACGTTTTCCAGGCCTTCGGCACCGCAGAAACGCGCCTGGGCGAACGGCAGGTCAGCCGAGATGCACAGCACCACAGTGTTGCTCAGATCGTTGGCCTGGGCGTTGAACTTGCGCACGGAGGTGGCGCAGGTCGGGGTGTCGACGCTTGGGAAAATGTTCAGCACTTTGCGCTTGCCGGCGAAATCCTTCAAAGAAACGTCGGACAGATTGCCGGCTACCAGGGAAAAGGCTGGCGCCTTGGAACCGGCTTGTGGCAACTGGCCGTTGACTTGAACCGGGTTGCCTTTGAGGGTGACTTGAGCCATGAACGGATTCCTTCTGACAGGTTTGAAAATGGTGAGGCCGGAGTTAACCATGAAATGGTTCTGCGACCTATGGTTGGACATAAAAAGTCATGGCTTGGCGGCGTAGGCACTATCGAGCGCAACGAGGCTGCGATCTTTCCCCTGCCAATTGAGTCTAGAGCGAAAGATCGCCGGCTTCGCCAGCGCCTACAGCGACGCCTGTGCGCTATTTGGCCTTGAGTTTTAGAAACGACTGATGCAAGTCCGCTGCCCAACCATCGATCACACCTTTGACATCATCGGGCTTCATCACCTGGGCCTCGTTGGACAACGGCTTACCCGTGCCCTTACGCACCACCTGGGCGACCACTGCATTGTTGCCGCCGTCGAGGAATACCGCTTCAGTGCCCAAGGTGGTTTCCTGGTCGCGAATGCCACTGGCGGTACTGACCGCGGCCGCCACCAGCGCGATCGGAATCACTTCATAAGGCTTCAGGCCTTCGGTCTTGCTGCTGACGGCGGTGATGGCCGCACGCATCACCAACACCCCCGGTCCTGGCCCGGTCGCCAGGGGCAGGGATTTACCCGCTTCCCGCTTGAGCGCCTGATCGTAATAACCGGTAATGCCGGACAAGGTGGCCTGGGGGATCTTCACGGTCGGCTGCGGCTTGGGGTAAAGCTGTGTCGGCTCGACGTAAAGGCTGGTGTATTTGCTCAGGTCTGCCGTGGGATCGACCCAGCGCATCACTTCGGCCCCCGACGGCGATTTCTCCTCCTTGAGCCGGCTGTAATCACCCAGAAAACCGGAGTACTCATCCGGTTGGGTGATCTTGCTGGAGCAACCCGCCAGGGCAAGCGAGGCCATGCACACGGTGCCAATCATTGACGCAAACTTCATGCTGTCACTCCTGTAAGCCACACGAAACGGGGCCGGGAATTACAGGTATAGCCAATGGGCGCGGTTTTGCCTGCTCCGACAGGAAGAAGTCATTGGGCAAGCCCTTTACTCGCCACCGCCTTCAGCCGCGCTCGCGGGGTATCAGGCTCTGTAATTGCTGCGCGAGGAAGTCCGCGTCGAAGGTAAAAGTATCCGGATCTTTCAACCCGTTGGTGCGGCGCCATTGCCACTGCAATGAAGGCGGCAGGCAAACCAGCGAGATACTGCCGTAACGTGTTGCAGTCAGCCCCATGATCGCCAGGGAAATCTGTCCGCCGGATCCCATTACATCCGGTATGAACTCCACCGGTTTGCCGGTGATGGACACGGTCAGTTTTTCTGTCTTGAAGTCGGAGGTTTCGGCCGGAACGCTCGGCCCGTGGGCCACATACGCCTCACGGGTGAGTGTCAGAAGACCGGGGGCCATGACGGGCGCCAGCCATTGCTCGATCTGTCCGTACAACGCCTCGATCTGTGCGGCCCACACCGCGGATTGCGCCTCGTGCTGGTGCTTCTTGTGCGCTTCGCTGTCTGCGTAGTGACGAAGCATCTCGCCTAGCTGCTGTACATCGTCCATGCGCTGTTCCTCTGTATAAGGGGTACTGCAAAGCACGATGATGACAGGTTCAGGACGTCGGCGTACGTAAATGCCCATCTGCCTGAGCAGAGCGATCCTTCAGCGCAGCCGCGCCATGGCCAGGGCATCCAGGGCGACACCTGTGGGAGCAAAGCTTGCTCGCGATTGCGGTGAGTCCGTGTGCATCAATGTTGACTGTACTGCCGTCATCGCGAGCAGGCTCGCTCCCACAGGGGATTTCGGGTTGTGGTGAGGCCTATGACCGCCGCCAATCCAGTGTGGGAGCGAGCCTGCTCGCGATGGGGCTTCAGGGTTCAGTACTTTGCTCGCCTACTGATGCTGCACCTGAACCATTGAGTTCACCTGCACCCGCGCGTGCATCTGCTCTGCCCCGCCACCGCGGCGCATGCCGCGTACCGGACAAGCGTCGAGGTAGTCCAGGCCGACCGCCAGTTTCAAATGTCGATCCGGACAGGTCAGGCGATTGGTCACGTCGAAGCTGTACCAGCCGTCTTCCAGCCAGGCTTCAGCCCAGGCGTGGCTCGCCAGATGACTTTCATCTTCGGTGCACAGGTAACCGGAGACATAGCGCGCCGGAACCCCCAGGCTGCGCGCGCAGGCCACAAATGCGTGGGTATGATCCTGACAAACCCCCGCGCCCCCGGCGAAGGCTTCGGCGGCGGTACTGCTGACCTCGGTCGTGCCCGGGCTATAGGGCATGCGCGCAGCCAGGCCGTTCATCAAATCGGTCAGCGCCGAGCGATCACGTCGGGCTGCGCATTGCTCCACAGCAAAGGCCGCGAGAGCATCATCGACCTGGGTGAGGCGGCTGGTGCGCAGAAATGGCAGCGGTGACTGGCTGTCCGGCTCCATCTGCACCGCCTGACGGATTTCCACCTCGCCATAAGCCGTGAGCACCAGCGCGCCATGGGGCTCGTCCATGGTCATCACATGCAGGATATTGCCGTAGGGATCGAGCTGGCTGCGCACCAAACGCGGCAACTCCAGGTGCCATTGCAGGATGCGCTGACGCTGAGTGTCCTTGGGCGTCAAACGCAGGAACTGGATGCTGGTGCACACTTCATCGGCATAGCTGTAGGTCGTGTCATGGCGTATGGAAAGTTTCATACCACCTCCAGATAAGACTCGTGAACGGTCTGGCCCAGGTGGCGAATCTGGCCAATGAGGTCGGTCAGCCATTGGTGCAGGCCCGACTCCAGGATCTCGTCGATGCCGGAGTAGCGCAGCCGTGCATTCAATTCAGCGGCCAGGCGCTGGGCTGGGCGGCCGTTGTTGCCCGGCAGACTGGAGAGGATCTGGTCCAGCTCCTCGATACAGGCATGCAACGAGCGCGGGACATCGGCGCGCAGCAGCAACATTTCCGAGACCTGCTCGGCGTTGGGCGCGTTGCGGTAGATCTCGTTGAACGCTTCAAACGAAGACAACGCCCGCAGCAAGGCGCTCCATTGGTAATAACCACGTGCCGAGTTGTCGCTGACCTCTTCCGACTCCTCACCAAACATTTCGTAGCGGGCGTCCAGCAGGCGCAGGGTGTTGTCCGCTCGCTCGATAAAGGTTCCCAGACGAATGAATCTATAGGCATCGTTGCGCATGATGGTGCCCGACGTCGCGCCACGGAACAGGTGCGAGCGCTCCTTGACCCATTCACAGAAGTGGCTGATGCCGTAGCGGCCCAGACCATTGCTGGCAATGTTGCGCATCTCCAGCCAGGTGGCGTTGATGTTCTCCCACATGTCGGCGGTGATGCGTCCACGCACCGCATGGGCATTGGTCCGCGCCGCGCGCAGACAGCTGTAGATGCTTCCGGGGTTGGTTTCGTCCAGTGCGAAAAAATGCAACATGCGTTCAGTGTTGAGCGCGTCATAACGGGCGTTGTAATCGTCCAGCGTGCCGGCCGCCAACAACGACATCGCCAGCTCGGCATGCCCATCGCTGCGCCCGGCCTGGGGCATGAGCGACAGCGAGTAACTGACTTCGAGCATGCGCGCCAGGTTCTCGGCGCGCTCCAGATAGCGGGACATCCAGTAGAGGTCCGAAGCGGTTCTTGAAAGCATGTCTTAGTCCTCCACTACCCAAGTGTCTTTAGTGCCGCCACCCTGGGACGAATTGACCACCAGCGAGCCGTCGCGAAGTGCCACGCGGGTCAGCCCGCCGGGCACCAGACGGGTTTCCTTGCCCGACAACACGAACGGACGCAGATCGATGTGGCGCGGGGCGATACCGCTCTCGACGAAAGTCGGACAGGTGGAAAGGCTCAACGTTGGCTGGGCGATATAGGCTTCAGGACGGGCCTTGAGGCGTGCGCGGAAATCTTCGATCTGCGCCGCTGTGGCTGCCGGCCCTACCAGCATGCCGTAACCGCCGGAACCCTGGGTTTCCTTGACCACCAGGTCAGGCAGGTTGGCCAGCACGTGGGACAGATCCTGGGGCTTGCGGCACTGCCAGGTCGGCACGTTCTTCAGGATCGGTTCTTCGGTGAGGTAGAAGCGGATCATCTCGTCGACGTAAGGGTAGATCGACTTGTCATCGGCCACGCCCGTGCCAACCGCATTCGCCAGCACCACGTTGCCTGACCGGTAAACGGCGATCAGCCCGGGCACGCCCAACATGGAGTCGGGGTTGAACGACAGCGGATCGAGGTAATCATCGTCAAGGCGGCGATAGATCACATCCACCTGCTGGGGGCCTGCAGTGGTGCGCATGTAGACATGGTCGTCGCGCACGAACAGATCGGCGCCCTCTACCAGTTCCACCCCCATTTCACGGGCCAGGAACGCATGTTCGAAATAGGCACTGTTGAAACGACCGGGGGTCAGCACCACGGCGGTCGGGTTGTCCAGGGGGCTTGAACTCTTGAGGGTATCGAGCAACAGATTCGGATAGTGATCGATGGGCGCCACGCGCTGGGCGGCGAAGAGCTCGGGGAACAGGCGCATCATCATCTTGCGGTCTTCGAGCATATAGCTCACGCCGCTGGGCGTACGCAGATTGTCCTCAAGTACGTAATAACTGCCGTCACCGTCGCGAACCAGGTCGACACCGGCGATGTGAGCATAAATGCCTCGGTGCAAGTCCAGGCCTTGCATCGCGATTTGATAACCCTCATTGGCAAGCACCTGCTCGGCCGGAATGATTTTTTCCTTGAGGATCCGCTGCCCATGGTAAATGTCGGCCAGAAACATGTTCAGGGCCTGGACCCGCTGAATGCAGCCACGCTCGACCATCTTCCATTCACTGGCCTTGATGCTGCGAGGAATGATGTCGAACGGAATCAATCGTTCGGTGCCCTGCTCGTCACCGTAGAGGGTGAAGGTGATACCGGCTCGATGAAACAGCAGATCGGCTTCGCGACGACGCTGTTCCAGCAACTCCAGCGGCGTGTCCGCCAGCCAGCGTGAGAAAGCTTGATAGTGCGGGCGGCAGTCACCCTTTGCATCATACATTTCATTAAAAAAAGCTTGGGGCATAGCCAACTCCCAGCCGCGTTCTACACGGCATTTTTTATCACTTCGTCATTCCAATGGTCCGGCCTTGCTTTGTTTTAATGAGCCCTGTTTCTCTGAGTACCTCGATTGCACCGGTCTCTGATCTGGCCTTTGCGTCTGGATGACGTGCGCCCCCTTGATGACATCTGTGCGGCGAAATGACTCCTAGGATTGAATTCAACGATTGTGGTGGCTTCGCTGTTGAGCCGTAGCAAAGGCTGTGCCTAAGCGCAATGCCTCAAGACTGCGCTAGAAAAAACGCCGTGAAATTATTTGGAAGCGAAATTTATTTTCATTTTAGCGACAAAACACCCAAAAAAAGCTGAAACGTTTATTTCAGCTTTCTCCAGCGAGCCCTGGAACGGGTCGAATAGGTGCAAAAAAGCGGGCAACCGGGATTGAGCGCCCTGAAAGGGGGAAATTTTTACTCACTGCTTGCTGCGAAGCCTTGGCGGCTACAGGGATTGCCGCTTAGATGACGCCTGGATCAAGCTCACCGGTCCAGGCCAGCAATGCCGCCAGCAGGAAAAAACTGCCACAGGCCGACTCCACTTTCTGCTCTTCAGTGGCCGAAACCCGGTAGCAATGGCCGACAAAACGTCCCTCATGAAAATCGCCACTGCGAATAATCGCCGCCAGTTGCGCACCGGCCTGCTGGAGCAGCATCTCACCGTCCGGTATCTGTGGCGCCAATCCTTGCAGGGCCAGCGACACCATTGCCGCCGAGCAGGGATCGTCCGGCCCCTGGTTCTCGGACAGACGATTGCGCGGTACATCCCAGCCCCGGCTGCGCTGCCAATACTGGCAGGCCAGCACGGCGTCCTGACGGTAAGGTGCGCCGTACAACCGGGCTCCGACACTCAGGCCAAGCAGCGCCCAAGCCTGGCCCCGGGACCAGTCGCCCGGCCTTTCTTCGGCACGCCACTCGCCATTTTCATGGTGGGCTTGACTGCTCCAGGCTCCGTCGCCAGCGGCACACGCGCGAAACGAGGCCTGTAATTGCTGACGTCCGAGACTCAACCACCGCGGCTCCGCCCGGCGCGCGAACAAGTGCAGCGTGGCAGCCAGCGGGTCAATGCTCAGACGCTGATCCCCCTGCTCGCCGCCGCCCATGTCCCGCCCCAGCGTAATGCAGCCCAGCAGCGGGTCGAAAGCCCGAGCCAGGTGCCCCACCGCCTGTTCCGCCAGTTCCTTGGCCATGGCGTCATCCAGCAAGCCACCGCCCAGCCCTGCGCCGTAATGAAAGATCAGGCTGCGATGGTGCGTGGCGCTGTCGAGCTTATCCCGCAGCCGTTCGGTAACCTGGCGGGCCTGCCGACGATCACCCCGCACTGCGCTGCGATGGGCGCGCAACCACCACAGTCCGGACCAGAAACCGCCCAGCCAGGAACCACCAGCCGAGACTTTCCATTGGTTGTCAGCCCCCGTGCAATACAACGGAAAACCCTCGCCGCAGGAGGCTTGGATCTGATCCATGCGTCTGAGGATCGCCGCGATGGCGCGATAGGCCTCGTCGAGCCGCAACGGCTCTTGCCACGCCTGGGCGACGTTCATTTGACCGCCCTCAGCCCGGTGGCGGTAGGCGCTTTATGGCGTTGCCGCAGGCGGATCAGCAGCAGGCTCGATAGACCGCCCACCACGAGTACCCCGATCAACAGCAGCCACGCATCGGCGAACCCCCAAGGTCCGCGTTGCAATAGACCGAACAACGGAGGCCCCACGGCGAACCCGCCAAAAAAGCCCACCGACAGCAGCCCGGCTGCCGCCGCCGGGCTACCAAACCCTGGATCGCGCAGCACCATGCTCATGGCGATGGCGTTGGTCGCCACGGCCGTCAGGCCCATGCCCAAAGCGCCCGCCCACAGCGGCCAATGGCGCACGGGCAAGGCCAGCGAGGTCAGCCACAACGCCACGCCCGACAACAGCAATAGCAACAGCAGCAACCAGGACTCATCGGCCATCCGCGCGCCCAACGGGGTCAGCCCGACCCGGGCGGCGATGCCCATCACGCCGAAACCGGCGATCAATGCGCCGATCCAATGCGCGGTCATGCCTTGCTGTGCGGCAAAGATGCCAAGAAACGTTACGAACGACGACAGCACGATGCCTACGCACAGTTGCACGCTCATCAGCAGCGCCAGACGAGCATTGGGTCGAGTCAAAGCCAATCCCTGGGGTTTAGCCGAATGCTCACGGGCAGCCACCCGTGGCCCCCACAGCGCCAGGAGCAACGCCGGTAATAGCAACGTGGCCAAGGCACCCCGCCAGCCCAGGCTCAGGGCCAGACTGGGCAACAATAGGCCGGCGAACAAAGCCGAGACCTGCACCCCGGACTGTTTCAAGCCGACTACCGCCGCCTTTTGCCGGGGCTCAACGCGCTCGGCGATCAACAGATTGGTCGCCGGATTGGCCAGCGCCTGGGCAATGCCGCAGGCCGCCAGTGCCAGTATCACACCGCCGAACCCCGGCAAACTCGCCAGTAACCCGTACGCCACCAGCGTGCTCCAGAACAGCAGCGCCAGGGCACGCCGGGTGCCGAGGCGATTGACCAACGGCCCGGCCCACAGCGACAACACGGCGGCAAAACCGAACGCACTGGTGATCAGCCAGCCCAACCAATGGCTCGGCACACCGAGGTCCGCGACCATCAGCGGCCCAAGGGTGCCGACCGCGTAGAAAATCAGCATCGGCAAGGCCATCGCTGCGGTGAGCCCCAGCCGCAGCCATACGCCCCGTGAAGCAGCGTGCTCGCTCATCGGCCTGCTCCCCCCATTACGGAGGGCCAATCGAAGTCCAGCCCCGCGTCGCCGCAGCTGTCGAGCAATTGCCGGCCTACCGCGCTCACCAGCGCATCGTCGGTGCCGTCGAGGATATGGGTGGTGCGCGCGGTGCGATAAATACCCGACAACGGTGACAGTTCGCTCAGGCCTTCGGCGCCCATGATCTGGATCGCCGAGTCCGCCGCCTCGCTCAAGGCTTGGGAAGCGGCGACCTTGGCGATATTCACCTCGATGCTGTTGGCGACGCCTGCGTCGTATTTGTCGGCGGCGTCGTGAAGCAGTGCGCGGGCGCTGGCAATGCCTTGGTAAACCCGGAACACCCGCTGGCGAACCAATTGTTTGTCCGCCAGCCGCGCCTGCACGCCGCGGGACGAATGGACCCGTGCGCACATCAGGTCGAAGCAGCGCTGGGCCAGTCCCAGCCAATGCACCGAGCGCAGGACGCGCCCCAACGCCAGACGCTCTTGCATCAACGCCAGGCCCTGCCCCACCTCGCCCAGCACATGGCTGGCCGGGACGTGAACCTGATCGAACGAAAGTTCTCCCTGCCCGGAAAAACGCCCGAGAATCGACAAGGGTCGCTCCACGCGAAAGCCTGGCAAGTCGGTGGGAACCAACAGCATCGATAACCCACTCTCCAATGGCCCTGGCGCGGTGCGGGCAATCACCGTGACCAATGCCGCCCGCTCGGCACGACAGATAAACCACTTGCGCCCGCTCAACCGCCAGTGGCCGTCAACGAACTCGGCGTGGCTGTTGAGGGTCGCCGGAATCGAACCGATGCTGTCCGGCTCGGACATGCCATAGCTGGAGACCAGCGTCCCCGCCGCCAGCGGAGCGAGAAAGCGCTGGCGGACCTCCTCGCCGGCATGCCGGCTCAACATGTGCAGATCCAACGTGGCGTCGTCACCGAAGATCGTCGGCGCGTACTCCGACCGGCCCTCCTGCTCGGCTACCAGCAGATAGGCACGCAGGCTGGCAATCCGACCGCCCAGGGCCTGGGGGTAGAAGTTGCCCCACAACCCGGCTGCCCGGGCCTGGGCACTCAGCTCGGCGATGCGCCGGGCGGCTTGTCGGGGTTCGGCCGCCAGCTCAGCCTCCACCGGGATAATGCGCTCATCGACAAAACGCCGAACCTGGCACGCCAGCTCAGCAACGTCCTGAGCGCTACCGACTCTTATTGCACTCAACATGCGATGCCCGCCCCGCTCTCCAGGAACGCCACTTCAGCGGCCAGGGACTTCTTGTCGATCTTGCCCGCCGGCGTCAGCGGCAGCTGTTTATAGAAACGCAGGTACTCGGGCAGTTTATTGACTTCCAATCCTTGCTCGCGCAGGTAGTCGGTCAACTCACTCAAGCTGAAGCGCGACGCGCCCTCGCGCAGGGTCACGCAAATGCACACGCGCTGGCCCAGGTCCGGGTCCGGCACGGCCACGCAGGCGACACTGACCACATCGGGATGACCGGTCGCCAGCGTTTCGATCTGCACCGGGCTGATGTTGGCGCCGCCACGGATAATGATGTCCTTCTTGCGTCCGGCCAGAATCAGATAACCGTCTGCGTCGATGTAGCCAAGATCGCCCGTCTTGACCCAGCCCTCGGCGTCTCGATACTGCGCATCGAGTTCCGGCGCGTTGACGTATTGCATCGGGCTCAAGGGCCCCCGCGCACGGATTTCGCCGACGCTGCCCTGGGGCAGTTCCTGGTCCTGCTCGTCGAAAATCTTGATGGCGCACACCGCCGGGTTCGGTCGACCGACACTGTAGAACACCACCTCCAACGCGTCGTCCAGGGTGTTGTGACAGTTCACCCCATCCGCCGAGCCGTACAGGCTGATGAAACCACAGCCAAAAGCCTCGACACAGCGGCGCACCGTGACTTCGTCGATCAGCGAGCCGCCGCAGATCAACCCCACCAGGCTGGATTTGTCGACCTCGGCCAGACGTGCATCGGCAGCGATGCGCTGAAGCATCGTGGGCACCCCAAGGATGTGCGTCGGGCGCAGCTGTTCAATCGCCTCGATGGCCGCCGCTACATCGAACTGCGGCAAGACGGCAATCGACCCGCCGAGCCACGACAGGCTGCCAAAGGTGGCGGTGGAACCGAACGATGAGCCCAGCGGCACCAGGTACAGACCGCGGAACGTGGCGCCCTCGGGATGAATGCGTTGCAGGAAACGCCCGCGCCCACCCACCAGCGCATTGTGCGAGTAAGCCACCAGCTTGGGTTCTGACTCGGTGCCGGAAGACACCAGCAGGCGCACCGGTGAGTTGGGGCAAACCTGGGGCAGTTGCGCCTCTACAAGCGGCTCGGCCTCGAGCAGGTCCTGCAGGCTCAACCAGCCTTCCCGAGAACTGCCTTCGACGATCAACACCCGGAGCGACAATAACGTCGGGCGCAGGGCCTCGACGACCTGGCATAGATCGATGCCGGCATACTCGGCCGGAACGATGACCGCCCGGGCATCGCAGCGCCGCACCAGGGCCTGGATGTCCAGGCTGCCACGCCCCGGCGGGAAAGGCGCAACCACGGCGCCCAGTGCCGCAGCGGCCAGATCGATGGCGCAGCAACGCCAACTGTTGGTGAGCTGATAGGCCACCACATCGCCGGGCATGATCCCGGCAGCGCGCAGGCCAGCGGCCATGCGTAGGGCATAGCCGTGTAACTGGCCATAACTGAGGGTGCCCTCAGGCGAGAGCACTGCGGATTTTTCCGGTTCACGCTGGGCGTGCTCGCGGAACAGTTGGTAGACCGAACGGTTGGGGTAAGTCCCGTCACGTTCCCAGACACTGCGAACCTCAACGGGAACCAGATCAATGATGCCTGCGTTGTTCATCGAAAACTCCAGTGAGCGTTGACCGAGGTATAGGCATTCAGGCTTAAGCACGGCTTCAATCGCCTGTCTTGGTCCAGCTGCGATAGGTCTTCTACGACCACGCAAGCCGGTATGGCGGCGGCGTCCAGCAGCTGTTGCCAGGTCTGGGCCGCTTGTGACAACAGGGCGCTGCCCAGCACTGCGTCCAGCCTCTGCGCAGTGGTTTGCGAATCCAGGGCGAGGATTCGGCGCAGTTGTTCAAACTGGGCCGGAGTCTGGCAATCGATCGCCAGCAAGCCGGACTGGGTCGGGTACACGCCCTTGAGCAGACTGGCCTGGGGCTGATCTGCGTCCTGTAGTGATTGGGCGCACAACAAATTGGCTGCACCGAGCAACGAGCTGTCGACCCGCACCGCCTGACCGCTGAGGGCGCGATGGACCAGGGCGGCAGTCACCCCTTGGGCGGCAACCACACCGCCCAGCACATCCAGCACGGTGAACAGCGAACCGCCCGGCGTGCCCGAGGCCTGGCCGATCTGTTCGCCAACACCGGACCATGCCTGCACAACAAAGTCGGTGCCCGGCAACGATTCACCCGGGCGGTCGTGGCCCCAGCCACCGGCATAGGCGTACACCAGGCCCGGGTTGATCCGTGCCAGGTCGGCGCGGTCCAGCGCCAGTTGCGCGGCCTTGCCCGGTGCCCAGTTATGCAGGAACACGTCGGCATGGCGCACACGCTCGTAGAGTTCTTCACGACCGGCGACTGACTTGATATCGAGTTCGCGCACCTGTTTGAGCCGATTGAGGGCATCGAAGCGCACCGATACGCCTTCAACGCAGGGCGGCATGGCCCGCAATGGATCGCCACCGGGCAACTCGATGCGCAGTACCTCGGCGCCCAGCATTGCCAATAGATGCCCGGCCAATGGCCCCTGGATCCGGCGACAGGATTCAATCACCGTCAGACCGTTCAACGGCAATTCGCCCGACGTCAACGCGGACAATGTCCGGCCATCGGTAACGCCTCCGTCGAACGCCCAGGGGCCTTGTTTCAATTGCCCGGGCAAATCCTCGTCGGCACGCCGCTCGGCGAGGCTGCGCAGCGGGCAAACAGCCATGCCGCTCAACGCGCACAAGGCATTGATACGGGCCATGGACAGTCGCGCCAAGGCCTGGCGCAACACCATCGGCATCGGCGCCACCGCCTTGGCGTAACGCAACAGGAAGGCCTTCCAGCCCTGGCCGGCCTGCTCGGCGTCGATGCCCACCGCGGCCCAGAAACGCCGCCAAGGCTCGGCATCGAGGGTTTCCAGTTCGAAATGCACACCGTCGGCGGAAACGAACGGTGGACGATTCTTCGAACAGGTCGCGCCGGGGAGCAGGCGCTCGGCCTCGTCGGCAGCGGTGGCACCGGCCAGGTATTGACCGATGCCCAGCACCCCGGCGGCGCCCAGGGAACTGCTGACGTGATTGAAACGACCGCCACGCAACTGGCCCAGGGCGGCAGCCAGCGCACCCTGCAGGGCCAGACTGGCGCTCAGGGTCGAGACATAGTCGAGCCCCAAGCCCTGGGCCTTGCCACTGGCCCGGCCATGCACCGACATCAATCCGCAGGCAGCCTGCACGGTATGTTCGGTGACGCCGTGGGCGCTGCCATCGGGCCAGCCGTGAATCATCCCTTCGATCGGCGAAAGGTCCGGATGATGAAAGGAGAATCCCAGCCCGCAGGCCAATGGATCGCCGTAGGACGGACGATGTTCCAGGCCCAGCGTCGTCGCCTGGTAGCGCAGTGACGCGGCCAGCGCAGCGAAGCCGACGGGCACTTGTTCAAAACAGCCGGAGAGACTGCAACCCTGTAGAAGACGGGACATAAGACATATACCAGCAGGTTTCCATACCGCCGCGCGCGGGCCTTTGGTGAGGTGCCGCGCGCAGCCCCGGGTCAGCGTCCTGCCTCAACCGCCGGCCACGGCCGGGAGAATGGTGAGGCTATCGCCGGCCTTGAGTACCGTGGCGAGGTTGTCGACAAAGCGGATGTCGTCATCGTTGACGTAGATGTTCACGAAACGATGCACCTGGCCATCGCCGATCAGCCGTTCCTTGACCCCCGGATACTGTTTTTCCATGTATTCGATAACGTCAAGAACGGTCTGACCCTGAACTTCAATACGCTTTTGATCCTGGGTGAAAGTGCGCAATAAAGTTGGCACCGTGACAAAAATCGACATGCAGAACTCCCTGAGCTTTAAACAGCCCTTTGACCATTGATTATTGAGTGGAGCGGTATCGCTTATAACTTTCAGTGCACCACGCAAATACGCTCTTCGGTCACTTTGTTATTGATGATTCGAAAACTTCGCACGCACTCGGCAACCGCCGCCAGTGTTGAAACAATGACGTAATGCACCGAAGCATCACCGGCATAACGCACATCCTCGGCGCTCGGATAAGCGACACTGGCGGTATGAGAGTGATAGATCACCCGACACTCCTCGTCTCGCTCGTCCAGCGCTCGCCAGACCGCCAGTTGTTGCCTGGGATCGAAACTGAAGAACGTGGGCGAACGGGCGGCGTTGTCCATGGGCACCAGGCGTTCGGCGGTACGAACGCCTATGGGTGCGGCGACGATCCCGCAGGTTTCCAGCGGATGATCCCGCCGCGCCTGCTCCAGCATGGCTTCCAGCAGGCCGGCACGAATACTCAGCATTATCGCTCCTCATCTTCAGGCTCAATAGGCCGGCAACGCTGGCTCGACATCCCGAACCCAGGCCAGCACGCCGCCATCGAGGTTGCGTACGTTGCTGAAGCCTCGCCGTTGAAGCTCAAGCAATACCGCTTTCGAGCGCGCGCCGGTCTTGCAGTGCAGGACCAGGTTGGCGTGCTTGCCGAACCGGGTTTCGATCAGCTCTGCTGTCTTCGGCCCCTTGGGCATGTGCTGGGCGCCATGGATCCGCACGATGTCCCATTCGGTGCGGTCACGCACATCGATCAACAACACGTCCTGACCGCTTTCGCGCAATACCTGCAATTGCCTGGCGCTGATCGAAGGGATGTCTGAATCCTGCACGCCGTGGGGCGCGCTCAGGCCGCAAAAGGCCTGGTAATCGCTCAGGCCCGTGATGGGCTGACGACCCGGAGAGCGCCGCAGCGGCATCTGTCGGTAGGACATGTCCAACGCGTCGTACACCATCAGGCGCCCCAGCAGGCTATCGCCGATGCCGGTGATCAGCTTGATCGCCTCAGTGGCCATGATTGCGCCGATGGACGCACACAAAATGCCCAGCACCCCACCTTCGGAACAGGATGGTGCCAGCTCGGGCGGAGGCGGCTCGGGATACAGGTCGCGGTAGTTGAGACCGACGCCGCCAGGGGCGCTTTCCCAGAACACCGAGGCCTGGCCTTCGAAGCGGAAGATCGACCCCCAGACGTAGGGTTTGCCGGCCAGCACACAGGCATCGTTGACCAGGTAGCGGGTGGCGAAATTGTCAGTGCCATCGAGGATAAGGTCATATTGGCTGAACAGTTGCACCGCGCTTTGCGGTTCCAGTCGCTCTGTGTGACGTTCGACTTTTACATAGGGGTTCAGTGCGTTGATCGCCTCGGCGGCACTGTCGACCTTCAACTGGCCCACCGTGGCAACCCGATGGATCACCTGGCGCTGCAGGTTGGACTCGTCCACCCGGTCGAAATCGATGATACCCAGGGTACCGACACCGGCCGCCGCCAGGTAAAGCAACGCCGGCGAACCCAGGCCTCCGGCACCGATGACCAGTACTTTGCTGCTCTTTAAACGACACTGCCCTTCCACGCCCACATCAGGAATCAACAAGTGTCGACTATAACGGGTTATTTCTTCGTTACTTAGGCTCGAAACAGCAGCGACAAGCGGAGGAAGTTTCATGTTTAATACCTGTTACTGAATGTAAGTAATTCTCATGCAGGCTCTTTGATTAATCAATTCAAAGGCCTTTGAATTTCATATGCGCAAGGTCCGTTTTCGTATGCATTTAGAACGGCCACTCTGCGATAAGCAGTTCATCGACAGCAGGAATCGACGGGGTGTATCGCAACAGATAAACAAAAGCCCTCTTTCAAGGGCTCGTGCGGGCGTCAGGCGAGGAAGGTCGACATGTCCTCGCACACGGCACTGAAGGCTTCGACAAAATGCTGTGCTTCGGCGTCATTGAGCACCAGTGGAGGCTGGATGCGCATGACCCGGTTGTTGTTGGCGGTGACAAAGGTCAACACACCGTGCTCCCGGGACAATTTGCTGACGAAACGCAAAACGAACATCTCCTCGAAGTTTTTCTCCACCTCACAGATGGCCTCCTCGATATGCCGTTTGGCTTTACCGGAGAGCATGCGATAGGTGCCCGCCGCATTGCCCGGAATGCGGCTGGCGAACTCACGCACGAAGGCCTCGACGCCGCCTTTGAAGCTGTATTCGAACTCAATGGCGATCATCAACCCGACGCCGCGCACTTCACGAATGAACGGGTACGGACTGACCGCCTCTTGCAGGGCCTGCTTGAGCTGCCCACCGACCCGGGCGGCGTTGCCGGCCAAGTCTTCTGCGGCAATCACCTCAAGCGTCGCCAGAGCCGAAGCCGACGCAAAGTTGCCGCCGCCGAAGGTCGATGTGTGCAACGCAAAGGTGTCGATGCTGCCATAGGCACGGTCCCACAACGCCGCGCTGGACAGCGTCGCGCCGATGGGCACCGCACCGCCAGACAACGATTTGGACAGCACCAGGATATCTGGCACCACCGCCTCCCACTCACAGGCGAACAGCTTGCCTGTGCGGCCCAGGCCCGTCTGGATCTCATCGACAATCAACAGGCAGTCGTAGGCGTTGCAAAGTGCGCGAACCTGCTTCAGGTAGCCCTGCGGAGGCACGATCACCCCGCCCTCGCCCTGGATCGGTTCGAGAATAAAGGCGCCGACATCCCCTTGGCGCAAGGCACTTTCCAGCGCCGCCAGATCGCCAAAAGGGATCGAATCGCAGCGCGCCAGCAGCGGCTTGAAAGGGTCGCGGTGCTTGTCTCGCCCGGTGACCGACAGCGCTCCCAGGGTCTTGCCGTGATAGCCGTTGTCGCAATACAGGATTCGAGGTCGCTGCATGGCCGCCATCGCCAGCTTCAACGCCGCCTCTATCGCCTCGGTGCCCGAGTTGCTGAAAAACACCCGATCCAGGTTTCCCGGCGCCAGCTCACTCAGGCGCTGGGCCAGCAGGCTGGTCTGCAAGGGCACCGATACGTACTGGACGAACGTGGGGTATTGCTGTTGCAGATAGGCCTGTAACGCCTGGCTGATGCGCGGATGATTGTGCCCGGTATTGAGGCAGCCGTAGCCGGCGACGAAATCCAGGTAACGGCCACCGTCCAGGTCTGTCAGCCAGCAACCACTGCCGTGGGTGAACACCCGTTCGATGTGGTTGAACTGGTAGAACTCCCTCAGCACCGGGTTGATGTGCTGGTCGAAACAACGCAAGGCTTCGGCCCGCAGGGCAGCCGGTTGATCGGCGGGTTGTTCGACGGTGGTGGGGACTTTCGTGGTCCGATGGAAGCGTCGCAGGGCCTGGAAATCCGCGTCTGTCAGGCGCTCGCCATAAGAGGCCATGGGCGACGGCGAGAAACCATGCAGTTCAGCGATGCGGCCAATTTCCAGTACCCGCTCCTCGGGTAATTCGCGACCGATGGAAAACGCTTCGGCTCGCCCCTCCAACGCCAGCACCAAGGTTTCCGCCAGGCAGCCATTGAGGAATTTTTTCGGCGCCACCCCCAGGGTTTCAGTGCCGAAACGCAAGTCGGCGCTGGCCGACACCAGACCGCCGTCGATGATCAGGATGTCCTGGCGGTCTTGATGAAACGGCAGTACATCCCGGGGCAACGCAGCGTCCACCACCACGGCCCCAGGCGCGAGCCGATAGGGGTCGATCACGCCGCCGCTGGACGTCGCCGCGACGTAAAAACGTACGTGTTTGTAGCAACTGTCGATATCGGTCGTGAGCTGCACCTGGCCGTGGAACTGCGCCGGCAGCCAAGCCAGGCTGTCACGGCCCTGCTGCGCGCTACCGCGATGCACCAGGCGCAGGCGGCAACCGTCGCCGGCCAGTAGCTTGGCGATGACCAGAGCAATCGAACCGGGGTAACCGACCACCGCCACTTCACTGTCTTGCGGCGCCACCTCCAGTCGGGCCATGGCCTCCAGCACGTTCTTGTAGGCGGCGTAGGCGGTCAACGAGTTCCCGGTGGTGACCGGTACGCCGCTGCGGTCGAGGGTCTGCAACCCGCGGTTGCCGACAATCGCCGTGAAGCCACCGAGGCCGACCAGTTGCGCGCCCTGCTCCTGCAGGCTGTGCACGCCTTCGAGCACCCGTGCGGCGATGGTTCGCGGCTGGCTGAGCATTTGCTCCGCGGTCAGCGGCAGGTAATGCAAGATGCCCTCGCACACCGCGCCGCTGGCGCTGACGATGCGCCCGAAGTCAGCGAACGGCACCAGATTGCGTGACTTCCAGAGCTGAGCCTGATACCCGCGGTCTTGCTCAGCGAGCGTGCGGTCCAGCAGGTCGATGATCTTCACCTGGCGTTGCAGGGCAATGGAGGTCGGATGGGCGATGAAGCCGAATTTCATGGGGGTATGTCCTTGGCGAAGGTTCATTGACGGTTCCAGGCGGTTTCGGAGACCAGGCTCAAACCGTCGCCCTCCGAGTTATGGGCCAGCAACACGTCGAAGATGTTCAGTTGTCCGGGTTGCGACAGGGCTTGGCGCAGGGCGGCTTCATCAAAGTTGACCAAGCGTTCGCGGTGCACGCTGATGGCGCCGATCCGTTCCATTGGCGCAGCCACTGCCCCGGCGCTGGTCACCGCAACTTGCTGGGCGCCGTTGTGGGCATAGCGTTTGTCGAGGTACGTCTGGATCAGCGACAACACGCCATTGGTGAGGTAGAAAAGACTGACGTTGCGCTGGTTCGCGCACGGGTCCTCGGCCAGCGCTTGCGCCAGGCGTGCCTCGATATCCGGCACCAGGGCCCGAGCGCCATCGCCCACGAACGCCAGGACATTGCCCTCGGCGGTCATGGCGATATAGGGCAAGGCCATCAGCGCATCCCCCATCAACGCCCGTCCATACCACCCGGAAAATCCCGGGTCAGTGCGTGGCACGTTACGCACCGCCGAAATACCGCAACGGCCGACATCGTAGACGCCGATGTAGCGATACCCCTGATGCTCGATCAGCTCGCGTACCAGATGGCCGAGCCGATGGAAAAAGTAGTTGGCGGTCATGGGCAGGGTCTCGATGTGATCCGCCGCCACGGCTTCGCTACGTTGCGCAATCTCGCGGAGCTTGTCGCGCCGCAACGCGAGCACTTGGGGTTCGACCTGTAGCCCGCGCTCGATATGGTCCAGGAACGCATCCAGCGGCACATCCAGCGCCAAATCGGTGAACGGTGAAAGATGCCGCGGTTCATGATTGACCTGCACCACCCGCAATTGGCGCTTGAGCTTGCCTTCGGAGAATGGCGTGGCAGCCTGGTCGACCTTGCCCTTGAGAAAGAACACGCAGTGGTCCTGGGCCCCGTTCAACTCATGCTCGCAATGCATGAACTGGTACACCCGCCGGCTGAATCCATACAGAGACAATGGCCCAAGGTATTCGGGCACCGCCCGTCCCTCGTGGTAAGGACCGACACTGCCGGGTTGGGTGATGCTGTCCGCCAGGCCGATGGCACCACGCTCGGCCAGGGCATACACGCGCCGACGCTGCTCGGCGCTGAGCTTGCCGCACTGCCATAGCAGGTGCACCGGCTCGCGATTGATCAGCTCCAGGGCCTGGTCCAGCGCGCCGGCCTGCCGCGTGTCGGGGCGCCAGGCCGGTGTCGACATGAGCTCGGGCAGGCGTACGTCCAGCGGCACCTGAGGGCGGGATTCCAGCACCCCCTGGGTGGCCAGGATAAACACCGGCTCGGCTCGTTCGGCGAGCATGGCGAAGGCCTCTTCCAGGCGTGGACCGATTTCCTCGACCTTGCGGATGAAGACTTGGCGCAGCCCCCGGGCCTCGATGACCCGACAGCCGTCGTTGTCCAGATCGTGGGTGCCCTGGAAGGCATACCAGACGTTCTCCGGGCTGTCGGCACAGACGATCAGCCCCGGAGCCCCCAGCCGCTTGAGATTGGCCAGGGTGCCGCGAAACTCATCGATCATGCCCGACGTCACGGCAATCACGTAGGCCCGGCCAAACAACTGCCAGCCGGCCATGGCACTGACCGCCAGGCTGTGTTCGTTGCAGCCGCCCAGGCAACGCACGCCGGTGCCGGCGACGTTCTGCTGCATCGACTGGATCAACCCCGCCACCATCGACCCGGTGTAGGCATGAAAGTCCCAACGCTGCTGCCAGCGACTGCACATGAACCGGGTGATTTCCGTCGCCAGGCTCACCGACAGCAACGGCCCGCTGATCGAGCGCGCCAGCAAACGGTTGAAGTGTGCGTGCTCCAAATGATCGAGGAGGATGCGCAGCAGGTCCGCCCGACGCGCAGCGCGGTCCTGCCCCGCCACACGCAAATGGCGGTTGCCGCCGACCCGGTTCATCCAGCCCGGCAGGGCCGGCAAGGCGCAATACAGCAGCGCCGAATGAGGCGACAGGCGTGACACGGGCGCAGCGGCGATCAATTCATCAAAGGGATCCTCGTCCCCCGCCTCGCTTTGCTGACAAAGATCGAGAATGAACAGTTCGTTGGACAACGGCGGAGCTTGTCGGCGCAAGCTTTGCCGGGCGGCTTGGGGCGAATCGAAGGTCAGCACCCACAAGTCGGGCAGCGCCGCCGCCACGCACGGGTTGCCCTGCAAATACTGCTGGGCCTGGACCATCAAAGTCTCCAGGACAGCTTCGCCGTGGGGCCTGGGGCCCAAGGCACGATGCATCGGCTCGTTGCCTCTGATCGAAAGCGGCCAGTCGGGATTATTTGCCGGAGGCTGCAAACAGGCCTGCAAATAATCGACGACAAATGCCACATCCTCGATCAGAGGCTGCGTCTGGGTAATCAAGCAGATACCTAAGGTTGCCTTCATGGACTCCATTCCTATTGGGTCTAACTTACTTGGGGGGCGGATTCGCCTTTAGCTCGGTCAGCTCGGTTGTCGGGGATACCGGCATCCACCGTGGCCTGGGCTATCGAACGTCGCGCAGCGATCGCCAGTGCACACACGCCGAGCATTGCCAGGCACAGACCGGCAAGCATTCCCGCCGGACCACTGCGATCGAGCAACACGCCGGCACCGATCGGTACCAACAGGCGCGTGAGTACAAAGAGGCTGGCCTGGAGGCCGTAGTCATCAGCCTGGTGGTGACGACGGGAGAAAAACATCATCAGGCCGAACATCAGGCTCGATACCGCGCCCATCGCCATGGCCAGGAGATAAGCCGCCGCCACCAACCACGAGCTCGAGGCCTGGAGCCATACCGCGCCCGTCAAGGCCAGTAACGCCAACCAGGCACCGACCATGAACCACGGGGTCACCCGGGCCGGGCTCAGGCGTTGCACCAGCCTGGCGCCCAGAATGCTCGCCAGGGCGCCGACCACCCCGCCGCCGACGCCGGCAACCCAGGCCACCTGCTGCGCAGGCATCCCCTGGTCCAGCAACAGCGGTTTGAGGTAAAGCCACGCCGCACCAAGAAAGGGGAAACCGCTGAGCAGCAGCCAGATCCAGAGACGTGCGCCGGGCTGCCGGAAAAAACCGGACCAATCCACCAAGGCCGGCCTGCATGCCTGGGGCTCGACAGCATTGCCATCCGCCTCGTGCAAGCGCCCGAGAAACGGCAGGGCCAGTAGCAACCCGGCCGCCATCAACAGAAACGGCGCCTGCCAACCCCAGCGCTGCTGCACCACCAGCATGACCCCAGCGCCCACAATGGCGGCGAGGAACAGCGCCGCCGAACGGATCCCCCCTGCGCGCAATCGCTGCGCTTGCGGCAATAACTTGATGGCCAGGGCGTTGACCGGAATGTCGGCCCAGGTCGCCAGCACGCCAGCAGCGAAGGCCAGACCGAAAAGGACCAGCCGATTGGCGGTGATCGCCTGCTGACTGGCCAACACCAGCAACAGCGCCAGCAGCAGGCACAGCCCCAGTGCCCAAAGGCGATAGTGCCCTTGGGGGGTCCGATAGCGCTGCACGGGCACGGCCAAGAGGAACTTGAACACCGCCGGCAGCCCCGTCAGTTGGAACAACCCGATATCGGTGCCGGACCAACCGTGTTCACGCATGACCAGCGGAAGCCCGAGCAGCAGGTAAATGCTGGGTACTGCGAGGACAAAATGGAGCCAGCCGAACAGCAACTGCAGGCGCCACATGCGCGCGTTTTCCTGACCTTTCATGGGCCACTCCGACGCGCCACTTGCACCGCGACCGGGGCGACGGCAAGGGCCACTTCAGGGTAATGGTCGATATCGACGAAACCGGCCTGAGTCAACGCATCGGCCAGGCCGCCAGCCTGGGTGACCTGACGACCGAGCATTTGCATCGACAGGTAGTAAGGCATGACCCGCCGGGCCAGGTCCGGGTCCAGGGGGACTTCGGCATGGGCACTGACCAGCACGCCACCAGGACGCAATGCGGCATGGATTTTCTCCAGGCTCACGGCCAGGTCCGGGACAAAGTGCAACACTGAAGAACACCAGATCAGGTCATACCCCTCGCCGATGTCATCGTTTGCCAGGTCCCCGCCGCGGACGCTGAGGCGCTGCTGGAGGCCGGCCCTATGGATATTTTCCTCCGCCACGCTGACGGTCTGGGGGAAATCGAACACCTCGCCACTCAACAGCGGGTTATCCCGGACCAAGGCAATCGCTACCAGACCCGGGCCACCCCCCAAGTCCAGGAATCGGCGGGCGTGGGCGAACTCGGGAATCCCTGCCATCAGGCGCAACGCCACCTCTACCGTGACGGCCCGTTGCTCCTGGGCCAATTGCAGACGTGCAGCGGCCGTCCAGTTCTCGATGGTGGTCGCCACGTTCGGCGCCTGCCCGCTGGGCTGACCGGCCCGTACCTGGTCGCCCAACTGCCCGCCGAAATGCCGAAGCCCGCGCAGGCGGAACGTCCACGCATCGCCGCAGTAGTCCGGGGCCTCGGCGCGCAGGTAGTCGTGGGCCACAGCAGAGTTTTGGTAGCGCGGCGGTTGCTGTTGGTCACGGACCAGCAAGGCCATGCTCCATAGCGCTTCCAGCCAATAACCGGTGTTGACCGGGTCGAGTTGCAACTGGCGGGCAATGGTCTGCGCCGTGACAGGCTCTTGCAGCAGGTTGAACAGCTTCCATTCCAGCGCGATGCGCAAGGCGTCGGCGCGCACGCCGGCCAGAGTCAGGTCCCAGTAGGGTTGCAGGGGATGTGGTGTTGCCAGGTCGCTTCCATTCATCATTCGCAGCTCACAGTTCATAGCTCACGCGCAGGCCGATTTCCCTTGGCGGGCTGTAGACCCGCGCGGTGCCGTTCAAATAGCCGACGGCGTCGTAGCGCTTGTCGGCGGCGTTCTTCACGTAGGCACTGAAGCCGTACCGGCCGATGTCATAACCGGCATTGAGGTTGATCAAGCCGTAGCCGCCACGGCTGTACTGGTTGGCCGAGTCCAGGTAGGTCTTGCCGACGACATCCACGCCACCCTGGACCCACCAACCGGCGGGGGCGTCGTAGCGCAGGCTCAGATGGCCGGTGAAGTCGGGGGCGTAGGGATTGCGATTGCCCTGGTAGTCACTGTTGCCGTCGCTGAAACGCTGGAAACGGGTGCGGTTCAGGCCCACGGAGCTGACCAGCGTCCAGTTGTCAGCGAGAAGGTATTGGGCTTCGAGTTCCAACCCCGTGGAGTGCGCCGACGCCGCGTTGGTGATGTACACCACGCCCGGTTGGAGCAGTTGCTGCACTTGCATGTCGCGCACGTCCATCCAGTACAGCGCCGCCGAGTAACGCAGGCGTCTGTCATCCAGCCAACCCTTGGCGCCGACCTCATACGTCTTGACCTTTTCCGGGTCATAACCGGGGTAATTGGCGGCTCTGGAGAAGGCATTGAAACCTCCGGCGCGAAAACCTTCGGCATAGCTGGCGTACAGGTAGGCATCCGTTTGCCATTCGTATTGCAGTGATACCTTGGGGGTAAAGCGTTGCCACGCCTGGCTCTGGCCACTACCGCCCTGGGGATCTATGCGCACCTTGTCCTGTTCGACGCGGGCGCCGAGAGTCAGGGTCCAACGTTCGGCCAGGGGCATCAGCCACTGGCCGAACAGCGCCGCGGTATTGCCACCCAGTTGCACATCCGTGCGGGACAGGCTGACGGGCAGTTGCTGTTGGTAGGACAGGTCGTGGTCATCGTGGTCCGCATAAACGCCGAGCAACCACGAGTTCTCGTCCCACTGGCCTTCCAGGCGAAATTCCTGGGACAAGGTATTGAAGTGGTAATCACGGGCGACGTGGAAGCGGTCGGCAGGCTGGAAATCGGTGTCTTGGCGAACCCGGTCGTAGAAGTCATTGCGTGCAGTGATCGAGCGCAGCTTCAGGCCCGACTCGAACTCATGCTGCACGTCCAAAGACAGGCTGCGGCCACTGGAATGGTTCCAGCTCGAGGTGCCGGAGCGCACCTGGCGCCGAGATGAATCCGCCGCTCCCCACTGGGCACCGCCGTCGCGATAGTCCTGGCGGCTGTAGCGCAGGTTGACGTCTGTGGCCAACGTGGGCGTCCAGCGCAGCACCATACGGGCACTGTGGCGTTCACGATCATCGGCCTGCCCGCCGCGCCAGTCGTTGTCAACGTAGCCATCGCGCTCCAGCCATTGCCCGGAAACCCCGGCGTACAGCGTGTCCGGGAGCAGCGCGGTACTGGCATCCACGCCCAGGGTGCGCTCGTCGCGACTGCCAGCACCGGCTTCGATCCGGGCATAGGGCAGCGCTTCGGGCTGGCGAGTATGGAGGCTCAATACGCCGGCTTCTGCGTTGCGGCCATACAGAGTCGACTGCGGTCCACGCAGGATTTCGATGCGTTCCACCCCCAACAGGTTGTGGTCAAAGCCCTGCCCCATCAAGGTCGGCACGCCGTCGACCAACATCAGCATCGAGGAGGAAAACGCCGTGGGGCTGGCAGTCAGGCCGCGCACCACCGGCAGGTTCGTGCCCGACTGGCCAAAGGGCTGGAAGGTAAAGCCGGGAGTGGCTCGCGCCAGGTCTTCCAGGTCATGGATGCCGCCCTTGCGCAGGTCTTCACCCGTCAGCACCGACAGACTGGCTGGAACCGTTTCCTGGAGCTGTTCGATTTTGTTCGCCGTCACCGTGACCGGAGCCAGCTCGGTTTGCGCCGCGACGTTCACGGCTGCGCCCAGGCAGCAACCGACGCACAACGTGTAACCGCAGGCTTTCAATACAGGCTTGCCCATCGCACTCCCCATCAATGAATCAGCGACTGCCGCGTTCTTGCGATGGCAGTTGAGATGCAAACATGGTATTGATTAATGCGAATAGTTATCATCTAGTTCATATGGAATCTGGATCAATCCATATGCAAGCCAGAGACAACCAAGGAGGACAATAAAAGTGGCGGCCCTACAGAAGATTTCCCAGTCGTATCGAGTTGCGCCAACGCACTCGCGACTGATCAGCAACGACACCTGTGGCTGGACGCGCCAGCAACTGCCGGGAGAACTGGGTGAGTGCTATTCCGAGCGCTATTTCGTCGATAACGACCTGATGGTGGTGCGCTCGCGCTACCGCCCCACGCGTAATCTGATCGAAGAAACCGTCAGCCCGCACAATCGCCATATGCTGGTCATCACGTTCGGCATGCAAGGCGACTCCGGGTACAAGGGCGCCGACGGTTCGGCGGTGTCGTTCCGAGCCGGCTACACCACCATCACGTCGTTTCAACTGAGCCTCGGCGAGCGCTGCTACGAAGCCGGCACGACCGTCTCCCAGCTCAGGCTGCTGATCGGTGAAGGCATGCTCAACCGATACATCGGTGAGCAGCGCACCCGCCAGTTACTGGGCAACGGCAATGTGCGCCAACTGGCCTTTCAGAAAACCTCAGCCACCAGTGCCAGCCACGCCACCGCCTTGGCACGCTATCTCAACCAGGGTGCGACCGGCGCGCTGGACATGCACATCCACACCCTCTGCCTGCTGTCCGAGCAGTTGAAACTGCTGAGCCCGCCCACCTGCATTCAGAACCCGCAATTCAGTGCCAGCGACATCGAAAAACTCGACCAGGCACGGGACATCATGATCGAGCAAATGGACCAGCCGCTGACCATTCCCTACCTGTGCGCCGCAGTCGGGCTCAACGAATTCAAGCTCAAGGAAGGCCTGCACTACCGCTTCAACTCCACGCCACACCGGATGCTTCACGAGATCCGCATGCGCAAGGCCTACACGCTGCTTGAAAGCGGTTGCCAAGTCGCGCAGGCGGCTTACAAGGTTGGCTACAAATTCCCGAATAATTTCAGCGCCGCATTCACCCGGTTCTTTGGCAAGTCGCCGAAAACGGTATTTGGCAAGCGTCGTTGAGTTTGCCCTGGCGCCTGGATGATTCAAGGCGCCAAACCGCTGCCTCCCCGTTTCGATGATACAAGTCCTTGGATTCCTGTGGTTAGTTCCACCGTCATTGCGAGCAGTTCGCTTCCAAAGGGGGAGCAAGCCTGCTCGCGATGGCGGTCTGGCTGAGACAACGATGTCATATCTGCCAATTTCCCCCACTCCCCCGTCGCCACCGCGCAATCCTCTGTTCACCGGCCATAAAGCCACATAAGTTACCGCGCAAAGAATCAACTCTGACTAAGGATGAGAGGCTTGGGGGGTTATCGGTTGCTGCTGGCCATGCTCGTGGCGATTTCGCACATGGGCGTGATGTTCATGGGGTTCAACCCCGGCGTTGTTGCCGTGGTGTCGTTTCTGATTATCAGCGGTTTTGTGATGACGCCCTTGATCGACAGGAGCTACAACGTCCCAGGGAAAATCGGTCTGTTCTATCTTGACCGCCTGTTGAGACTTTACCCGCAGTTCCTTCTGTATTTCGTTCTCTCCTGCATGGTGATTCATTTTCTGCTGCCGGGCTCCCCACAGGCGGCGGCGCTGACAATCGAAAACATCGCCACCAGCCTGCCCATCGTGCCGCTGGGTTTCTACATGTTCGGCGTCACTGTGCCCGAGATCCTGCCACCGGGCTGGTCTCTGGGGCTGGAGATGTGCTTTTACCTGCTGATCCCGTTCCTGATCCTTTATAAGGCCCGAGGCATTGCGTTCGCGGTGTCCGTAACGGTTTTCCTGGTCGCCTCGCTGGGCTACGTCAACACCGACATCTATGGCTACCGTCTACTGCCGGGCGTGTTGTTCATCTTTCTGTGCGGCAGCTACCTGTACCACGCCCAGGCCAAAGGACGATGGCTCGCGTCCATCACCACGGTCGTGGCAGCACTCATGTTCCTGGCCATTGTTGTCGGGTTTATTCCCCGCCGCCCCTTCAACGCAGAAGTGACCCTGGGCATTGCATTGGGTTTGCCGGCGGTGCATTTGCTCAGCAAGCTCAAGCATCACTGGATGGATGAGCTTCTGGGGAATATCAGCTATGGCGTGTTCCTCAACCATTTTGTGGTGATGTACGTGCTGCGGGCATTCTGGCCGGTTGAGTACAGCGTCTTGATGATTACGCTGGTGCTGGTGTTGTCGCTGGCATTGAGTGGCTTGTCGTATTACTGCGTTGAGCGTCCGGCGCTGAAGCTGCGCCACGCGTTGAGGGCGGGAGCTAAACGTGACATCGCGCAGGTGCCCGTTGGCCGCACGCTGGCGTAGCCGCTGGCCGCCAATAAAAATGCCCGAGACTCAGGTTCCGGGCATTTTTGATTTCAGGACAGCGTACTCAAAACGTCACGCTGGCACTCAGGCGGGCGGTGCGCGGTTCGCCGACATTGACCTGCAGTTGGCTGCCGGTGGAGGACGGGTAGTACTGCTTATCGAACAGGTTGTCCACGTTCAGTTGCAACGAGGTCTTGTGCCCGAACACCGGCGACTCCCAGCGCAGGAACGCGTCGGCCACGGTGTAGCTGCTGAGCCAGAAATCGTTGGCGTTGTTGGCGGCGCGCTCGCCGACGTAACGTGCACCGGCGCCGGCGTGCCAGGCGCCGAATTCGGCAGGCACGTTCAGGTGGTGGGTCAGGTATAGGCTTGCGGTGTGTTTGGGGGCGTTGGCCAGGCGGTGACCTTCGTCATCCGGATCGTCGAGGATTTCCGTGTGGGTGTAGGCGTAGGTGCCGATCAGATCCCAACGCTCGGCCAGGCGCCCAGTGATGTCGAGTTCCAGGCCTTGGGAGGCGACTTTGCCGGCGGCTTCGGAGACTTCGTCAACAGTGGTCACCACGTTCTTTTTAACAATGTCGAACAGGGCGAGGTTGATGTTCAAGCCTGGCAATGGATCGTACTTGGCGCCGATTTCATAGCTGCGGCCCTCTTCCGGTTTGAAGGTGGCAAGGTTTTTATCGACGGTATCGTTAGGCTTGAAGGACCGGCTGTAGTTGCCATAAAGCGACAATTCCTCGGTGGCTTTATAGACGAGGCCCAGAAATGGGACAAAAGCATCGCCGTTATCGTCGCGAACGTGGACGCGCTTGAGCATGCCTTGGTCGGCGTATTGATCGTAATGCTGGTAACGGCCCCCAAAGACCAGGATCCAGCGGTCATCCAGGTGCCAGTTATCCTTGAGATACATCGAACTGGAAGTCAGTTTGTTGCTCAAGTTGCTTTGCGGCGCATTTACCGTGCTTGGCTCCCCCAGACCACCGTACACCGGTGCCGCAGGGTCAAAGCCTGATTGATATGCTCCGCGGTAGGTTTTGCCACGGAATTGATCGGACACTTGATTGTCGACGCCGATCAACAGGTCATGACGCTGACCGAATAGCTCCTGCCTGCCCATGAAATCCCAACTGGCGTAGCGGGTTTCATCGTCATAGTGCGCGCCGTTGGCGGCACGCTGGAAAACTCCGTTCGACAGCCGCGGCTGCGCAATCGAGAGACTGTACCGGTCGTTGTTCCACCCGTAGGTCACACGAGTTTTCCACGCTTCACTCAATTCATACTCGAACCGGGCTGTGGCCGTTTCGCGAATTCCCACGCTTTTGGCCCAAGGCTCATCAAGGCGCTTGTTGTAATCAATGTCGGCCGGATGCCCATTGGTGAACACCGTGCCGCGGTCAAACGGATTGGAATATTCGTTGTACTCATAACTGAGGTTCAACGAGGCTCGCTCGCCCGTCCAGGCCAGGGACGGCGCCACCAGCGTGCTCTCATTGACGCCATAGTTGCGCCAATAATCCTCATGCCCACGCTCGGCAACCAACCGATACGCCAGGCCGGTATCGCCCAGTGGCCCGGTGGTGTCCAGGGCCATGGTGCCGCCGCCTTCGCTGTAGGCCGAGCCGCTCAGCGTTGTGCTCTGGGTGTATTCGGGTTTCTTGCTGATGACGTTGACCAGGCCGCCAGGCTCCAGCGCGCCGTACAACATCGAGGCTGGGCCCTTGAGCACTTCGACCCGCTCGGTGGTGGCGCTGAAATTGCGCCCCAGGTTCGAACGCACGCCATCGCGCAGGATCGAGCCGTCATCGTTGGTGCCGAAGCCGCGCTTGACCAGCGAATCCCGCGAACCGCCCAGGGTGTTGCCCTGGCTGACGCCGCTGACAAACTTCATCGCATCACCCAGCGAGCGCACCTGATAGTCCGCCAGGGTTTGCTGGGTCACCACATTGATCGACTGCGCCTCTTCCTTGATCGGTACATCGCTTTTGCTCGCCGTGCTGGCTTGCGACGCCGTATAGCCTTCGTCCTGAGTGATGCGACTGCCCTGGATGTCCGTGGTCGGCAGTTCGAGGGTGCCCTGCGCCCACAAAGGGCTTGCGATGAAACAGCAGGACAGCGTTGGCAACACGCGTTTGAAAAAGGCGTTGCGGGTAGCGAGAGGGGTGGAACGATTCAAGACGCAGCACTCACAGAGGGATGTTAATGAGAGAGAATATACTTTGAGAATGATTCCCAGTAAATATTTCTAACGCTTTCCCGCTTGACTCGCCCCCAAAAAAAAGACGCCGGATCACTCCGGCGCCTTTGTTCGTTTCCCACCCTTTTTTCAGGGCTTAGCGCACATCAATGATCGATGGCCGCACCCGCCCCCCTTGGAACCCGGATATCTTCCACCAGGTGCTGAATGTGCTCCGGCGGCGGCGCGGTAAAGCGTGACACCACCACTGCGGCCGCAAAGTTGAAGAGCATCCCCAGGGTGCCGATGCCTTCCGGCGATACGCCCAGCCACCAGTGATCGGCGGTGTTCATCGCCGGATTGATGAATTTGAAGTAGACGATGTAGGTGAATGTAAACGTCAGCCCCACAATCATCCCGGCGATCGCGCCCTCACGATTCATGCGCTTGGAGAAAATCCCCATGACGATGACCGGGAAGAATGAGGACGCTGCCAGGCCGAAGGCAAAGGCCACCACCTGGGCCACGAATGCCGGCGGGTAGATGCCGAACAATCCGGCGATCAGCACCGCCACGCCAGCGGCGATCCGGGCGGCCAGCAACTCTTGCTTTTCAGTGATCCTGGGCATGATGTTGCTTTTGAGCAGGTCATGGGAGACCGATGTGGAAATCACCAGTAGCAACCCCGCTGCCGTCGACAGCGCCGCCGCCAGACCACCAGCGGCAATCAGAGCGATAACCCAGCCTGGCAACCCGGCAATCTCCGGGTTGGCCAGAACCATGATGTCGTTATCGACATATAGCTCGTTAGCCACCGGTGAAACCTGGTTGCTCAGCAGCCGCTGCTCGTTCGCCCCGCGTTCCCCCGTGAAGCTCGGCGCGCCGACCAGGGCTGCCCCCGGGCCATACTGGATGATGCCGTCGTTGTTCTTGTCCGCCCAGGCGATCAGCCCCGAATTTTCCCAGGTCTTGAACCAGGCTGGCGCTGTGGCATAGCTGACATTGGGAATCGAGGTCAGCAGGTTGGTACGGGCGAAAGCCGCTACAGCCGGTGCGGTGGTGTAGAGGATGGCGATGAACAGCAACGCGTAACCTGCCGATTTACGCGCATCCCGCACGGTCGGCGTGGTGAAGAACCGCACGATCACATGAGGCAGGCCCGCGGTGCCGACCATCAACGCCATGGTGATGAAAAACACGTCGGTGGTCGATTTGGTGCCATCGGTATAAGCCGTAAAGCCCAGCTCCGCCCCCAGCCCGTTGAGCCGTTCGATCACGCTCTGGCCGCTGCCTGTGACTTCGCTGATGAAGCCCAGTTGCGGGATCGGGTTGCCGGTGATCATCATCGAGATGTAAATCGCCGGCACCATGTAGGCAAAAATCATCACGCAGTACTGCGCCACCTGGGTGTAGGTGATGCCCTTCATGCCGCCGAGTACGGAGTAGAAGAACACGATGGCCATACCGATCATCACGCCGGTGTTGATATCCACTTCCAGGTAACGGGAGAACACGATGCCCACGCCGCGCATCTGCCCCGCCACATACGTGAAGGAAATGAAGATCACGCAGATCACCGCCACCACTCGCGCTGTCTGCGAGTAGTAACGCGCGCCGACGAACTCCGGCACGGTGAATTTGCCGAACTTGCGCAGATACGGCGCCAGACACATCGCCAGCAGCACGTAGCCGCCGGTCCAGCCCATCAGGTAAACCGAGCCGTCATAGCCGGCAAAGGCAATGATCCCGGCCATGGAGATGAACGAGGCCGCCGACATCCAGTCGGCCCCGGTGGCCATGCCATTGAGTACCGGGTGCACGCCTTTACTGGCGACGTAGTATTCACTGGTGGAGCCGGCGCGCGTCCAGATGGCGATACCGATATAGAGTGCAAAGGACGCGCCGACGAACAGGTAGATCAGGGTTTGGGTATCCATGCTCGTCGGCCTCAGTCTTCGTGGACGTCATATTTGCGATCGAGCTGATTCATCTTCCAGACATAGAAGAAAATCTCGAGCACAAACACGTAGATGGACCCCTGCTGGGCGAACCAGAATCCCAGGGGCGTACCGAAGAAGCTGATGGTGTTGAGCTGGTCAACCAGCAATATGCCAAAGCCGAACGACACCAAGAACCAGATTGCCAGCAATGCCAGCATCCAGCGCAGGTTTTCCGTCCAGTAGGCACGCGCAGCCTGTTGTTTTTGAGTGGACATGAAAATCAACTCCCGTTGTTTTTATTGTTTTCCACTCAAACCGTAGCAGTCGCTGGGCAGAGCGCTAGTACGACTTTCGTCTACCTTTACCGCCCTGGATATTGACTTCTCCATTCCGCCATCAGCAGGACGGATTAAAAACCGTTGAAAGCCCCGACGTGATATCAAATCGCCCTATCGCGCTAAAGCTTTGGCGCTCGCGGTCGAATGTATGCCATCGAAGTAATTTTTTACCCCGGGAGCAACGGATGCAGACGTTAAAGGCCTTGTACGAGTCTATCGAGATGCGGTTTTTCGATACGCTCACCAAAAAGCTCTCGAGCCTTTTCCTGCTGGTCGTGGTCAGTGGCTTGCTTTACTGGGTGGCCCTCAGTGCCCGCGCCGACATTGTGCTGCAGTTGCACACCGCGCAACTGGACCCCGCACTACTGGGGCAAGTCGAGGGCCGGCTCGACAGTCTCACCCATGCCCTGCTCTTCGGCGCGCTGCTGACGCTGTGCATGATCAGCTTCATGGTCTGGTACTTTCGCCACCTGATCGTGCGTCCTGTCACGGCCATGACCAAGGCTCTCGAGGAGATCGCCAGCGGCGAAGGCGACCTGTCCAAAGACCTGCCCTTGGTGACCCACGACGAAATCCGCGTGCTGGCCGACACCTGCAACCGCTTCCTGGCCAAGCAGCGAGAGATCATCAGTAACGTCCAGGCGCTGACTGTGCACATTGCGGTCGAATCGGCCCGCTCGTTGAAAAACATCAGCGACTCCAGCGACAGCGCTACCCACCAGGCCCGCTTCGCCAAGGAAGTGATGGATCAGAGCAACACCGCGGTGGGCCGCATCGAAGAAGTCTCGCGCCAGACCCAAGGCATTTCCAGCACCACCGCCCAGAACCTGAGCATGGCCCGCGACTCCTATGCCGAACTGCTGGAAGTGACAGGCAACATCAGTGAAATCTCCAGCAGCCTTAGTGAATTCGCCACGTTGGTAGGCGCCCTGAATCAACGATCATCGAGCATCAAGTCCATCGTTGGGCTGATCCAGCAGATCTCTGCCCAAACCAACCTGCTGGCCCTCAACGCGGCCATCGAAGCCGCACGGGCTGGTGAAAGCGGCCGGGGTTTTGCCGTGGTGGCCGATGAGGTGCGCACCCTGGCGCAGAATGTCAGCCGGGCCACCGACGATATCTCGCGCAACATCGACGCCATGCTCGAAGAAGTCAGTTCCACCCATGAGCAGACCAACCAGATCAGCCATAGCGCCCGGGAAACCCAGAAAGTCGTGGAGCGTGCCTCGGGCCATTTCGAAAGCATGATCGGCGATTTCGAATCCACCAATGGCAAGTTGGCCGATATCGCGTCCCATATCCAGCTTTTCGCCGAATCCAACACGGGCATCAACGAACGGGTCACGCAGATCCATGCCGACAGCCAGTCGATTGACCAGCGCATGCAGCATTCGGCAACAGCGACCCGTGACCTGTCCGGGGTCGCTGAAAAGGTCCAGGCATTGTTGGGCCGGTTTGTGCTCGGCCATGGCAAGCTGGATGCCGCCATCACCCGGGCCAGCCAGTGCCGCGACAGCCTGCAGGCCCAGCTGGAGGCGCTGCAGCAGAATGGCCTCAACCTGTTCGACCAGAACTACCAACTGATTCCCGGCACCGATCCCAAGCAATACATGACCAGCTACACCGAGCGTTTTGCCCAAGTCTGCCAGGAAGAATGCGACAAACTCACCCGTAGCACCCCGGGCGGTAAGGTCTCATTCATCGTCGACACCAAGGGTTATTGCCCGGTGAACAACAGCTGGGTATCCAAACCACCGACCGGTGACCGCGCCGTCGATCTGCCGGTATGCCGCAACAAGCGAATCTTCAACGACCCCATCGGCCTGCGCGCAGCGGGCAACACCCAGCGCTTCCTGCTCCAGACCTACCTGCGCGATACCGGGGAAATCATGACCGAGATCGACGTCCCGTTCTTCTTCAACGGCCGCCATTGGGGCAACTTGCGGGTCGGGTTCGATGCGGCGGTGTTGTTGGCGGAGTAATGCATTGCACCGGGTTCCCGCGGGATGCAAATCCCGAGACCGCCTCAAAACACCTGTGAAATTTTGAGACCACACCAAAAACAACTGTGGGAGCGGGCTTGCTCGCG
>NZ_JABWQV010000299.1 GCF_014268615.1 Pseudomonas tehranensis | reverse complement strand
GGTCAGGGTGTAGGTGAAGGTTTCAGTGCCACTTCCGCCGCCGTGCAACGCTATGAATTGCGGGTCACTGGTGTTGAGGGTGTAGGTGTACGTGCCGTTGGGGTTCAGCACCAGGGTGCCGTAAGTGCCGGTGAACGTACCGCCAATGATCGGCCCGCTGTCAGGACCGGTGGGGATGCGGTCAGCGCCTTGGTGATCGTTGGGCAAGACGTTGCCAGTGAGCGTGACAAGACTTTCCGATGCGGTACTGGCGTGGCTGTCGTCGATCGCCTGAGGGACATCGTCGGTGATATTGACGTCCAAGGTCCCCGTAGCTGTGTCGCCATCGCTGTCGACGGCCACGACCGGGAACTGCTCGCTGATGGTATTGGCCCCACCACCGGCGGGATGGGTTTCATTGTCCGTCAGGGTATAGCTGTAGCTGACCACACCGGTCGCGGGGTTGTAACCGGTGATGGTCAACGTGTTGCCCAGCGCCGAGGTGATGGATTGGGGAAAACCTGCCGGTACGCCGCCGGTGATTACGTTGATGCCACCGATGCTCAGGCTGCTCAATCCATCGGGCGCGGAAATGGTAAAGCTGCCGCTTTGCACCAGTGCGCCAGGATTGCTGGCGGAACCGTCAGACAGGTTCGCCTCATTGGCGGTCAATTCACCGCCATCCACGGTCAAGCCATCAAGGGTAACCGGGTTGTCCGGGGTTTCAGGGTCTACCGGTGGCACGATTGCATCGTCGCCGCCGTCATCTGCATCACCGGCCAGACGCAGTTCTGGAAACTCGGGTATCCCGTTGAACCCAGCGGTGGGAAAACCGATCAGCGGGTCAACCTCCCCGCCGACCTCTTCCAGCAACACAAAACTGTGCCCGCCGCCCACGCCGCCCGGATTGCCGCCCTCAGCGCCTGCAGCCGTGGCCTCGCCGGTCTGGGTCGGGTCCGCGCCGGCGGCGATGGCTTGTTGCAGTTTTTGCACATCAGTCAGTTGCGCATCGCTGGGGGTAGTCGCCTCAGGCGTGTCGCCAGCAGAGGCCTGATTGGCAAGCAGTTGCGGGCTCAGCGTCAGGTCACTTCCACGGCCCAGGGTCAACTCCTTGCCGTTTTGCAACTGCACAGCCACCGCCCCTTCGGCCCCGGTGATCAGGTGCTCGCCGGCATAGAGCCGATCACCTTCAACCAGAGGTCGCCGCAGACCGCCGACGGCTTCTGCGAAAACCTGTCCTACCACCTTGCTGACGGTACCGATGAGCGCTGCCATGTGCATTCCTCCATTGCCAACCGCAGTCGGCACCTGTCTGGGTGAAGAATTGGTGCTTGGGTTGGCAGTCAGAAAAATCTGGAAAATCTGCCAGCTTCGGGGCTCTTCAGAGGCGCTAGCTATTCGCCACAATGACAAAAAACCGTCGCTTTAACCCGCCTCGTTTTTCAACCTTTCTGCACTTCTTCACATCGCTTAAAAAAGAGTATGGAACTTTTATTGACGCCTAAAAATCGTCAGAACCCGCAAACACAAAGGGTTTCGCCTTGAACAATGTGCCGCTTTTTTCCAAGCACATAAGTTTTTTTTGGCATAAGCCTTATGAGAAATTCTTCTTAGGTTTTGCGCAGGATGTTCTTAGCTGTGTTGTTACAAGCTTGAAACGGTTTTGATCTTAAATACGTCAATATATTGGCGACAGCGAAGTACAACAGACCTCAGGAGATGCACCCCATGCGCGTTCTTTCCCCCCTCTGCAGCGCGGTTTTGCTGGCCATGGCCTGCTCTTCTTCTGCGCAGGCCATGTCGTTGACCGAAGCGATCCAGAGCACCATTGCGACCCACCCGGAGTTGGCACAACGGGTCGATAGCCGTCTGTCGGCCAACGAAGACGTCAAAGTCGCCAGAGGAGGGTTCTTCCCGTCGGTGGATTTGAATGCCGGCTACGGGCGCGGCTACAGCGACAACACCAATACCCGAGCGCTGGGCAATCACCACACCAACATCCTGACTTACACCCAGTCGGAACTGCGCCTGCGGCAGATGCTGTTTGACGGGTTCAACACCGCCAATGAAGTGGAGCGCACTAAAGGCGTAGTCAACTCCCGGGCCTACTACGCCCAAGGCACTGCTCAAGACCTGGCGCTGCGTACCATCGAGGTTTATCTGGAAGTGCTCAAGCGTCGCGAGCTGGTGACCCTGGCCAAGAACAACCTGCAGGCTCACCTGCGGGTCAACGACCAGATCGGCCTGCGCACCGAACGCGGCGTGGGCAGTACCGCCGACTCCGACCAGTCCAATGCCCGTCGGGCTCTGGCGGAAAACAACTACGACACCGCCCAGGTCGACCTGGCCGACGCCGAGGCTAACTTCTACAGCGTGGTCGGGCGCATGCCCGATGAGCTGGAAACCCCGCCCTCGACCAAAGGCGAAATGCCCGCTGACCTGCGCGAAGCCCAGCAGAGCATGGTGGATAACAACCCCTACCTGAAATCGGCCCAGGCCGACGTGCAGTCCGCCGAAAGCCAGTATGAAGTGGCCAAGTCGCCGTTCTACCCGCGTTTCGACGCCGAGGCGGCGGTGGGCGCCAATAACAACCTCGGTGGCGAAGAAGGTCACGACAACAACTGGCGGGTCGGTGTGGTGATGAACTACAACCTGTTCCGCGGCGGCAGCGACAAGGCGCGGCTGGCGTCCAATGCTCACCAGATCAACCAGGCCATGGACATCCGCAACAACGCCCTGCGTCAACTCAACGAAGACACGCGCCTGGCCTGGAACGCGATGCTCAACGCCCGCAAGCAGACCCCCACCGCCCGGGAATACGCCGATACCACCTCCCGTGTACGCGCCGCCTATCAGGATCAATTCGGTCTCGGTCAGCGGACCCTGCTCGATGTGCTCGACAGCGAAAACGAGCTGTACAACGCCAACCGTCGCTACACCGAGGTGCGGTACACCGAGGAATACTCGATGTATCGGGTATTGGCGAACATGGGCCAGTTGTTGAGCAAACAGCGGGTGGTGCTGCCGGCCGACGCAGTCGCCCAGACCGAAGTCAAAAACGAAGCGCAGCTGCCCGAACTGAAGTAGGCCCCCTCCAAAGAAATGGGAGCGATCAATGTGACCACGATGGAACCGGTAATCCCCGCCGATCCGCGGCTGAATTTCGATGATCCGTTGCTGGACGGTCTGTTGATCCTCTGCAAACTCCATGGCGCGACAGTCAGCCGCGCCAGCCTTGGCGCCGGGCTTCCAATGGCGCACCAACGCTTGAGCCTGGACCTGCTGCCACGCGCAGCGGCCCGGGCCAGTTTGCAGGCGCGTCTGCTACGCCGCGACCTGGCCGATATTTCGCCACTCAACCTGCCGGTGATGCTGATTCTGGCCGGTGGCCGCTGCGCCGTGTTGCGACGCTGGGGCGAGGACGGCCAGGCGCTGATCCTGCCCAGCGAAGCCGACGGTGGCGAGCAGTGGGTCAGCCGCGACGAACTGAACGCCGTCTACAGCGGCCAGGCGTTGTTCGCCCGGCCGCGCCATGAACTCGAAGACCTGCGCGCGCCCTTGGTTCCACGGGTCGAGGCCTGGTTTCGCGACACCTTGAAACTGTCGCGCTGGTTGTACAGCGACGCGATCCTGGCGAGTTTCCTGATCAACCTGCTGGGGCTGATGGTGCCGCTGTTCGTCATGCAGACCTACGACCGCGTGGTGCCGAACCAGGCCACGTCGACTTTGTGGGTGCTGGCCGTCGGGCTGTTGATCGGCACCGGTTTCGAACTGGTGTTGCGCGTGGTGCGCGCCCATCTGCTGGACACCGCCGGCAAGAAGACCGACGTGATCCTCTCCGCAACCCTGTTCGAACGCATCACCGGCATGGCGATGAAGGCCAAACCGGTCACCATCGGCGGCTTCGCCCAAAGCATCCATGACTTCCAGGGGCTGCGCGAATTCCTGACCGCTGTCACCCTGACCAGCCTGATCGACCTGCCCTTCGCCGTGCTGATGCTGGTGGTGATCGGCCTGCTGGGCGGCTGGCTGGTGGTGATTCCGGTGGTGGCTTTTCCGCTCACCATTATTTTCGCGATGATCATCCAGGCGCGTCTGCGCGACACCGTACAAAAAAGCCTCGCGTTGGGCGCCCAGCGTCAGGCATTGCTGATTGAAACCCTCGGCGGCCTGGAAACCCTCAAGGCCTGCAGTGCCGAAAGCGAGCGCCAGCACCAATGGGAAAGCACCCACGGTGCCCTCACCCGCCTGGACAGCCACGCGCGCAGCCTCTCGGCGCTGGCCACCAACGGCACGCTGTTTCTGCAACAACTGGCCGGCATGGCGACCATCGTCGCCGGGGTCTACAGCATCATCGCCGGCAACCTCAGCGTCGGCGCGCTGGTGGCGACCTACATGCTCGGTAGCCGGGTGCTGGCGCCGCTGGGGCAGATCGCCGGGCTGATCACCCGTTACCAGCAAGCCCAGCTCACCATGCGCAGCACCGATGCGCTGATGGCGCTGCCTCAGGAGCGCGATGCCAAACAACGGCCGCTGGATCGCACCCAACTGCAAGGCGCACTGGACGTCAGCGGCGTGACCTTCCATTACAACGACCAAAACGCCCCGGCGCTGGCAAAGGTGAGTTTCAGTCTCAAGCCCGGCGAACGGGTCGGGATCATCGGTCGCAGTGGCTCGGGCAAAAGCACCCTGGCGCGCCTGGTGATGGGCTTTTATGAGCCCCAGGAAGGCCAGTTGCTGCTCGATGGGCTGGACCTTCGGCAACTGGACGTGGCGGACCTGCGCCAGCAGATCGGCTATGTCGCCCATGACCTGCCGCTGCTGGCCGGCAGCCTGCGGGACAACCTCACCCTGGGTGCCCGCTACATCAGCGATGCACGCATGCTGGAAGTGGCGGAACTGACCGGCGTCACCGAACTGGCCCGCCAGCATCCCCAGGGCTTCGACCGTCCGGTAGGCGAGCGCGGGCAGTTGCTCTCCGGTGGGCAGCGCCAGGCCGTGCTACTGGCCCGCGCCCTGTTGCTCGATCCGCCGATCCTGCTGCTGGACGAACCCACCAGCGCCATGGACAACAGCAGCGAAGACGTGTTGCGGCAAAAGCTTCATACCCATGTGCAGGGCAAGACGGTGCTGCTGGTGACCCACCGCACGTCGATGCTTAGCCTGGTGGACCGGCTGGTGGTGCTGGACAACGGCCGGATTGTGGCCGATGGGCCGAAGGAAGCGGTGATTGAGGCACTGCGCAAAGGGCGGGTGGGGTCTTCGGCGGTATAGAAACAACACCGCAACCTGTGGGAGCAAGGCTTGCCCGCGATAC
>NZ_JABWQV010000298.1 GCF_014268615.1 Pseudomonas tehranensis | reverse complement strand
CCTTCGCGAGCAAGCCCGCTCCCACAGGATTGGCGCCACGCACAACACTTGGGCCACCGCAGATCCTCGGCAGGTGTGCCAGTCAGCACTACCTGGCTCATCGCAGATCCAGTGTGGGAGCGAGCCTGCTCGCGATGGCGTCCGGGCGAACGCCGGCGATCAACCCGCCTTGCGCAACGCCTGGATTAGTTCCTGCTTACGCATCTTCGAACGTCCGGGAATGTTCTTCGCCCGGGCCTCTTTCATCAGGTTATCCACAGTCTGGGTGGTGCGTGAGGCCTGGCTGGTGCGCGGCTGACCTTCGCGGGTCTTGGCGGCGCGACGGGCCGACTCCTTGCGGTCGGTTTGCTTTTGCGCGGCCGGTTTGGCCTTCCCCGACCCGCCAGCGCGTTCACCGCCGCCAGACTGCTTGTTCACCGTGGCCCAGGCTCGCGCCTCGGCCTTGTCCTCGGACAAACCCTTTTTCTCATAACTGGCTTCAATGTGTTCGGCTTTGCGCTTTTGCTCGGCTGTGTATTTGTCTTTGCTTCCACGAGGCATGGGAATCTCTCCTCAAGTGCGTGAGCAGAGCCACCCGCCAGGAGCGGATCGCTCGCTCCCCGGGGTTACTGGCTGGCGCCACCCTCGGAACCCGAACCGCCGGTGGTGGTTTTCGAGCCCGTGCCGGTCTCGGCATTATCAGGGGCATTGGAGTCCGGCGTATTCATGCCGCCCTGACGACCCGCATCATTGCCCTGCACTCGCGGATCGGTGCCGTTGGCGGGAGGCTGACCATTGTTCAGACCGCCGCCGGTACCGTCGGTATTCAACGTGGGCAGGCCTTGCGTAGCGGGGGAATTGGGCGCTTGCACCGGATCGGTCGGCCCGGTGCCTGAAGTGCTCGCCGCGAAAGCGGCCGAAGACAGCAGCGTGGCAAGTGTGAATGCAGTCAGCCTTGATGAAATCATGGTGTCGCCTCCATTTTTCAGAATGCTTGCCTGATTTTGGGCTGCCCTGAATCGGAGTTGGTGCCTCGCGGACGACGAACGGTCCTCTGGAAGCATCACGTAAATTTTTCTTGAGATGTGACGAGTGCAGCGCGACGGCTTAGTATGGCGTTTTCCATTGGCTACAAGGCTCGTTCATGTCGATCCAGATTCGCCCTGCGCAACCCAGTGATGCGCCTCAAATCCTTGCCTTCATCACTGAACTTGCCGATTACGAAAAGGCCCGCCACGAAGTCATCGCCAGCGTGACGGACATTCAGCGCAGCCTGTTCAGCGAGGGCTCTACTGCCCATGGACTGATCTGTCTGCGTGAGGGCGTGCCCATCGGTTATGCGGTGTTTTTTTTCAGTTATTCCACGTGGCTGGGCAGCAACTGCCTGTACCTCGAAGACCTGTACATCACGCCTGACCAGCGCGGCGGCGGGGCAGGGAAGACGCTGCTGCGGCATCTGGCGAAAATTGCCTGCGACAACGATTGCGGTCGCTTCGAGTGGAGCGTGCTGGACTGGAACACGCCGGCGATCGAGTTCTACAAGTCCCTCGGCGCGCAACCTCAGGAAGAGTGGGTGCGCTACCGGATGGACGGCAAGGTGCTACGGGATTTCGCCCAAGGCAACTGAGCGGTTCATGAGTACGCGGCGCCCGCGTACTCGGCAAACCCCGGCCGTTGTTCGAGTCGTTTGCAATAAGCGGCCACGGCCGGGTAGTCGGGACGTTCCATGGGCGTCTGGCGCCAGCGATGCACCGACAGCCCGATGAGCACATCCGCGAGGGAAAAATCCGCACCGGCCACGTAGGCGCCAGTACGGTTCAACTGATCCTCCAGTAACCCCATCTTTTCGTTCCAGCCTTTAATCCCTGCGGCTATACGTTGGGGATCCTGACAATCCGGATCCTTGCGCACCAACGCGTAAAACGGATAACCCCAAGACGGGTTGAGTTCGGTCGCCTGCCAATCCATCCACTGCTCAACGCGCGCCCGGGCGGCCGGTTCGACGGGCAGCAGATCGCTACGTCCATGCTTGCCTACCAGATAGCGGCAAACGGTGTTGGACTCCCACAGCACACCGTTCTCGTCAATGATCACCGGTACCTGGGCGTTGGGGTTGAGAGCCAGGAATTCGGGATCATGGGTCGAAGCAAAACCGATGCCCCAGTCCTCGCGTTCATAGGCTATTTCCAGTTCCTGGCAGGTCCACAGCACTTTTCTGACATTGATAGAGGAGGTGCGACCGAGGATTTTCAGTAGTTGTCCCATAAACATTTCCCTGAGTTCTAAGGCGTCCGGCAGAAAACGTAGCAGGGTTCGTGGGTGAATGACGATAACTTTACGTGAAATACGATCATCCCAATATATGGGAGTGATATTTATATATTGAGATTTTGTTGCGCCGAGGTTTATAGTCCGTGCACTCACTGCCAAAAAACAAAACAGGTGAAGCGGATGCAGGCGCAATTGATCGCGCTCGATTGGGGGACCACCTCATTACGGGCTTACAAACTCGCCGCCGATGGCGAGGTGCTCGAACAGCGCTCGCTGTCGACGGGGATCATGCAGTTGCCCTCCGGGCCGCGAACCCTGGCCGGCCGGGTGTGCATCGATGGCTTCGAATTGGCGTTCGATGAGGCTTGCGGCGACTGGCTCGACGCTCAGCCAGGTTTGCCGGTCATCGCCTGCGGCATGGTCGGTAGCGCCCAGGGCTGGCGTGAAGCGCCTTACTGCGACACGCCCGCCAACGTCGCCAATCTCGGACATTCCCTACAAATAATTCGCAGTCTTCGCGGTGTCGATGTGCACATCGTGCCAGGGGTGATCCAGCGGTCGCGGTTACCCAATGTCATGCGCGGCGAAGAAACCCAGGTGCTCGGCGCGTTGCACAGTTTGCCGAACGAGGCGGTGCTGATCGGCCTGCCTGGCAGTCATTCGAAATGGGTGGAAGTGGCCAACGGTTGCATCGTGCATTTCGACACTTTCATGACCGGTGAGATTTTCGCTGTGCTCAGCGACCACAGCATTCTCGGCCGCACCCAGCAACGTGGCACGGCGTTCGATAGCCTGGCTTTTGATCGCGGCGTGCAGGTGGCGTTGTCGGTGGACGGCCAGATCGGCCCGTTGTCCACCGTGTTCAGTGCCCGCAGTCTGGGCTTGACTGGTGAGCTCAGTGCCAGCGCCCAGGCGGATTATCTTTCCGGCCTCCTGATCGGTCATGAACTGATGGCCCTGGCCACCGTGCAACGCCGACGGCGCGACACCATCCATCTGCCGACGGTGGTGCTGATCGGCAACTCGCAACTCTGTGCCCGTTATCAACGGGCCCTCGACGCCTGCGGTTTTGCCCGGGTGACCCTGGCCGAACAGGCCACCGAGCGTGGTTTGTGGCAACTGGCCGTGGCGGCCGGGCTGCTCGATTCCACCGCATCGCGTTAAACGACTGGAGGTCTGACATGCTCACACAAGCACTGGCGCACAACGGGCTGATCGCAATTTTGCGTGGTCTGCGTCCGGAAGAGGCCGCCGCTATCGGCGAAGTCCTTTATGGCGCCGGATTTCGCGTCATCGAAGTACCGCTCAATTCCCCCGAACCGTACGAAAGTATCCGCATCCTGCGCAGTACCTTGCCCGCCGATTGCCTGATCGGGGCCGGCACGGTGCTGACGCCGGAGCAGGTCGAGCAGGTCAAAGCCGCCGGTGGTCAGGTGATCGTCATGCCCCATAGCGATCCAAAAGTGTTGCGAGCGGCGAAGGCGGCGGGGCTCTACTTGTCGCCCGGTGTTGCCACACCCACCGAAGCCTTTGCCGCGCTGGCCGAAGGCGCCCATGTGTTGAAGATGTTTCCGGCCGAGCAAATGGGCCCGGCGGTGGTCAAGGCCTGGCTCGCGGTGCTGCCGGCCGGAACCGTGCTGGTGCCGGTGGGCGGGATTACCCCGGACAACATGGCGGTATTCGTCGAGGCCGGCGTCAAGGGCTTTGGCCTGGGCTCCGGGTTGTTCAAGCCGGGCCTGACGGCTGACGAAGTGGCGGTGCGCGCCAAGGCCTACGTGGCCGCGTGGAATGCCTTGAACTGAAGACTTTTCCAGCGCCCCGCGCGCTGCATCTGATAAGAGAGACAACACGATGAAAATCACCAAACTGACCACGTTTATCGTTCCGCCGCGCTGGTGCTTCCTCAAAGTCGAAACCGATGAAGGTGTCACCGGCTGGGGCGAGCCCGTGGTCGAAGGCCGCGCCCACACGGTGGCTGCGGCCGTTGAAGAATTGTCCGACTACCTGATTGGCAAAGACCCACGCAACATCGAAGATATCTGGACGGTGTTGTATCGCGGCGGCTTCTACCGTGGCGGCGCGATCCACATGAGCGCCCTGGCCGGTATCGACCAGGCGCTGTGGGACATCAAGGGCAAGGCCCTGGGCGTGTCAGTCAGCGATTTGCTCGGCGGTCAGGTGCGCGACAAGATCCGCGTGTATTCGTGGATCGGCGGCGACCGTCCGGCGGACACCGCCCGAGCGGCGAAAGAAGCCGTGGCGCGGGGCTTCACGGCGGTGAAGATGAACGGCACCGAAGAGCTGCAGTTTCTCGACACCTTTGAAAAAGTCGATCTGGCCCTGGCCAACGTCGCGGCGGTGCGGGACGCAGTCGGGCCGAACGTCGGCATCGGCGTGGACTTCCACGGCCGGGTGCACAAGCCGATGGCCAAAGTGCTGATGAAGGAACTTGATCCGTACAAATTGATGTTCATCGAAGAGCCGGTGCTCAGTGAAAACTACGAAGCCCTCAAGGAGCTGGCGCCTTTGACCAGCACGCCAATTGCCTTGGGTGAGCGGCTGTTCTCGCGTTGGGATTTCAAACGGGTGCTCAGCGAAGGCTACGTGGACATCATCCAGCCGGATGCGTCCCACGCCGGTGGCATCACCGAAACCCGCAAGATCGCCAACATGGCCGAGGCCTACGACGTGGCGCTGGCACTGCACTGCCCACTGGGGCCCATTGCCCTGGCGGCGTGCCTGCAACTGGATGCGGTTTGCTACAACGCGTTCATCCAAGAGCAGAGCCTGGGCATCCATTACAACGAGAGCAACGACCTGCTGGATTACATCAAGGATCCGCAGGTGTTCGACTACGACAAAGGTTTCGTGAAAATCCCGAACGGTCCGGGCCTGGGCATCGAGATCAACGAGGAGTACGTGATCGAACGCGCGGCCATCGGCCACCGCTGGCGCAACCCGATCTGGCGTCATGCCGATGGCAGTTTTGCTGAGTGGTGAGTCACGCCTGATCACTCCCTGGGAGCAAAGGAGTCCTGTGGGAGCAAGGCTTGCCCGCGAT
>NZ_JABWQV010000297.1 GCF_014268615.1 Pseudomonas tehranensis | reverse complement strand
CGCGAGCAAGCCCGCTCCCACATTGGATCTACGCCAAGCTCATATTCGTCGATCCTCATAAAAAGAAACCGGAGAAACACCATGTCGTTAAGCGTGTTCGACCTGTTCAAAATCGGCATCGGCCCCTCCAGTTCCCATACGGTCGGCCCGATGCGTGCCGCTGCCCGTTTCGTCGAAGGGCTGCGTCGTGATGACCTGCTCAACGCCATCACCAGCGTCAAGGTCGAGCTCTACGGCTCACTCGGCGCCACCGGCAAAGGCCACGGCAGTGACAAGGCCGTGTTGCTGGGCCTGGAAGGCGAACACCCGGATACCGTGGACACTGAAACGGTCGACGCCCGCTTGCGCGAGATTCGCAGCAACGGGCGCCTGAACCTGCTGGGTGAACACTGCATTGAATTCAACGAAAAACTGCACCTGGCGATGATTCGCAAGCCGCTGCCCTTTCACCCCAACGGCATGATTTTCCGCGCCTTCGATGCGGCGGGCCTGCAGGTGCGCAGCCGCGAGTATTACTCGGTGGGCGGCGGTTTTGTCGTCGACGAAAGCGCCGCCGGCGCCGACCGTATCGTCGAAGATGCCACCCCCCTGACCTTCCCGTTCAAAAGTGCCAAGGACCTGCTCGGCCACTGCACCACCTACGGCTTGTCCATCAGCCAGGTGATGCTGACCAACGAAAGCGCCTGGCGCCCCGAAGCCGAAACCCGCGCCGGCCTGCTGAAGATCTGGCAAGTGATGCAGGATTGCGTGGCGGCCGGCTGTCGCAACGAAGGCATCCTGCCGGGCGGGCTGAAGGTCAAGCGCCGGGCCGCGGCGCTGCACCGCCAGTTGTGCAAGAACCCCGAAGCCGCCCTCCGCGATCCATTGTCGGTGCTGGACTGGGTCAACTTGTACGCCCTGGCGGTCAACGAAGAAAACGCCTACGGCGGCCGCGTCGTCACCGCTCCAACGAACGGTGCGGCGGGGATCATCCCGGCCGTGCTGCATTACTACATGCGCTTCATCCCAGGAGCCAATGAAGACGGCGTCGTGCGATTCCTGCTGACCGCCGCCGCCATCGGCATCCTGTACAAGGAAAACGCCTCCATCTCCGGCGCCGAAGTAGGTTGCCAGGGTGAAGTCGGCGTGGCCTGTTCCATGGCCGCCGGCGCCCTGTGCGAAGTGCTCGGCGGTACCGTGCAGCAAGTGGAAAACGCCGCCGAGATCGGCATGGAACACAACCTCGGCCTGACCTGCGACCCCATCGGTGGCCTGGTGCAGGTGCCGTGCATCGAGCGCAATGCCATGGGCTCGGTGAAAGCCATCAATGCGGTGCGCATGGCCATGCGCGGCGACGGACATCACTTCGTGTCCCTCGACAAAGTCATCCGCACCATGCGCCAGACCGGCGCCGACATGAAAAGCAAATACAAGGAGACCGCCCGCGGCGGTCTGGCGGTCAACATCATCGAATGTTGATGCGCTTGCCTCACTTCTACATTTTTTCCAGGAGCTGATATGTCCACCGAACAACTGCTGAAGACCCCATTGCACGCCCTGCACCTCGAACTCGGCGCCCGCATGGTGCCGTTCGCCGGCTATGACATGCCGGTGCAATACCCATTGGGCGTGATGAAAGAGCACCAGCACACCCGCGATCAGGCCGGGCTGTTCGACGTGTCCCACATGGGCCAGATTCGCCTGAGCGGCGCAGACGCCGCCAAAGCCTTGGAAACCCTGGTGCCGGTGGACATCATCGACCTGCCGGTGGGCATGCAGCGCTATGCGATGTTCACCAACGAAAACGGCGGCATCCTCGACGACCTGATGGTCGCCAACCTAGGCAACAACGAGCTGTTCCTGGTGGTCAACGCGGCCTGCAAGGACCAGGACCTGGCCCACCTGCGCGCCCATATCGGCGATCAGTGCAGCATCGAGCCGCTGTTCGAAGCCCGCGCCCTCCTCGCCCTGCAAGGCCCGGCCGCCGTCACCGTGCTTGCGCGCCTGGCGCCAGACGTGGCGAAGATGACCTTCATGCAGTTCCAGCGCGTCACGCTGCTGGGCATGGACTGCTTTGTCAGCCGTTCGGGCTACACCGGTGAAGACGGTTTTGAAATCTCCGTACCCGCCGCCGATGCGGAAAAACTGGCCCGCGCGCTGCTAGCCGAACCGGAAGTGGCCGCCATCGGCCTTGGCGCCCGCGACTCCCTGCGCCTGGAAGCCGGCCTGTGCCTTTACGGCCATGACATGAACACCGAGACGACGCCAATCGAAGCCAGCCTGCTGTGGGCCATTTCCAAAGTGCGACGTGCCGATGGCGCCCGCGCTGGGGGGTTCCCTGGGGCTGAAACGGTGTTTGCCCAGCAACAGGGCGGCGTGAAGCGCAAACGTGTTGGCTTGCTGCCCCAGGAACGCACACCCGTGCGCGAAGGCGCTGAGGTCGTTAACGAGGCAGGCGAGATCATCGGTACGGTTTGCAGTGGCGGTTTCGGCCCATCGTTGGGCGGACCATTGGCGATGGGTTATCTGGACAGTGCCTATGTCGCACTGGACACGCCAGTTTGGGCCATGGTGCGTGGGAAAAAGGTGCCTTTGCTTGTAAGCAAAATGCCATTTGTGCCACAACGCTACTACCGCGGCTGATTGACTGTTTCTATACGTAACGCCGTTGCGTTATACGTGCACTAATGTGTAACGCAACCGCCATAAAAAGGTGCATCTACTCGTATTGGAATTGCACCTATAACGATTCAAAACAATTGAACTAGTCTATCAATAAGCCCAGCCCCGCAGCCCCTGCAAATGCCAGAATACCGAGCAAATACGGGCCCTTCAGAGGGGGTTGTTTTTTTGTTCCTAGTTGGCGTAGAGTCTGATCACTGTGTTTGCATGGGTCGCTTGGAATCGTGACCTGGGCAGTAGCTTATGAAGTTTGCTACATCCCGTTCGACGTCTCTTACTTTCCTGCAACCCAGCCCCAGTACTCTTTCATATGGAAGAGGCTGTCATTAATTTAGCGTCAAAGGAAATAAGAAAATGGCTGATCGTCAGAATGGTGTCGTCAAGTGGTTCAACGACGAAAAGGGTTTTGGGTTTATCACGCCTGACAGCGGTCCGGATCTGTTCGTACATTTCCGCGCCATTCAGGGCTCCGGCTTCAAGAGCCTGAAAGAAGGCCAGAAAGTCACTTTCGTTGCTGTGCAAGGCCAGAAAGGCATGCAGGCTGACGAGGTTCAGGCCGAAGGCTAAAGCTTTCGAGAAACAAAAAAGCCCCTGATTGATATCAGGGGCTTTTTTATGGGCGTAAATCCGTAAAATGGCTTCTTTTTCGGCCGAGACTGTCATGCCCAAACACCTGCTCATCCCCCAAGGCGAGTTCCCTCCCGCCACCCTGGGCCGTCGCCTGGCCGCGATGTTCTATGACTTTTTGCTGTGCACGGCCCTGCTGATCGTCACCGGTGGCGTCTACAAGATGATTCAGATGGCGATCATCGGCGAAGAAAAAATGCGCGCCCTCACCGATGCCGGCGCCCTGGACGGCGATCCTCTGCTGTCTACCGTGCTGCTGTTCGTGCTGTTCGGTTTCTTCGCCAAGTTTTGGACCCACAACGGCCAGACCCTGGGCATGCAGGTGTGGTGCATCCGCGTACAGAACGCCGATGGCACCGCTATCAGCCTGTGGCAGGCGCTGTTGCGGTTTGTGGTGTCGATTGCATCACTGCTGCTGGTGGGGCTGGGTTTTATCTGGTCGCTGTTCGACAAGCGCAAACGCACCTGGCATGACATCTACTCGGATACCCAACTGGTGCGGGTTCCCAAGAAGGCCAAGTAAGAACCTGCTCCCGCTAGGCTGCGCGTAGGATGCGTAGGAGCTGCCGAAGGCTGCGATCTTTTGATCTTTCGCTCAGGACTCAATTGTCTGGGAAGAGATCGCAGCCTCGTTGCACTCGACAGCTCCTACACCGCAGTCCCGCGGGAGCACGCTTGCACGCCACACAAAGCCCCTCAGCTCTCGGAATCTTCCAACAGCCTTGAACCTTTGGAAAGCCTCTACCTTTCAACAATCAAGCATTGCCCGCCAGCTTCATCCGCGCCGCCTGGGTGAAGTCCAGCATGCGCTTGAGCGGGCGAATGGCCTGGGGGATCAGCGCCGGGTCGACGAAGATCTCGTTGGTGCCTTCCTGCAGGCTCTTGAGCGTGCGCTCCAGGGTATTCATCGCCATCCACGGGCAGTGCGCGCAACTGCGGCAGGCCGCGCCGTTGCCGGCCGTGGGGGCTTCGATGAAGACCTTGTCGGGGCACAACTGCTGCATCTTGTAGAAGATGCCACGGTCAGTGGCGACGATCAGCGTTTTGTTCGGCAGGCTTTGGGCCGCGGCGATCAACTGGCTGGTGGAGCCCACCGCATCGGCCAGTTCAATCACCGAGGTCGGCGACTCAGGGTGCACCAGGATCGCGGCGTCCGGGTACAGCGCCTTCATGTCCTCCAACTGCTTGGACTTGAACTCTTCATGGACGATACAGGCGCCGTCCCAAAGCAGCATGTCGGCACCGGTCTTGCGCTGGATATAAGTACCCAGGTGCTTGTCGGGGCCCCAGATGATGGTCTCGCCGTTGTCCATCAGGCTCTCGACGATTTCCAGTGCGCAACTGGACGTCACCACCCAGTCGGCCCGGGCTTTGACCGCCGCCGACGTGTTGGCATAGACCACCACGGTACGCTCCGGGTGCTGGTCGCAGAACGCCGAGAACTCTTCCACCGGGCAGCCCAGGTCCAGGGAGCATGTGGCCTCCAGGGTTGGCATCAACACGCGTTTTTCGGGGTTGAGGATCTTGGCGGTTTCGCCCATGAACTTGACCCCGGCCACCACCACGGTCTTGGCCGGATGGGCGTTGCCGAAGCGGGCCATTTCCAGGGAGTCGGACACACAGCCCCCGGTCTCTTCGGCCAAGGCCTGGATGATCGGGTCGCAGTAGAAGTGCGCGACCAGCACCGCATCCTGAGCCTTGAGCTCGGCGGCGATGGCGGCGCGGTACCAGGCCTCTTGCTCGGCGGTCAGCGGTTTGGGCTGTTTGGCGTCGAGATGAGCCTGAACCAGAAGGCGTTCGGAAATTTGCGTCATGTTCGCAAGACCTGCAGGCGCGTTTTGCGCGAAAGTCGAGTATACACCCGGCTCCGGACCACTCGGGTACCGCCGGGAAAGTGGGTATCAATCAGGCACGGTATAGCGTGAAGCCGGCAAGGCTACAGAATAACCCGTCGTTGCAAAAGATCATTCTGACCTGTGCCACGCCCCAGAACCGGACGCGGCCCACCGTGGCGAGGGAGCTTGCTCCCGCTGG
>NZ_JABWQV010000296.1 GCF_014268615.1 Pseudomonas tehranensis | reverse complement strand
TAGGAGCTGCCGAAGGCTGCGATCTTTTTTGATCCTACCTATCTCACGCAGCGACGGGCACACCACTGTGGAAGCGAAATTCCACATCCGGCGATTCAATCAGCGCCTGCTCGGCGTCACGCACCTTTTCGATCACCTGGGCGATGTCCTTGGCGTCGCCATACTGGTAGGCCAGCTTCAGGTAGCCCTGGAAATGCCGCGCTTCGCTTTTGAGCAAGCCGAAATAGAACTTACCCAGCTCTTCGTCCAGGTGCGGCACCAGGGCCTCGAAACGCTCGCAACTACGGGCTTCGATGAAGGCGCCGACCACCAGGGTGTCCACCAGTTTCACCGGCTCGTGGCTGCGAACCACTTTGCGCAGCCCCGAGGCGTAACGCCCGGCAGAGAGCTGGCGCAAGCCGACCTTGCGTTTTTTCATCAGACGCATGACCTGTTCGTGATGCACCAGTTCTTCCCGGGCCAGACGTGACATCAGGTTGATCAGGTCAACGTGGGAGTGGTACTTGGCGATCAGGCTCAGGGCGGTGCTGGCGGCCTTGAATTCGCAGTTCTTGTGGTCGATCAGCAGCGTCTCCTGGTCGGCCAGCGCCGCCTGGACCCAGGCATCGGGCGTGCGGCAACCAAGGAATTCATGAATTTCGGGAAGGATCATGGGGCTCACGGAAAAAGGTAGTCGAGCGAAGGGCGCCGATTATACCGGCCTGCTTCCAGACCACCAGCCACCGCCGTTGATATGCATCAAGTCGACGACTGCCATACAACAACTATAGTTGAGCAACGCCATGCCTTTTTATTGCTGGAGACGCCGATCATGCAAGCCATTCGCAGCATTCTGGTGGTCATCGACCCCGAACATTCGGAAAGCCTGGCGCTCAAGCGCGCCAAGCTGATTGCCGGTGTGACCCAGGCTCACTTGCACCTGCTGGTGTGCGACAAAAAGCATGACCATGCCGGCATGCTCAGCGTGCTGAAGGCCGCGTTGCTGGCCGACGGCTACAGCGTGACCACCGAACAGGCCTGGAACGAAAGCCTGTATGAAACCATCATCGACGTACAGCAGGCCGAAGGCTGCGGCCTGGTGATCAAGCAACATTTTCCCGACAGCCCGCTGAAAAAAGCCCTGCTCACCCCGGCAGACTGGAAATTGCTGCGCCATTGTCCGACTCCGGTGCTGCTGGTGAAAACCGCCGGCTCCTGGAAAGACAAAGTGATCCTGGCCGCCGTCGACGTGGGCAATGCCGACGGCGAACACCGTCACCTGCACGCCACCATCATCGATCACGGCTACGACATTGCCATCCTGGCCAAGGCGCACCTGCACGTGATCAGCGCCCATCCCACACCGATGCTTTCGTCCGCCGACCCCACGTTCCAGCTCAAGGAAACCATCGAGGCCAAATACCGCGAACAATGCCGGGCGTTCCAGGCTGAGTTCGACATCGACGACCAACACCTGCACATCGAAGAAGGTCCGGCGGACGTCCTGATTCCATACATGGCGCGCAAGCTGCAGGCGGCGGTGACAGTGATCGGCACCGTGGCGCGTTCCGGGTTGTCCGGTGTCCTGATCGGCAACACCGCCGAGGCGGTGCTCGATACGCTGGAAAGCGATGTGCTGGTACTCAAACCGCAGGAGGTTGAGGATCATTTGGTGGAGTTGGCGGTCAAGGAATAAATACGCTGTGGCGAGGGGATTTATCCCCGTTGGACTGCGGAGCAGGCCCATCACTCTAAACGCCAGACGCCTGCTTCGCAGCCGAACGGGGATAAATCCCCTCGCCACAAAAGCTCTTTGCACAAATGGCCGGGAGTCAGCCGCCAATGGCATCCTTCAGAAACCCCGGCGCGATGTAGCGCTGGTAATGGGCTTCGGACAGCAGGAAGAATTCCCGATCAATGGCGTCACGCAGGTCCGGCAGGTCCCAGTCGCGAAATTCCGGCATCAGCACCATGCCGTAGGCTTCCAGGTTGTTGATCACCCGCGCGCCACGGGCGATCAATTGATAAGCCCAGCAATATTCCGACTGGTGCGGCACAAACCGGATCTTGCGTGTTTCCAGTTGCTGGCGCAGCAGGGCAGGATCAAAAACCTCCAGCTTGGCCACCATCACTTGGACCAGCAACTGCTCTAGCCGCATCCACACCGCGCGTTTCTCGTCCTCGTTATAGCCGTTCCAGTGAATCACTTCATGGTGGAACCGCTTGCAGCCACGGCACACCAGGTCACCATAGACAGTGGAGCAAAGGCCGACGCAGGGGGTCTTGATGAGCTGGTTGGGCATAGGGAAAAGCACACGCAAAAGCAGGACAGGCCGGCATGTTAGCCCTTTGTCTAAGATTGATCACCCCTCAAACTTCAGGGCCTAACTTACGTTTATTTTTTTTTTGCCGTAGAATCAGCCAGCCTTTTAAGGCGCCAATGTCCGTTAGAAGCTGTTTTCAAAGCGTCACGAGCACAGTCGTTCCTTCAGAGCGGTGTTGGCCGAGGGTCTTTCCAGCGGGGAAAGCCCAACGCCAACCCTCATCAGCTCCCCGTTCTGCAGGCGTAAAACTTTGAAAGCAGCTTCTGTGAGGAACTCGCGGAAACTCTGGCGTGGTGGCTCAAAAAGCCCCCGACGCGCATGAGTACCGTGGGTTTCTGGATGAGCGTCCCGGACACCCATTTGGGACCACTGATGAGGGTAATAACTGTGCTTGAAGCCTACCGCAAACATATCGAAGAGCGTGCAGCACTGGGTATCGTTCCCCAGCCGCTTAACGCCGAACAAACCGCAGGCCTGATCGAGCTGCTGAAGAATCCTCCGGCTGGCGAAGAAGCTTTCCTCGTTGACCTGATCACCAATCGCGTTCCGCCTGGAGTCGACGAAGCCGCCTACGTGAAGGCCGGTTTCCTGTCCGCCCTGGCCAAAGGCGAAGCCCAATCCCCTCTGCTGGACAAGAAGCGCGCCGTTGAACTGCTCGGCACCATGCAGGGCGGCTACAACATCGTGACCCTGGTGGACCTGCTGGACGACGCCGAATTGGCGCCAGTCGCCGCCGAAGAACTCAAGCACACCCTGTTGATGTTCGACGCTTTCCACGACGTGGCTGAAAAGGCCCGCAATGGCAACGTTCACGCCAAGGGCGTGCTGCAATCCTGGGCCGACGGCGAGTGGTTCAAGAACCGCCCTGTGCTGGCCGACAAGATCAGCCTGCGCGTGTTCAAGGTTACCGGCGAAACCAACACCGACGACCTCTCCCCGGCTCCTGACGCCTGGTCCCGCCCGGACATCCCACTGCACGCCCTGGCCATGCTGAAAATGGCCCGTGACGGTATCGTGCCGGATGAGCAAGGCAAGACCGGTCCGATGAAGCAGATCGAAGAGATGCGCGGCCAGGGCTTCCCGATCGCCTACGTCGGTGACGTGGTCGGTACCGGTTCGTCGCGTAAATCGGCGACCAACTCAGTGCTGTGGTTCTTCGGTGACGACGTTCCTTACGTACCGAACAAGCGTGCCGGTGGTTTCTGCTTCGGCAGCAAGATCGCGCCGATTTTCTACAACACCATGGAAGACGCCGGCGCCCTGCCGATCGAATTCGATGTGTCCAACATGCACATGGGCGACGTGATCGACCTGTACCCGCATGCTGGCAAAGTCTGCAAGCACGGCACCGATGAAGTCCTGACCACCTTCGAAATGAAGACCCCGGTCCTGTTGGACGAAGTACGTGCCGGCGGCCGTATCCCGCTGATCATCGGCCGTGGCCTGACCGAGAAGGCACGTGCCGAGCTGGGCCTGCCTGCTTCGGACCTGTTCAAGAAGCCTGAAGCCCCGGCCGAAAGCACCAAGGGTTTCACCCTGGCGCAGAAAATGGTCGGCAAGGCCTGCGGCGTGACCGGCGTTCGTCCGGGCACCTACTGCGAGCCGAAGATGACCACCGTCGGTTCCCAGGACACCACTGGCCCGATGACCCGTGACGAGTTGAAAGACCTGGCGTGCCTGGGCTTCTCGACCGATCTGGTGATGCAGTCCTTCTGCCACACCGCGGCCTATCCAAAGCCGATCGACGTGACCACCCACCACACCCTGCCTGACTTCATCATGACCCGTGGCGGCGTATCCCTGCGTCCAGGCGACGGCATCATCCACAGCTGGCTGAACCGCATGCTGCTGCCGGACACCGTCGGCACCGGTGGTGACTCCCACACCCGTTTCCCGATCGGTATCTCGTTCCCGGCCGGTTCCGGCCTGGTGGCGTTCGCCGCCGCCACTGGCGTCATGCCGCTGGACATGCCGGAATCGATCCTGGTTCGCTTCAAGGGCAAGCTGCAACCGGGCGTCACCCTGCGTGACCTGGTACACGCCATCCCTTACTACGCGATCCAGAAAGGTCTGTTGACCGTCGAGAAGAAAGGCAAGAAGAACGCCTTCTCCGGCCGCATCCTGGAAATCGAAGGACTGGAAACCCTGACCGTCGAGCAAGCGTTCGAACTGTCCGACGCCTCGGCCGAACGTTCGGCTGCCGGTTGCACCATCAAGCTGTCCAAGGAATCGATTGCCGAATACCTGCAATCGAACATCACCCTGCTGCGCTGGATGATCGGCGAAGGCTACGGCGATGCCCGCACCCTGGAGCGTCGTGCCCAGGCGATGGAAGCCTGGCTGGCCAACCCGGAACTGCTGGAAGCCGACAAGGACGCCGAGTACGCCGAAGTCATCGAGATCGACCTGGCCGACGTCAAGGAGCCTGTGCTCTGCGCGCCGAACGACCCGGACGATGCCCGCCTGCTCTCCAGCGTCGCTGGGCAGAAGATCGACGAAGTATTCATCGGTTCGTGCATGACCAACATCGGCCACTTCCGCGCTGCCGGTAAGTTGCTGGAACAGGTCAAGGGTCAGTTGCCAACTCGTCTGTGGCTCTCGCCGCCGACCAAGATGGACGCTCACCAGCTCACCGAAGAAGGCTACTACGGCATCTACGGCAAGGCCGGTGCCCGGATGGAAATGCCAGGCTGCTCGCTGTGCATGGGTAACCAGGCACGCGTGGAACCGAACTCCACCGTGGTGTCGACGTCGACCCGTAACTTCCCGAACCGTCTGGGCGACGGCGCGAATGTCTACCTGGCTTCGGCCGAACTGGCATCCGTGGCATCCATCCTGGGTCGCCTGCCGACCGTCGAGGAGTACATGGAATACGCCGGCAAGATCGACAGCATGGCAGCGGACGTGTACCGCTACCTGAGCTTCGACCAGATCGCCGAGTTCCGTGAAGCGGCTGCCAATGCCAACATCCCGGTCGTTCAAGCCTAAGGCTTCAACGCTCGACTGAAAACGCCCCCCCCCCCCCCC
>NZ_JABWQV010000295.1 GCF_014268615.1 Pseudomonas tehranensis | reverse complement strand
AGCGGGAGCAAGCTCCCTCGCCACAAAGGTCCAAACGCTAGCCGCAAAAAAGGGGGGCCCTGTTTTTAGGGGCCCCCCTTTCATTTGCAGCCCAGCGGTTATGGGTACTGCTGGTAAGTCTGCCCCTGCTGCGCCGGTGCCCCCTGATATTGCTGTCCAGGAATCGCCTTGAGGTTGACCTCGACACGACGGTTCTGCGCGCGGCCATTGACGTCGGCATTGCTCGCCACCGGATTGTCCGGGCCGGCACCGCGGGCCGTCAGGTTGGCGCCACTGACACCTTGGGAGGTCAGATAGGTCGCCACGCTCTGTGCACGACGTTGCGACAGATCCATGTTGTGCTGGCGGCTGCCGGTGCTGTCGGTGTAACCCACGATTTCGATCTGGTTCTGGTTGAACTCCTTGAGGGAGTTGGCCAGGTTGTTCAGCGGCTGGTAGAAACTGGACGCGATGTTCGCCGAGTCGGTGGCGAAGGTGATGTTGCCCGGCATGATCAGTTTGATCTGGTCACCCTGGCGCTGCACTTCAACGCCGGTATTGGCCATGCTGGCACGCAGTTTCTTTTCCTGCTGGTCGGCGTAGTAACCGTAACCGGCTGCGGAAGCCCCCACAACCGCAGCGCCGATCAATGCACCCTTGCCACGGTTATCGTGACCGATGGCCGCACCGGCCAACGCACCGGCCAGGGCACCGAGGCCGCCGTACTTGGCAGTCTTGCTCATGCCGGAGGACTCTGTGGAAGCCTGCCCCTGGTTGTCATAAGGATTAGGCGACGCGCAGCCGGACAGCAGGGCCACAGCGGTTGCGACAACAATCAAGCGACGCGAGGTGAACATGAAGATGCTCCTGGTATTTTGGTTCTGAAGTACCTGAGCTTAGGCTATCGACTCTGGCTGGCGTTGGAACGCAGCATTTGGCAAAAATTCCGTGCGCTGCGTCTCGCCTGGCTTACACCTGCGCCAGGCAGCGGCTCACGCCCCTGACGATCATTTCCACTTCTCGTCCATCGAGCGTCAACGGCGGCAGCAGGCGGATGGTCTTGCCCCGCGTGACATTGATCAGCAGAGCGTGGTCGCGCGCAGCGCAAAGGCTCAGATCGCGAACCGGTTGCTTGAGTTCGACGCCGATCATCAAGCCCTGGCCGCGAATCGCCAGCACGTTCGGGTTGTCCGCCAGTTCGGCCCTCAGCCGGTTGAGCAACTGTTCGCCCCGATGCCTGGCGTTGTCCAGTAAACCTTGCTCCTGGATGATGTCCAGCACCGTGCAGCCCACCCGACAAGCCAGCGGATTACCGCCGAAGGTGCTGCCGTGGCTGCCAGGCGTAAACAGTTCGGCGGCTTTGCCCCGGGCCACGCAGGCGCCGATGGGCACGCCATTGCCCAAGCCCTTGGCCAGGGTCATGACGTCCGGCACGATGCCTTCGTGCTGGAAGGCAAACCATTGGCCGGTGCGGCCGATGCCAGTCTGGATCTCGTCGAGCATCAGCAACCAGGCGCGCCGGGTGCACAGTTGGCGCAAGGCCTTGAGATAGCCTGGCGGTGCAAGTTGCACACCGCTCTCGCCCTGGATCGGTTCCACCAGCACCGCAACGATGCGCTCACCGTGGACCTGCTGGATATTGTCCAGCGCCGCCAGATCACCGAATGGCACCTTGATGAAATCCCCCGGCAACCGATTGAAGCCCAAGCGCACCGCCGGGCCATCACTGGCGGACAAGGTGCCCAACGTGCGTCCGTGAAACGCATTCTCCATGACCACCACCAGTGGCTGCTCGATACCTTTGTGCCAGCCATAAAGGCGCGCCAGTTTCAGTGCGGTTTCGTTGGCCTCGGCACCGGAGTTGTTAAAAAACACCCGTTCCATTGCCGAGAGCTGAGTGAGTTTTTTCGCCAACCGTTGCTGCCAGTCGATGCCGTACAGGTTGGAGGTGTGCAGCAGCAGGCCAGCCTGCTCGCTGATAGCCGCCACCAATCGAGGGTGGGAATGGCCGACGTTGGTCACGGCCACGCCCGCCACCGCATCCAGGTACTCGCGACCGTCCTGATCCCACAGGCGCGTACCCAACCCATGGGTAAAATTCAGCGCCAGGGGTTGGTAAGTGGTCATCAGGCAGGTGGCGGTCATGGCTTCAAGCTCCATCAGGTGGTTTTTTCCAGTATGGTTAGCCACTCCTGATGGATAAATGCTGCTTTACTTCAATCATCTAAAAGCTGAGCTTGATAATGGACCTGCTCCAGGCAATGACCGTTTACGTGAAGGTGGTAGAAACTGGCAGCCTGACCGCGGCGGCCCAAGCGTGCGAAATGTCTACGACCATGGTGGGCAATCATCTTCGTGCATTGGAGCAACGTCTCGGCGTGCGCCTGATCAACCGTACGACCCGTCGTCAGCGCCTGACGGAATTCGGCTCGGTCTACTATCAGCGCTGCTCAGAAGTGCTGGGGCTGGTGGCCGACTCCGAACGGCTGGCCGAGCAGACCCAGGGCGAGCCCACCGGCCTCTTGCGCATCACCGCGCCGCTGACCATCGGCACCGAACGTCTCGCGCCTGCCCTGGCCGAGTTCAGCCAGCGTCACCCGCAGGTCAAGCTCGACGTGGTGCTGACCAACCAACGCCTGGACCTGCTTGAGCATGGCTTCGACGTCGCCATCCGCCTGGGCCATCCAGACCCGAAATGCATCGCCCGCCCCTTGATGGATTACACCCTGACCATCTGCGCCTCCCCGGCTTACCTGGCCCGGCGAGGCACACCAGAAAAACCCGTCGACCTGCAACAGCATGACTGCCTGTCATTCGCTTATCCGGCGGGCGATGAGTGGCGGTTCGCCCAGGATCATTGGCCCATCAACGGCCCGGACGGCGAAATCAAAGTACCGGTGAACGGACCGATGTTGATCAATAGTTCCTCGGGCCTGCACCGCGCCGCCCTGGCCGGCATGGGCGTAGTGATGCTGCCCGACGCGCTGGTGGAGCAGGATTTGAAGGACGGCCAACTGGTAGCGCTGCTGCAGGACTATCAACTGCCTCATCGCCCGATGAACCTGATGTACGCCCAGGATCGCTACCGTTTGCCGAAGTTGCGCAGCTTCGTCGAGTTTGCCTTGGAGAAATGGGGCAAACCCCAAACCCCAGCCGAATGACAACGTAGGAGCTGACGAGTGCAACGAGGCTGCGATCTTTCCCCAGCCACTTGAGTCTCAAGCGAAAGATCAAAAGATCGCAGCCTCGCTTCGCTCGACAGCTCCTACGCTCAAGGTATCGCCTCCGCTAGTCCCTCTCGCGCCCTATCGGCTACTCTTCATCCTTGGACGAGCATTTTGATATCAAGGCTGATTGAGGAAACGACGATGGGCGACGCCTCGAACATCGATATGCTGCGCCTCGACCTGTCCGGCCTGGACGAAGGTGTGCTGCACACCATCCTTGAGCTGGTCAGCGATGGCATCTGGGACTGGAACGCCAACACCGGGTTCGTCTACCGCAACCCTGGCTGGTACACGATGCTGGGGTATCCGCCTCACTCACTCGATAACACCGTGCTGACGTGGGAAAGCGTGATCCATCCCGATGACTATCCGCAGGTGATGGCTTTGTTCGACGACCACCTGCAACAACGCGCCCATCACTACCAGGCCGAATACCGCTGTCGCACGCGCGACGGCTCCTGGCTGTGGATCGAGGACCGTGGCTATGTGATCGCCCGTAACCCCGACGGCACCGTGGCGCGCATGATCGGCGCCCATCGCAGCATTGACGACAAGAAGCGTCTGTTCGAACAACTGGAACAGCGTAACAAATCGCTGGAAGCCGTCATCCAGGAGCGCACCCTGGAACTGTCCCGGGTCAACCGCCAGTTGCAGATCCAGCTCGACGAAAACCGCAGGCTTGCCGAAACCGACGCCCTGACACGGGTTGCCAACCGCTATCGCCTCGAACAGGCCCTGCCGCTGGCCTGCGAGCGTGCCCAGCGCTTTCGCGAGCCATTGTCACTGATCGCCATGGACGTCGATGACTTCAAGGACATCAATGATCGTTACGGTCATGCTTTTGGCGACGCAGCGCTGGTACAAGTGGTGCAAGCCGTTAAACGCTGCGAACGCGACGGCGACTTGCTCGCACGCTGGGGGGGTGATGAGTTCATCATGATTTTGCCCAATACCTCCCTGGCCGACGCCTGCCTGATGGCTGAAACCATTCGCCGGAGTCTGTCCGACCTGCTGCCGGTGGGCGATTTCCAGGTCACCATGAGTTTTGGCGTGGTGCAGCGACGTGAGGATGAGCCGCACACGATGCTGCTGGACCGGGCGGACCAGGCGCTGTATCGCTCCAAGGTGGCCGGCAAGAATGTGATCTGCCAATGAGGCGTACCTGAACAACAAATGCTGACCTGCCACCGGTTCAACCGTGACAACGCCGCCCGGGTCCAATAGATTAGGCGACCGGAAAAAAGCTCAACGCCTTTCTCGCCTCATCCAGCTAACAGAAGTAGTGAAATTTCAATGTCCGATTCCAATACCGCTGAATCCGTAGTCACCCTGTCGTCCAAAGCGGAATACGAAAACTCCATCAATCTTTCACAGCATCTGCCTCAGGCCAAAAGCATCAGTGAGATGGTTCTCGATGCGTTCCAGTCGAACCGCGAAAGCGACCAGATCCGTGAGCTGCGCAACGCCATCCGCCAGGCCCATGACGCGTTCGACGATGACAAGGCCTACGAACTGATGGGCCAGCTCAAGCAGCTCAAGGACGCCGAAGCCGCCGATTTCGCAGCACTGGAAGACCTGAGCAGCCGCTTCCCCATCAGCCGTATCCTGTCCAGCTACAAGGACGACCCGGCCTTCCAGGAACTGGTTTATGGCCTGGCCCTGAAAGTGCTGAACCAGACCCACCAGGCCATCAGCAATCCGAGCGGCAGCAAAGGCAAGGCGTCGCGGCCCAAGAAAGAGGCCGAAGTGTTTGTCATCAGCAAGGACGGCATCAGCGTCACCCTACCCTTGCGCACCCCACGCTCCAAGCCGAACGTCGACCGCGAGGCCTTCGAATTCCTGGGCTTCAGTTTCGTCGGCGAAGGCGACCAGGCCGAGCTGGAAAATGACATCTTCCTGGACAACGACGGCACCGAACAACCGGTCACCCGCAAAAGCATCGTCACCGCCCTGCAACAGCAGAAAGCGTTCGACGGCTATAGCATCGCCCAGCAATAAGCCTTCTTGCTCGGCGGTGATCAGCCCGCCGCCAATACCTGTGGGAGCGGGCTTGCTCGCGAAGGCGGTGGTTCACTTGCGTCGATGCTGAAAGTGCCAGCCTCATCGCGAGCAGGCTCGCTCCCACAATGGATCAGCGGCGTTCGCAGATTATGTGCTCGCCATAGCACCTGTGGGAGCGGGCTTGCTCGCGAAGGC
>NZ_JABWQV010000294.1 GCF_014268615.1 Pseudomonas tehranensis | reverse complement strand
CCGTCTTCGCGAGCAAGCCCGCTCCCACATAAAAATCAGCTATCCAACGCTTTGTACTTCTCGCGCAGGTGGTTACGGATCCACACCGCCGATAGGTTGAGCGTGGCAATCACCAGCACCAGCAACAGCGCCGTGGCATATACCAACGGTCGCGCCGCTTCGACGTTCGGGCTCTGGAAGCCTACGTCATAGATGTGAAAGCCCAGGTGCATGATCTTCTGGTCCAGGTGCAGGTACGGGTAGTTGCCGTCCAGCGGCAGCGACGGGGCCAGTTTCACCACGCCCACCAGCATCAATGGCGCCACTTCACCGGCGGCGCGAGCCACCGCGAGGATCATGCCGGTCATCATCGCCGGGCTCGCCATCGGCAGCACGATTTTCCACAGTGTCTCGGCCTTGGTCGCGCCCAGGGCCAGGGAGCCTTCGCGCACGGTACGCGGGATACGCGCCAGGCCTTCTTCGGTGGCCACGATCACCACCGGCACCGCCAGCAGCGCCAGGGTCAGGGACGCCCAGAGCAGGCCCGGGGTACCGAAAGTCGGCGCCGGCAGGGCTTCGGGGAAGAACAACCGGTCAACCGAACCACCCAACACATAAACGAAGAAGCCCAGGCCGAACACGCCGTAAACGATGGCCGGTACGCCCGCCAGGTTGTTCACCGCAATACGGATCAGGCGGGTCATCGGTCCCTGACGAGCGTATTCGCGCAGGTACACCGCTGCCAGCACACCGAATGGCGTCACGACCATCGCCATGATCAGGGTCATCATGACGGTGCCGAAAATCGCCGGGAAGATCCCGCCTTCGGTGTTGGCTTCACGAGGATCGTCGCTGAGGAATTCCCAGACCTTGCTGAAATAGAAACCGATCTTGGTGAACGTCCCCATGCCGTTCGGCTGGTAGGCGTGAACCACTTTGCCGATTTCGATTTCCAGTTCTTTGCCATTGGCATCGCGGGCGGTCAGGCTGTCGCGGTTGAACTGCGCGTGCAGATCACCCAGACGCGCTTCGATGTCCTTGTAACGGGCATCGAGCTCAGCACGGTCAGCGTCCAGATCCGCTTGCGCCGCGGCGTCCAGTTTGCCATCAAGCTCCAGCTTGCGGCCTTTGAGACGAATGCGCTCAAGCCCTGCGTTGATTGCACCGATGTCGGATTTTTCCAGGGTCTTGAGCTCGGCCGCGAGCTTGTTGACCCGGGCCACGCGAGCTTGCAGTTCCGGCCAGGCCGCTTCGCCTTCGGCGATGACCTTGCCGTTCTCTTTGACGTTGACCAGGTAGCCGTAGAAATTACCCCACTCGCGACGCTCGATGGCCATCAGCTCCGGCGGCGTGGTCTGGTTGGTCAGCCAGTCACCGACGATCCAGGTGAAATCCGTGCCGTTGAGGTCCCGGTTGCCGACCTTGATCAACTCACGGGTCATGAACTCGGGGCCTTCGTCCGGCACCGGCAGGCCAGCGCTTTTCAGACGCTCGCGGGGCACTGATTCCTTCTGCACCACTTCGCCTACAACCAGATGCGCGGGCATGCCCGGCACGTTGTAGCTGGCGTGGATCAGGTCCGCCGGCCAGAAATGGCCCAGACCGCGCACGGCAATCACTGCCAGCAGGCCAATGGTCATGATGACCGCGATGGACACCGCGCCACCGCTGATCCAGACGCCGGGGGCGCCGCTCTTGAACCATCCTTTCAGGGAGTTCTGTTTCACAGACTTCTACCTTTCTTAAAGCGACGAATATTTCTTGCGCAGACGCTGACGGATCAGCTCGGCGAGGGTGTTCATGATGAAGGTGAACAGCAGCAGCACCAGCGCCGACAGGAACAGCACGCGGTAATGACTGCCGCCGACTTCCGATTCAGGCATTTCCACCGCCACGTTGGCCGCCAGGGTGCGCAGACCTTCGAACAGGTTCATTTCCATGACCGGCGTGTTACCGGTGGCCATGAGCACGATCATGGTTTCACCGACCGCACGGCCCATGCCGATCATCAGCGCCGAGAAGATGCCGGGGCTGGCGGTGAGAATCACCACGCGGGTCATGGTCTGCCACGGCGTGGCACCGAGGGCCAGCGAGCCCAGGGTCAGGCCACGCGGCACACTGAACACGGCGTCTTCAGCGATGGAGTAGATGTTCGGGATGACCGCAAAACCCATCGCCAGGCCGACTACCAGGGCGTTGCGCTGGTCGTAGGTGATGCCCAGGTCATGGGAGATCCACATGCGCATGTCGCCACCGAAGAACCAGGCTTCCATGTACGGGCTCATGTAGAGCGAGAGCCAGCCCACGAACAGGATCACCGGGATCAGCATCGCGCTTTCCCAGCCTTCTGGCACTTTCAGACGCACGGACTCAGGCAAGCGGCTGAAGACGAAACCGGCCACCAGGATGCCGATCGGCATCAACATCAGCAGGCTGAAAATACCCGGTAGATGCCCTTCGACGTAAGGCGCCAGGAACAGGCCGGCGAAGAAACCGAGGATCACCGTCGGCATCGCTTCCATCAGCTCGATCACCGGCTTGACCTTGCGGCGCAAGCTTGGGGCCATGAAGTATGCGGTGTAGATCGCGGCAGCAATCGCCAGCGGCGCAGCCAGCAGCATCGCGTAGAACGCAGCTTTCAGGGTGCCGAAGGTCAGCGGCGAAAGGCTCATCTTGGGTTCGAAATCGGTGTTGGCCGCGGTCGATTGCCAGACGTACTTAGGCTCGTCGTAGTTTTCGTACCAGACCTTGCCCCACAACGCGCTCCACGAGACTTCCGGATGCGGGTTCTCCAGCAGCAACGGTTGTAATTTGCCGCCTTGCTCCACGAGCAGACGGTTGGCCCGGGGCGACATACCGAACAAGCCCTGGCCGTCGACCACCTGGTCCACCAGCAAGGTGCGGTGAGCGGTGCTGTGGAACACGCCGAGTTTGCCGGACGCGTCCAGGGCCACGAAACCTTTGCGCCGTTCCTCGGCGGTGATCTCGATGACCGGCGCAGTGCCCATCTGGAAGGTACGAATCTGCTTCAGACGCTGTTCGCCGTCCGGGTCACGGGCCATGAACCATTGAGCCAGGCCACCGGTGGAGTCACCAATGATCAGGGAGATCCCGCCCACCAGCTGCGTGCTGGCAGTGACCTGGGCATCGCCGTTCTCAAGCAGCTTGTAGCGGCCGTTGAGGCTCTTGTCGCGCAGGCTGAACACGTCGGCCTGGGCACGTCCGTTGACGACATACAGCCATTGCTGACGTGGGTCGACGAAGATGTTTTTGACCGGCTCGGTCATCTGCGGCAGATCGATACGCGTCTGCTCGCTGGTGACTTCACCGGTCATCATGTTTTCTTCACTGGTGATCGACAACACCTGCAGTTGCGCGCCCGTGGAGCCGGCGAGCAACAGGGTCGAATCAGTGGCGTTGAGCGATACGTGCTCCAGCGGCGCGCCCTGCTCGTTGAGCACAATCGGCGTTTCACCGTACGGGTACTCAATGGCCGGCGAGATGGTTTTCTTGCCGTCTGGATAGCTGACTTTATAGGTATGGCGCAGCACCAGCGCCTGGCCGTTGGACAGACCGATCACCACCAGCGGGCTGCCGGGCTGGTCTTCGCCGATGGAGGTCACGCTGGCACCCGCCGGCACCGGCAGGTCGACACGACGCAGCTCTGCCCCGGTGTCGATGTCGAAGAACAGCGCCTGGCCCTTGTCGGAGATCCGCATCGCCACCTGGTTTTGCTCTTCGATGGCGATCATCAGCGGTTTGCCGGCGTCCTGCATCCAGGCAGGCGTAATCGAGTCCTTGGAGGTCAGGTCCGCGCCCTGAAACAGCGGGAGGACCACGTACGCCAGAAAGAAGAAAATCAAGGTAATGGCCGCCAGCACGGCGAGCCCGCCGACCAGAACGTACCAGCGGGTCAGGCGATCCTTGAGCGCGCGGATGCGGCGCTTGCGTTGCAGTTCAGGCGTATTGAAGTCAATGCGCTTGGGAGGGGAAGTCGTAGTCATTGTGGAATTGGCCAGATCATTCATGCGCACACCCTAGCGATCCTGTATGACAGAAAGATGACAATGCAGTGACGCAACAAATCCGCCGCCCGTGAATACCGGCAGCGGACAGGAAATTGGGTGTGGGAGCGGGCTTGCTCGCGAAAGCGTGGGGCCAGTCAACATCAGTGTTGAATACACTGGCCTCTTCGCGAGCAAGCCCGCTCCCACAAAAGCCCGGGTGCGGCCCGGGCTCAGGTGTTACTTCTTGGCGACGTTGGCGCCTTCGGACAGACCCAGGTCAGCCAGAGCCTTGGCGGCAACCTTGGCTGGCAGTGGGATGTAGCCGTCCTTGACCACAACTTCCTGACCTTGTTTGGACAGGACCAGCTTCAGGAACTCGGCTTCCAGCGGAGCCAGAGGCTTGTTCGGCGCCTTGTTGATGTAGACGTAGAGGAAACGCGACAGTGGGTACTTGCCGTTCAGGGTGTTTTCTTCGGTGTCTTCGATGAACTCGCCGCCTTCTTTCTTGGCAAGGGCAACGGTTTTCACGCTGGCGGTCTTGTAGCCGATGCCCGAGTAGCCAACGCCGTTGAGCGAGCTGCTGATGGACTGTACAACCGACGCCGAACCAGGCTGTTCATTGACGTTGGACTTGTAGTCGCCTTTGCACAGGGCTTCTTCTTTGAAGTAGCCGTAGGTGCCGGATACCGAGTTACGACCGAACAGCTGGACTGGCTTGTTGGCCAGGTCACCGGTCACGCCCAGGTCGCCCCAGGTCTTGACGTCAGCCTTGGCGCCGCACAGGCGAGTGGACGAGAAAATCGCGTCGACCTGAGCCATGGTCAGGCCTTTGATCGGGTTGTCCTTGTGTACGAACACAGCCAAGGCGTCAACGGCAACCGGTACGGCGGTAGGCTTGTAACCGTATTTGGTTTCGAAGGCCTGCAGCTCGTTGTCCTTCATCTTGCGGCTCATCGGGCCCAGGTTGGAGGTGCCTTCAGTCAGAGCAGGTGGCGCGGTAGAGGAACCGGCGGCCTGAATCTGAATGTTTACGTTCGGGTATTCTTTCTTGTAGTTCTCTGCCCACAAGGTCATCAGGTTGGCCAGGGTATCGGAGCCGACGCTGGACAGGTTGCCCGACACACCAGTGGTCTTGGTGTAGCTCGGGATGGCTGGGTCGACAGCGGCAACCGCGTGGGCGGTCGCAACGCCAGCGGCGACAAAGGTCATTGCCGTCATCAAACGCTTCAGTTTCATGCCTTACTCCTAGCAGATAGGTGTGTTAAGTCGGCCAAGTATCGGTAAGCCGTGTGAACACTCTATGGCTGAAATATGACAATTGGATGAAAGGCCATTATTGCGATTTTAAAAGACGATCACGCAGGTCCAATCGCGAGCAGGCTCGCTCCCACAGGGACCGCGTAGATCCTGTGGGAGCGAGCCTGCTCGCGATGA
>NZ_JABWQV010000293.1 GCF_014268615.1 Pseudomonas tehranensis | reverse complement strand
GAGCGAAGCGAGGCTGCGATCTTTCCCCAGCTAATTGAATCTCAAGCGAATGATAAAAAGATCGCAGCCTCGCTTCGCTCGTCAGCTCCTACAGGGCCATCAGGCAATCGCGCCCAGCAGTTTTTCCCACTCCTTGTTCTCCTTCTTCGACACACCACCGAGCAGATCGATGGCCTGGCGCAGACGGAAGCGGGTCAGGTCCGGGCCGAGGATCTCCATGGCATCGAGTACCGACACCGAACTGGCTTGGCCAGTAATGGCAGCGAACATCAGCGGCATGGCATCACGCAGTTTCAGCTCCAGCGATTCGACCACGGCCTGGATGGTCGCAGTGATGCTGTCCTTTTCCCACTGACGCAGACTTTCAAGTTTCCACAGGATCAATTGCATCAACTGGCGCACCTGATCACCGGAAAGTTTCTTGGACTCGAACAGCTTGGCATCCGGGGTCACGCCACCGGCAAAGAAGAAGCCGGCCAGGGGGGCGATCTGGCTGAAGGTTTCCACCCTGCCCTGCACATGGGGAGCGATTTTCATCATGTACTCAGGGTTCAATGCCCACTTTTGCACCCGTGCGGCGAACTCTTCTACCGGCAGGTCACGCAACCACTGACCGTTGAGCCAGGAAAGTTTCTCGACATCGAAGATCGGACCACCCAGCGACACCCGCGACAGGTCGAAGTGCTCGACCATTTCCTGCAGCGAGAACTTCTCGCGCTCGTCCGGCATCGACCAGCCCATGCGCCCCAGATAGTTGAGCATCGCCTCGGGCATGAAGCCCATGCGTTCATAGAAGGTCACCGACGTCGGGTTCTTGCGCTTGGACAATTTGCTCTTGTCCGGGTTACGCAGCAGCGGCATATAGCACAACTGCGGTTGTTCCCAGCCGAAGTATTCATAAAGCAGGATCAGTTTCGGCGCCGACGGCAGCCACTCTTCACCGCGCAGGACGTGGGTGATGCCCATCAGGTGATCGTCGACCACGTTCGCCAGAAAATACGTTGGCAGGCCGTCGGTCTTCATCAGCACTTGCATGTCCATGCGATCCCACGGGATCTCGACGTCACCGCGCAGCATGTCCGGCACCACGCAGACGCCTTCGGTCGGCACCTTCATGCGGACCACATGGGGCTCGCCGGCGGCCAGGCGACGGGCGACTTCTTCCTTGGACAGCAGCAGCGCGCGACCGTCGTAGCGCGGGGTTTCGCCGCGAGCCATCTGCTCGGCGCGCATCTGGTCCAGCTCTTCGGCAGTGCAGAAGCACGGGAAGGCGTGGCCCATGTCCACCAGTTGCTGGCAGTACTGCTTGTAGATATCGCCGCGCTCGCTCTGGCGATATGGGCCATGGGGGCCGCCAACGTCAGGGCCTTCGCTCCAGTCGATGCCCAGCCAGCGCAACGCGTCGAAAATCTGCTGTTCGGACTCGCGAGTCGAACGCAACTGGTCAGTGTCCTCGATCCGCAGGATGAACTCACCGCCGTGCTGCTTGGCAAAGCAATAGTTGAACAAAGCGATGTAAGCGGTGCCGACATGGGGATCGCCAGTGGGCGAAGGCGCGATGCGGGTGCGGACGGTGGTCATGGCATGTCTCGGAAAGAATATAAAAGCGAAGATGAAACAGAGGGCGAATGGTAACAGGCGAGGGTGGGCGGGCTCCAGTGAGAGGGGGATTTGTGTGGCACCGGTCAGACCGACTCACCTTCAATCGCGAGCAGGCTCGCTCCCACAAGGGACCGCGTCCGGCCTGGACAACTCGGTCAGTTGTGGGAGCGAGCCTGCTCGCGATGAGGCCATTACAGTCGCCACAACACCTCAGACAGTCAGCAACCGCTCGCGTAGCTTGCCAATCTCGTCACGCAACTGCGCCGCGGCTTCGAACTCCAAGTCCCGGGCCAGTTGGTACATTTTCTCTTCCAACTGACGGATACGCTTGCTGATTTCGCTCGGCGAGCGCAGTTCGGCTTCGTAACGGGCGCTCTCTTCGGCGGCCTTGGCCATGCCCTTGCGCTTCTTGCTGCGCGAGCCGGGCACAGTGGCGCCCTCCATGATGTCGGCGACGTCCTTGAACACCCCTTTTGGCGTGATGCCGTTGGCCAGGTTGAAGGCAATCTGTTTATCGCGACGACGCTCGGTCTCGCCGATGGCCCGCTCCATGGAACCGGTGATACGATCGGCATAAAGAATCGCCCGGCCGTTAAGGTTACGCGCCGCCCGACCGATGGTCTGGATCAACGAACGCTCGGAGCGCAGGAAACCTTCCTTGTCGGCGTCCAGGATTGCCACCAATGACACCTCCGGCATGTCCAGGCCTTCGCGCAGCAGGTTGATCCCCACCAGCACGTCGAACGTACCCAGGCGCAGGTCGCGAATAATCTCGACCCGCTCCACCGTGTCGATGTCCGAGTGCAGGTAACGCACCCGCACACCGTGGTCGGCCAGATAATCAGTCAGGTCTTCGGCCATGCGCTTGGTCAGCGTGGTGACCAGCACCCGCTCCTCCACTGCCACTCGTTTGGAGATTTCCGAGAGCAGATCATCGACCTGAGTCAGCGCCGGGCGCACCTCAACCTGTGGATCGACCAGCCCGGTGGGCCGCACCACCTGTTCGACCACCCGGCCGGCATGCTCGGCCTCGTAGTTGCCTGGGGTGGCGGAGACGAAAATCGTCTGCGGACTCACACTTTCCCATTCATCAAAGCGCATCGGCCGGTTATCCAGCGCCGAGGGCAGGCGGAAACCGTATTCCACCAGGGTTTCCTTGCGGGACCGGTCGCCTTTGTACATGGCCCCGACCTGGGGCACGCTGACGTGGGATTCGTCGATCACCAGCAAGGCATCGGCCGGCAGATAGTCATACAACGTAGGCGGTGGCGCGCCCGCCGGGCGACCCGACAGGTAGCGCGAGTAGTTTTCGATGCCGTTGCAGTAACCCAGCTCCAGGATCATCTCCAGGTCGAATCGGGTCCGCTGCTCCAGCCGCTGGGCTTCCACCAGTTTGTTGTTCGACCGCAAGTATTCCAGGCGCTCCTGCAGCTCAACCTTGATCCCCTCGATAGCGTCCAGCAGGGTTTCCCGGGGCGTCACGTAGTGGCTCTTGGGGTAGAAGGTGAAGCGCGGCAGCTTGCGGATCACCTCACCGGTCAGCGGATCGAACGCCGAAATGCTCTCCACTTCGTCATCGAACAGCTCGATGCGGATCGCCTCCAGGTCCGATTCGGCCGGGTAGATGTCGATCACATCGCCACGGACCCGGAACGTTGCCCGGGCGAAATCCATGTCGTTGCGGGTGTATTGCAGGTCCGCCAGGCGGCGCAGCAAGGCTCGCTGGTCGAGCTTGTCGCCGCGATCAACGTGCAAGACCATCTTCAGGTACGTTTCCGGGCTACCCAGACCGTAGATGCACGACACCGTAGTGACGATGATCGCGTCCTTGCGCTCGAGCAATGCCTTGGTGGCCGAGAGCCGCATCTGTTCGATGTGATCGTTGATCGAAGCATCCTTCTCGATGAAGGTGTCCGACGACGGTACGTAGGCCTCGGGCTGGTAGTAGTCGTAATAGGAGACGAAGTACTCCACCGCGTTATTGGGGAAAAACGCCTTGAACTCGCCATACAGCTGCGCCGCCAGGGTCTTGTTCGGTGCCAGCACCAAGGTCGGGCGCTGCACCTGGGCAATCACGTTGGCGATGCTGAAAGTCTTGCCCGAGCCTGTCACACCGAGCAGCGTCTGGTGCGCCAGCCCGGCCTCGATGCCTTCGACCATCAGGCGAATGGCTTCCGGCTGGTCGCCGGCGGGCTGGAATCGGGTGACTAGCTGGAATTCAGACATAACATAACCTCTGGGTTCACCCCTGTCGGCCAGCCAACAGGAACGAGAAAGACCGAAACGACTGATGTCGCCCGAGGAAAAAACTGGGATTCGTACAATGTGGAGGTGAATGCCTTCGCTTTCAAGACGAACGTCCTACACGCCTTGAAGTCTTTGACGCCGCCAGGGGACTAACGGTCGAAAAAAAACGAAAATACTTGCCTTAAAAACCGATTCGCCTGTCGCCGCGCCCGGTGATGGCCTCTATACTAGCTCCCCGTTTGTGCACCGCTCTAGTGCATTCGGCTGGAGCGCTACACGTCCCCCCACACTCCATTCAGAGCCGCGCAATAATGAGCCTGTTTTCCGCTGTCGAATTGGCACCACGCGACCCCATCCTGGGCCTCAACGAAGCATTCAACGCCGACACCCGTACCAATAAGGTCAATCTGGGCGTGGGTGTTTACTGCAACGAGGAGGGGCGCATTCCACTTCTGCGCGCCGTTGTCGAAGCCGAGACGATCCGCGTGGCCCAACACGTTTCCCGTGGTTACCTGCCAATCGACGGCATTGCTGCCTACGACCAGGCGGTCCAGACCTTGTTGTTCGGCAAAGACAGTCCATTGATCGCCTCCGGTCGCGTCATCACCACCCAAGCCGTGGGCGGCACCGGCGCACTGAAGATCGGTGCCGACTTCCTCAAGCAACTGCTGCCTGACGCCGTCGTGGCCATCAGCGATCCAAGCTGGGAAAACCACCGTGCGCTGTTCGAAACCGCCGGGTTCCCGGTGCAGAACTACCGCTACTACGACGCCGCCACCCATGACGTGAACCGCAGCGGCCTGCTGGAAGACCTCAACGCCCTGCCCGACCGATCGATCGTCGTGCTGCACGCCTGCTGCCATAACCCCACCGGCGTGGACCTGAGCCCCGAGGACTGGAAAAACGTGCTGGCCGTGGTCAAGGCCAAGAACCACGTTCCATTTTTGGACATGGCTTATCAGGGCTTTGGCGACGGGATCGACGAAGACGCCGCCGCCGTGCGCCTGTTCGCTGAGTCGGGCCTGACCTTCTTCGCGTCCAGCTCGTTCTCCAAATCGTTCTCGCTGTACGGCGAGCGCGTTGGCGCCCTGTCGATCGTCAGCGAGTCGAAAGAGGAAAGTGCCCGGGTACTGTCCCAGGTCAAGCGTGTGATCCGCACCAACTACTCCAACCCGCCGACCCACGGCGCCAGCATTGTCGCGGCCGTGCTCAACAGCCCGGAACTGCGGGCCCAGTGGGAAGCGGAACTGGCAGAAATGCGCCTGCGGATTCGCGGCATGCGCAACCAGATGGTGGACATGCTGGCTAAAGCCGCTCCGCAGCGGGATTTCAGCTTCGTCGCACGCCAGCGCGGGATGTTTTCCTACTCCGGCCTGACCGTTGAACAAGTGACGCGCCTGCGCAACGAGTTCGGCATCTATGCCCTGGACACCGGCCGCATCTGCGTGGCCGCGCTGAACCAGAACAACATCGATGCGGTGACCAAGGCTATTGTTCAGGTGATCTGAAGGTCGTCGGGATGAAAAAAGGGAAGCCAAGGCTTCCCTTTTTTCGCAGTTCACACTGCCCCATGGCGAGGGAGCTTGCTCCCGCTGGGCTCT
>NZ_JABWQV010000292.1 GCF_014268615.1 Pseudomonas tehranensis | reverse complement strand
TATCGCGAGCAGGCTCGCTCCCACATTTGACCGCGCTCAACCTTTGAATCGGGAACACTTCATGGACTGGAAACCCCACATCACCGTCGCCACCATCGTCGAAGACAACGGCCGTTTCCTGATGGTAGAAGAATCCAAGGGCGGACGGGCGGTGCTCAACCAGCCTGCAGGCCACCTGGATCCGAACGAAACCCTGATCGAAGCCGCCGTGCGCGAAACCCTGGAAGAAACCGGCTGGGACGTCGAGCCCACCGCCGTGGTAGGCATTTATCTGTACACCGCCCCCAGCAACGGCATGACCTACCAACGCGTCTGTTTCGCCGCCAAGGCCTTGGAACACCACCCCGAGTATCAATTGGACGACGGGATCCTCGGCGCCAAGTGGCTGACCCGCAACGAGTTGCTCGAACAACGTGAACACTGGCGTAGCGAGCTGATCATCCGTTGCATCGACGATTATCTGGCCGGTCATCGCCACAGTCTGACGCTGATCCGTCCTTCTCTTTAGCCTTGCGCGTCCGGGCCTGATAGAATCGCGTCCTTTTTCAAGACACTCATTGAACTGCTATGCGTGATCCAGCCCCTTCTGACACCACCAACAAGCGCGTCATTGTCGGCATGTCCGGCGGCGTGGACTCTTCCGTTTCCGCCCTTCTGCTGATCGAGCAGGGTTATGAGGTGGAAGGCCTGTTCATGAAGAACTGGGAAGAAGACGACGGAACCGAATACTGCACCGCCATGGACGACCTGGCGGACGCCCAGGCCGTCTGCGACAGGATCGGCATCAAGCTGCACACCGCCAACTTCGCCGCCGAATACTGGGACAACGTGTTCGAGCACTTCCTGGCCGAATACAAGGCCGGTCGTACGCCGAACCCGGACATCCTCTGCAACCGCGAAATCAAGTTCAAGGCATTCCTCGACTACGCCATGATGCTCGGCGCCGACCTGATCGCCACCGGTCACTATGTGCGCCGCCGCGACATCGATGGCCGCACCGAGCTGCTCAAGGGCCTGGACCCGAACAAGGATCAGAGCTACTTCCTGCACGCCGTCGGCGGCGAGCAGATCGCCAAGACCCTGTTCCCGGTGGGCGAGCTGGAAAAGCCGCAAGTGCGCGCGATCGCCGAAAAACACGCCCTAGCCACCGCCAAGAAGAAAGACTCCACCGGCATCTGCTTTATTGGTGAAAGGCGTTTCAGCGATTTCCTCAAGCAGTATCTGCCGGCCCAGCCAGGCGAAATCAAAACCACCGAAGGCGAAGTCATCGGCCGCCACCATGGCCTGATGTACCACACCATCGGCCAGCGCCAGGGCCTGGGCATCGGCGGGCTCAAGGACGCCGGTGAAGAGCCGTGGTACGTGCTGGTCAAGGACCTGGAGCACAACGAGCTGATCGTCGGCCAGGGCAACGACCACCCATGGTTGTTCTCCCGCGCCCTGCTCGCCTCCGACATTTATTGGGTCAACCCGATCGACCTCAGCCAACCGCGCCGTCTGACGGCCAAGGTTCGCTACCGCCAGAGTGATCAACCTTGCATGCTGGAGAAAACCGCCACGGGCTATCGCGCAACATTCGATGACCCGCAACGAGCCGTCACACCCGGCCAGTCCGTAGTGTTCTACGATGGGGAAATCTGCCTGGGCGGCGGCGTGATCGAAGTCGCAGAGCCCTGGAGCAGCAAGGCATGAGCCCGACCCAGGAGCAACTGACGGCATTGGGCGGTGTATTTCTTGCCGCCGTACTGGTGGACCGGATCGCCAAGACCGGCCAAGCCACCGAAGCGGGCCTGAGCTGCATGCTCGGCAGCCTGCTGATTCGTGATCCCAAGGACACACTTGAAGTCTATGGCGGCGACGACCTGAACCTGCGCGAGGGTTATCGCGCACTGATCGGCGCCCTGGAGCGCGACCCCAGCACCCTGCAACGCGAGCCGCTGCGCTACGCCCTGTCGATGCTGGGCCTCGAACGTCAATTGGCCAAGCGCGACGACCTGCTGGACACCATCGGCAATCGCCTGCCGCAGATTCAGTCCCAGGTTGAACACTTCGGTCCCGCCCACGAAAACGTCATCGCCGCTTGCGGTGCGCTGTACCAGGACACCCTGAGCACCTTGCGCCAGCGTATCCAGGTACACGGCGACATGCGCAATCTGCAACAACCGAGCAATGCCTCGAAGATCCGCGCCCTGTTGCTGGCCGGAATTCGCTCGGCGCGGTTGTGGCGGCAGTTGGGTGGTCATCGCTGGCAACTGGTGATCAGCCGGCGCAAATTGCTGAAAGAGCTTTACCCGTTGATGCGCAACGAATAAGTCGCATCGACCCGTTTTTTTGTGGCGAGGGAGCTTGCTGCCTCGCCACAGGTATTAAACGCCTTATATCGTTACGCGTAATACGCCGGTCAGTTGGCGACGGACCGACGAATGTTTTCATGTATGATACGCGCCCCATTTCGTTGCCCGACTGTCCGAGAACACCCCATGCAGCTTTCTTCGCTCACTGCGGTTTCCCCTGTTGACGGCCGCTACGCCGGCAAAACCCAGGCCCTGCGCCCGATTTTCAGCGAGTACGGCCTGATCCGTGCCCGCGTCCTGGTTGAAGTGCGCTGGCTCCAGCGCCTTGCCGCTCACCCTGCCATCGGCGAAGTCCCGGCGTTTTCCGCGCAAGCCAACGCGGTGCTCAATGCCCTGGCTGAAAACTTTGTGCTGGAGCACGCCGAGCGCGTCAAAGAGATCGAGCGCACCACCAACCACGACGTCAAAGCCATCGAATACCTGCTCAAGGAGCAGGCGGCCAAGCTGCCGGAGCTGGCCAACGTCAGCGAATTCATCCACTTTGCCTGCACCAGCGAGGACATCAACAACCTGTCCCACGCCCTGATGCTGCGCGAAGGCCGTGATGACGTGATGCTGCCGCTGATGCGCCAGACCGCCCAGGCCATCCGCGAGCTGGCAATCCGCTTCGCCGACGTGCCGATGCTGTCGCGCACCCACGGTCAGCCGGCCTCGCCGACCACCCTGGGCAAAGAGCTGGCGAACGTGGTGTACCGTCTGGAGCGCCAGATCGCCCAGGTCGCCGCTGTGCCACTGCTGGGCAAGATCAACGGCGCCGTGGGCAACTACAACGCGCACCTGTCGGCCTACCCGGACATCGACTGGGAAGCCAACGCCCGCGCCTTCATCGAAGACGAGCTGGGCCTGAGCTTCAACCCGTACACCACCCAGATCGAGCCGCACGACTACATCGCCGAGCTGTTCGACGCGATCGCGCGCTTCAACACCATCCTGATCGACTTCGACCGTGACATCTGGGGCTACATCTCCCTGGGTTATTTCAAGCAGCGTACCATCGCTGGCGAAATCGGTTCCTCGACCATGCCGCACAAGGTCAACCCGATCGACTTCGAAAACTCCGAAGGCAACCTGGGCATCGCCAACGCGCTGTTCCAGCACCTGGCGAGCAAGCTGCCGATCTCCCGCTGGCAGCGCGACCTGACCGACTCCACCGTACTGCGCAACCTGGGCGTCGGTTTTGCCCACAGCGTCATTGCCTATGAAGCCAGCCTCAAGGGCATCAGCAAGCTGGAACTGAACGAGCAGAAGATCGCTGCCGACCTGGACGCCTGCTGGGAAGTCCTGGCCGAGCCGATCCAGACCGTGATGCGTCGCTACAACATCGAAAACCCGTATGAAAAGCTCAAAGAACTGACCCGTGGCAAGGGCATCAGCCCTGAAGCGTTGCAGACTTTCATTGATGGCCTGGACATGCCTGCCGAGGCCCGCGCCGAGCTGAAAAAGCTCACGCCGGCCAACTACATCGGCAACGCAGCGGCACAAGCCAAGCGCATCTGATCCACCGTTTTGCCCTGAGACGCCCGGCCGCGCCGGGCGTTTTTATTCGCGTCTGAAAAGTATATTTTTTCAATAGGTTACACATGAATCCTGATATTCCTCTGCAACTCTTGGGCGGCATCACGGCACGGGAGTTCCTGCGCGACTACTGGCAGAAAAAACCACTGCTGATCCGCCAGGCGATTCCAGACTTCCAAAGCCCGATCGATGCCGACGAACTGGCCGGCCTGGCCCTGGAAGAAGAAGTCGAATCGCGCCTGGTCATCGAGCACGGCGAACGTCCCTGGGAATTGCGTCGCGGCCCGTTTGCCGAAGACGAATTCAGCAAACTACCGGAGCGCGAGTGGACCCTGCTGGTGCAGGCGGTCGATCAGTTCGTACCCGAAGTCAGTGAACTGCTGGAAAACTTCCGCTTCCTGCCAAGCTGGCGCATCGACGATGTGATGATCAGCTTCGCCGCCCCGGGTGGCAGCGTCGGCCCGCATTTCGACAACTACGATGTGTTCCTGCTGCAGGGCCATGGCCAGCGCAACTGGAAAATCGGCCAAATGTGCGACTCCGAGAGCCCGCTGCTGCAACACGCCGACCTGCGCATCCTCGCCGACTTCGAGGCCACCGATGAGTGGACCCTGGAACCGGGCGACATGCTTTACCTGCCGCCACGCCTGGCCCACTGCGGCGTGGCCGTGGATGACTGCATGACCTACTCGGTAGGCTTCCGGGCGCCGAGCGCCGCCGAAGTGCTGACCCACTTCACCGACTTCCTCAGCCAGTTCCTGCCGGACGAAGAACGCTACACCGACGCCGATGCGCGCCCGGTGGCCGATCCGCACCAGATCCAGCACGACGCCCTCGATCGCCTCAAGGGCCTGCTGGCAGAGCACATGAGCGACGAGCGTCTGCTGCTGACCTGGTTCGGCCAGTTCATGACCGAGCCGCGCTATCCGGAACTGGTGGTAGGCCCGGAACTCGAAGAAGACGACCTGCTGGCCGGCCTGGAACAGGGCGCCGTGATCATCCGCAACCCAAGCGCCCGCCTGGCCTGGTCGGAAGTCGATGACGACCTGTTGTTGTTTGCCAGCGGCCAGAGCCGTTATCTGCCGGGCAAGCTGCGCGACCTGCTGAAAATGATCTGCGCCGCGGACGCCCTGCACAGCGAAAACCTCGGCCCGTGGCTGGCCGACGAAGACGGTCGCGGCCTGATCTGCGAGCTGGTCAAGCAAGGCAGCCTGGGGTTCGCTGATGAATAAAATTCACGTTCGTGTCGCAGACTGGCAAAAGGATAACGCCGAGATCCGGCGCATTCGTGAGACTGTGTTCATTGCCGAGCAATCCGTCCCGCCTGAACTGGAATGGGATGCCGATGACCAGAGCGCGGTGCATTTCCTGGCGTTTGAAGGCGACTTCCCCATCGGCACCGCTCGCCTGTTGACTGACGGCCATATCGGTCGCGTCTCGGTCCTCAAGGACTGGCGCGGCCTGAAGGTGGGTGACGCGCTGATGCACGCCGTGATCGCCGAAGCCGAGAAGCGTGGGCTCAAGCAACAGATGCTCAGCGCCCAGGTGCATGCCACGCCGTTCTACGAGCGACTGGGCTTTGCCGTGGTCAGCGAGGAGTTCCTGGAAGCCGGGATTCCTCATGTGGACATGGTGCGGCACTCGGCCTGAACCTTGTGGCGAGGGAGCTTGCTCCCGCTGG
>NZ_JABWQV010000291.1 GCF_014268615.1 Pseudomonas tehranensis | reverse complement strand
CGGGAGCAAGCTCCCTCGCCACAAGAGCGGTGGCTGCCTGAATTTTTCGAGTCGGTCGGCTTGTAGCCTTTTTGTAGCCATTTGTAGCAGCTCCCTTCAATACCTCTTCGTTTACCGCTAGTCTGCGGACATCGGCAACGCCGCCACCCGCACTCCAACAAGAGCCGGCCATGACTGATCTGTCTTCACTTCCGGGTTCTACCCGCACTGCCGTCGCGGTTCAGGACGGGCGTTTCTACCGCCCGCCCTTGCCCGATGGTCACGTCGTGCGGCCGCGGTTGTGCGAGCGTTTGAGTGCGGGGTTGGGAGGCCGCTTGCTGTTGGTGAGCGCCCCGGCCGGGTTCGGCAAAAGTTCACTGGCGGTGGAGTTCTGCCAGAGCCTGCCGGCCCATTGGCAAAGCCTCTGGCTGGGGCTCAGTGCCAGGGACAACGACCCGGGACGCTTTCTGGAGCGGCTGCTCGAAGGGCTCCAGGCGTTCTTCCCGCAGTTGGGAGGTCGGGCGTTGGGGCTGCTGAAAATGCGCCAGCGCCACCAACCTTTCGCATTCGAAGAGTGGCTCGACGGCCTGCTGGATGAACTGTCCGCGCATCTGTCGCCGGATACACCCTTGCTGCTGGTGCTCGACGACTACCACTTGGCCCAAAGCCCGGTGCTGGACCGTTGCCTGCAATTTTTCCTTAATCATCTGCCCGAAGGTTTGCTGGTGCTGGTCACCAGTCGACAGCGCCCGGACTGGCATCTGGCGCGCCTGCGTCTGTCACGCCAATTGCTCGAACTGAACGAGCAGGACTTGCGCCTGACTCATGAAGAAGCCCAGACCCTGCTGCAGCACCACAGCAGTTCGTTGCGCGGGGAAGCCCTGGAGAGCCTGATCCAGCGCAGTGAAGGCTGGGTGGCCGGGCTGCGCTTTTGGTTGCTGGCCGCTTCCGAGGCCGGGACTGAGGGCCGCATGCCCCAGGCTCTGCATGGCGGCGAAGGGCTGATTCGCGATTACCTGCTTGAGGAAGTCATCGACTGTCTGCCCGCCGAAGTGCAGGCGTTTCTCTACGACACCGCGTCCCAGGAGCGTTTCTGCAGCGAACTGTGCGATGCCGTGCGCGAAGCCCATGACAGCGCCGAAATACTGGAGTATCTGGCGGCGCACCAGGTGTTCCTGGTGCCGCTGGACGAGCATGGCCACTGGTACCGTTACCACCATCTGTTTTCCGATTTGCTGCGCAGCCGTCCCAGTGCGCCGGCCATGGTGCCGGCTGCGAGCCTGCACCTTCGGGCCTGCCGCTGGTTCAATGCCCAGGGCCTGATCGACGAGGCCGTGGAACAGGCGCTGCGGGCCGGGCATCTGGATGTGGCGGCGAACCTGGTGCAGAACCTCTCGGAGGAGCAATTGCTGGCCGAGCAGAACGTCGGCATGTTGCTGCGCTGGAAAATGGACTTGCCCGACAGCCTGCTCATCAGCACACCGCGCTTGATCGTGCTGTACAGCTGGGCGCTGGGGCTGGCCTGCCAGTTGGACGCCGCTGAAGAACTGGCCGCCCACCTGAGCCGGTTCCTGCCGGCGCCTTCGGCCACTGCGCAAAAATCCATGCTTGCCCAATGGCTGGCCCTGAGTGGGATCATTGCCCGTGGCCGTGGCGATCGCGAGGCCACTGTGCGTTACTGCACCGAAGCCCTGGAGAGCCTGCCGCAAAAGCGCTATGGCCAACGTCTGATGTGCCTGTCCACGCTGTCGAACCTGGCGATTGCCGACGGTGACCTGTGGCGCGCCCGGGCCTTGAACCGTGACTCCCTGGAGCTGGCGCAGCGCGTTGGTAACCCGTTATTCGAGGCCCTGGCCCATTACGACCGAGCCCGGGTTTTGCAAGCGCGAGGGGAGATCCTGCGGGCGCTCGATGAAGTGCATCAGGGCCTGCAACGTTTGCACGCGCTCTCGCCGCAACGGCTGTATGCCGTGCGGGCGCGATTGATTCTGTACGAAGGGTTCCTGCTGACCTTGCGCATGCAGCCCCAGGCCGGATTGGCGCGCTTACAGGCCGGTCTCACCGAAGCGCGGGCGTGCCGCGACATCAGCGTGTTGATCGGCCACTGCGTGATCGCGCGGATTGAAGGCCACGCTCGCGAATTCGCCCGGGCCTTTGCCGAACTGGCCGAAGCCGAGCGCCTGATGCATATCTGGGACGTTCCGCCGATTTATTACCTGGCGATGATCACCCTGGTCAAATGCGAACTCTGGCTGGCCCAGGGCCGTACCGACCTGGCCGAAGCCTGGCTGGCGCGGTTGGGGCAGACCTACACCGGTGAACGGGCCGCCGCGCCGCCGGAATTCCACCCGCAACTGCCGCTGCATGTCGAACTGCAACAGGCGGTGCTGGAGTCTATCCGGGGCCAGCCCATGTTGGCCGAAGGACGGCTAAATGCCTTGCTTGAACACGGCCAGCAAACCGGCCGGCAGATGCTCAGTGTGATGGCGCTCAACCAGAAGGTCGCCTTGCTGCTGAGCGTCGGTCGCGAACCCGAAGCCCGCAGTACCCTGGCCCAAGCCCTCGAAGCCGCCGCTGGCGGTGTGCTGCAGCCGTTCGAATGGTTGCTGGGCGAACATCGGGAGTGGCTGCGCGAGCAACTGTTGCGCGCACCACCCAGTCCCTTGCGCCAGAACCTGCTCGAGCGCCTGCCGTCGACGGTGGCTGCCGATTCATCGGCCCCCGTCGAAACCCTCAGCAGTCGCGAGCGTGCGGTACTGCAATTGATTGCCCAAGGCTGTTCGAACCAGGAAATCAGCGAGCAGTTGTTCATCTCGCTGCACACGGTCAAGACCCACGCCAGCCACATCAACAGTAAGCTTGGCGTGGAGCGCCGCACCCAGGCCGTTGCGCGAGCGAAGGTGTTAGGGTTGTTGGGCTAGAGGTAAGGTGGCATGACATGAGGTCCCTGTGGCGAGGGGATTTATCCCCGCTGGGGTGCGCAGCAGCCCCAAAGCAGTTAACCAATCAGTCTGACACATCGAGGCGGCAGGTCTTAGGGCTGCTACGCAGCCCAGCGGGGATAAATCCCCTCGCCACAAAAAGCCAGTCAGAGGTCAATACCTGATGTTACCCCTGTACAAAACCATCCCATCCCCCGTGGGCGAGTTGATCCTCGTCGCCCGGGATACAAAGTTGGCGGCCATCCTCTGGGAAAACGAACGTCTCAACCGCGTGCGCCTGGGCCCTTTGGAAGAGGACAGTCAGCACCCGATCCTCAAGGAAACCGAACGCCAGCTCATGGAATATTTCGCCGGCCAGCGCAGGCACTTCGATCTGGAACTGGACTTTGCCGGCACCGAATTCCAGGTCCGGGTCTGGCAGGCACTGCTGACGATTCCCTTTGGTGAAACCCGCAGTTACCGCGACATCGCCATCCAGATCGGCCAGCCCACGGCGGTACGGGCGGTAGGCGCCGCCAACGGACGCAACCCCATCTCCATCATCGCCCCCTGCCACCGCGTCATCGGCACCTCCGGCAGCCTCACCGGCTTTGCGGGCGGCCTTGCGGCCAAACAGTTCCTCCTGAGCCTGGAAGGTCAGCAGACGCTGCAGTTGGTGTTTTGAGTGCTTAAATGTGGAGCGCCACTAAACCCTGTGGGAGCGAGCCTGCTCGCGATAGCGGAGTGTCAGCTTGCAAAAATGCTGGCTGTACATGAGCCATCGCGAGCAGGCTCGCTCCCACAAATTCTGTGCAGTGCCCACTCGGTTCAGGCCGAAGGCTCTTGCGGCGCCCGCATGCGCGTCGGCGGTTTGCCGTTGGCGTTGTGCTGGAATATCTGCGTCGGCTGCCCCTGTTCATTGAAGAACACCTGCCCGATCCCCGCCGAGTTCCACAACCGCTCTCCAGCCTCGGCGTGTTCGGGGGTGTGAGGAATGATGCGCATGCTGCGCCGCTTGGTGAACCAGTTCAGGGGCGAGCGGGGCGAGTAGAGCCAACGGTTCAAGCGATCGAACCATTCCAGCAGCGCCGGCGGGAACTCATTCTTGATGCCGCTGCTGGTGATCTGCCAGATGCGCGGGCCGCCCTTGCGGTGTGGGATCAGCACCTCATAGACGAAGGAATAATGCACATCCCCGGACAGCACCACGTAATTGCCGGGTGTGCGCGAGTGCCGGAAAATATTCAGGATCACTTGCGCCGCGCCGCGATGGGCCATCCAGTTTTCCGCGTCCACCAGCAGCGGATAACCGCACCAACTGAACACCCGTTGCACGGTTTCGATCAACTTCACACCGAAGATCGGCGCCGGTGAAACAATGATCGCCGAGGGGTGATCCAGCAGCTCCTGCTGAAGTTCGCTCAGGGCTTCCCAGTCGAGCAATCCCGAAGGCTGCTTGAGGTTGCGCTCGCTGCGCCAGCGGCGGGTGCGGGTGTCGAGCACCACCAGGGCCGGGGTGGTCGGCAGCACATAGTGCCATTGCTGGAAACCCAGCAGTGTGTCGATCAGTTTGTCCTGCGGGCCGCTGTCCAGGTAGCGGTCCCGGGCGGTGTCGCTCAGGGCCAGGGTTTGCTGGATTACGTCATCGAACGCGTCCGGGTTGTTGCCCCAGCCCTGGCAGAGCATGTAGGCGATCAGTGCGTTGCCGATGATGCGCTTGGAGAACGGGTGGCCGTAGGCCGTTTCTTCCCACTGCGCGGATAAATTCCAGTCATCGGTGATGTCGTGATCGTCGAAAATCATCAGGCACGACAGGTGTGCAAACACCCGCGCCGCGCCCCCAAGACCTGTCTTGAAACCCTCGATGCGCTGCTGTTCCAGGTCGTAGCGCTGGCGCCGCTCGGCGGTCAGTTCCGGCGGTTGCGGGTCGATCAGCGTCCACGGCACGGGTGACCACACCAGCAAGTACATCGCCATGACTTCAGCGAAGGTCACCAGATGATTGTCGGCGCTGCTGCTGGTGAATATCGGCTTGCGGGCCCCGCCGAAAAACCGTTCGCGCAGGGTTTCGTTGCTTTCCAGCGCTGGTAATAAATCGGCGCGGTGGTAGTAACTGGCCGGGTGTTCATAGAGCTTGGCGCTGTCTTCCACCACCGCGCCGTCCAGGCATTCCTCGAACAGCCCCAGCCGTTCGATCAACGCATGAATCGCCCGCAGTGTCGGCCCGGCGACGTCATCGGCGTAGACCTGATCACCGCTCATCATCAACAGCGCCGGTCGCTGCTGCGGGGCTTGTGCCAACAGCCGGTCGACGCAGAGCAAGCCGTCGTTGGTCGGGTAGTGGGGTTTGCGGCAGGAGCCATGGACCAATTGATCGATACGCGAATGCAGGACGAAGTTCGGACACTGCGCCTGGCCATACAACAGATGGGGCGCCCATTCGGCAATGGGGGCGCCGTCCACCAGCAGGTCGTAGTCAATCGCCACGTCCTGGGGCAGGGCGGTGTCGAGTCGTACATCGATCAGGTGCACAAAAGCCTGCTGCCCCACCGGCACAACGGTGCAACGCGGGGCGTCCAGGGTCAGATCGCTCAGACCGTCTACGCGCAGGGTCAACGTGAGGGGGCGTGTACCCACCAGCCACATCACCAGCCGCGTCGGCTCCCGCC
>NZ_JABWQV010000290.1 GCF_014268615.1 Pseudomonas tehranensis | reverse complement strand
CCCAGCGGGAGCAAGCTCCCTCGCCACCATGGGGTTTGTCCAGGCAGAAAGGGTTAAACCGGTTTGCTCTTGAGATTCCGCGCATACCAAGGCCGTTGCGGCACGCGGCGAAACAGTTCGGAGAGTTTTTTGTCATCGCTGCCGAAGGTGATGCGCAGGGCCAGTTTCATGGTTTCCGGGTCCATCTCCACCGAACGTCCGGGCTGCAACCCCGGCGTGGTGCTGCAGCCGTGGGTGTCCGGGCCCAGCCAGGGGTCGGCGATTTCGACCCAACGGCCCGGGGCGAACCAAGGCACGCCGTTGACCTCAAGCCGGCTCACTTCCCCCGGATGGAAACGCTCGTGGGCCCGGAACCAGTCTTCGAGGCGGTCGTCGATCCAGCCATGGAAGGCCCAGAACACCGGGTTCACATGGGAGGAAAACGGGTCGCCCAGAAAGTCGTTTTCCGGCTCATACCAGCGCTGGGCGAAGTCGGCCGGGTCGCGGGCGAAGGGCACCGGGTGGCCGTTGGAAGGATCGCGGGGCACCGAGGCCCAGCGCATGTGCAGCCAGTCGTGCAGGCCCAGCTCCACTTCCGAGCCGAACTGGCCCAGGGTCAGTTTCGACAGGTAGCGCGGGTCGCGGTAGCGCGATTCCCAGACCTGGAAATTGCTGTGGTAGGTCTCGGCAGTCTTGATGTCACTCACCCATTGGGCGTACTGCTCGTCGCCGCTGGCCAGCCAAGTGGGCGGCAAAGCTGTGCCATCGTGGTTATCGAAATACCGGGCAAAGCCCAGCCGATCACGCTCCAGCTCCGGTTGCGGCAAGGGGAAGCGCGGCCACGACGGCAGCGGCTGGAACGATCGGGCCGTGCCGAGCATGTGCCGGTGCATGAAAAAGAAATCCACGCCCGAGCCGTTGCGATCCTTGCGCTTGCCGCGAGCGTCACGTTCATGGTCCCGTGGACCGGGCTGCCAGCCAATGCCGCGCAGGGCGTTGCGCTTATCTTCGTCCAGGCTGTGCCATTTGTCCCGTGAGGCGTGCCAAAGCTGATGGAACAACCGATGCTCCGGCGACACCAGCCAGGCCAGCAACGGCGGGCTCAGCGGCGTGCGTTCCCGGGCTTCGGGGAACGGCAGCTTGCGGGCGATGAACTGATTGTCGAGTTCCGGCAGCGTCAGCGGGCGATCCAGGCGCAACACGCGACCGCTGAGGGTGGCGGTGCCGGCATTGCCGAAGCCGGCCCAGACCTCGTCCAGGGTCATGATGAATTCGTAGTCCGGTGCCCCATGCTGGGCACCGCTCAGGCGCCAGCTCAGTTGTTTCGGATCGGTTCCGGCCAAATCGCCCAGCACTCGATAATGAGGCTCATCACCGGCGCGCAGGCGTTCAGCGGTGTCGAGGCAGCCCACCAAGCCACGCCCCTTGTGGGCAATGTCGAGGAACACTTGCAGACCGTCACTGGGCAAACCGTCCAGGCCCGCGTCGCTTCCTGAAAAACGGATCGTCCAGATCCCCCGCAGCGTATCGGCCCGGCGCTGCCCCGCCACGTCCGCCACATCGAATGAGGCCTCGCCGGGGGTGATGGTGGGGTCCGGCCGGGTCAGTTCGCGATGCCCGTAATACACCGCAGGCACGGCGGCACCGGTCAGCGCCAGGCCCGCCATGAACCATCGTCGAGAAATCGTCATTACCTTACCTGTGTTCGGCCCTGGGGCGGGCGTTATCCAAGCTAGAACGATGGGCGGGCCAACAAATTTATAGAGGCTGTGAGGGCCTCATCGCGAGCAGGCTCGCCCCCACAACGGAGGTGCGTACATTCGATGAAAATTTAATGAGTTCAAGGCCGCCTTCGCGAGCAAGCCCGCTCCCACACTGGAACGCGCTGAATTCCACTGTGGGAGCAAAGCTTGCTCGCGATGGGGCCATCAGGCTCACCTAAATTTCCTGCCCGATCACTCGTTCTCCCCAGATAGCAAAGCCCCCCGCAGCGAACCTGACTGAGATCGGCAATGACAACACCACGTTCGAAAAAAGCTCTCTTCATCGGCGTGCCCCTGGCCCTTGCACTGGTGGTCGGTGGCGGCCTCGCGGCCTGGGACCACTGGTGGCGAGACAACCCCGGCTACCCGGTCAAGGTGATGAAAGAAGCTCGCGAGCTGCACGAGCGCCTGCTCTCCTTTGACAGCCACATCAGCCTACCGCTGGATTTCGGCACCGCCGGCAATGAAGCCGACAAGGACGGCGGCGGCCAGTTCGACCTGATCAAAGCCAATCGCGGGCATCTGTCCGGCGCGGCGCTGACGATCTTCGGCTGGCCGGAGCTGTGGAACGGCCCCAATGCGCCGCACAAGCCCACCGCCGGTTTCGTCGAGGAGGCGCGCAATCAGCAGGAAGTGCGCTACAAGATCATCACCGGCATGGTCCGCGACTTTCCCAACCAGGTCGCCATCGCCTACACCCCGGATGATTTTCGGCGCCTGCATGGCGAAGGCAAGTTCGCGATTTTCATCAGCATGCTCAACGCCTATCCCCTGGGCCATGACCTGAGCCTGCTGGACCTGTGGACGGCGCGGGGCATGCGCATGTTCGGCTTCAGTTACATCGGTAACAACGACTGGGCCGACTCCTCGCGCCCGCTGCCGTTCTTCAACGACTCACCTGACGCCCTCGGCGGCCTGTCGGAGATTGGCAAGCAAGCGGTGACGCGCCTGAACGACCTGGGCGTGATCATCGACGTGTCGCAGATGTCGACCCAGGCTCTGGAGCAAGTTGCCCAACTGAGCCGCACGCCCTTGGTGGCGTCCCATTCCGCACCCCGGGCCATGGTGGATATCCCGCGCAACCTCAGCGACAAGGAAATGCAGCTGATCAAGGCCAGCGGCGGCGTGGTGCAAGTCGTCGGTTTCTCCCAATACCTGCGCCCGCTGACGCAAAAGACCCAGGACAAGCTCAACGACCTGCGCCAACGTTTCGACCTGCCACCGCTGCCCAACCTGGCCATGGCGCTGATGCCGGGCGATCCGATCATCGCCGCGTGGCCGGAACAGAAATTCGGTGAATACGCCGGCCAGCTCTACGGCATTCTGGAGGAGGAACCCAAGGCCAGCCTCAAAGACCTGGGCGACGCCATCGATTACACCGTGCGCAAGATCGGCATCGACCATGTCGGCATCAGTTCGGACTTCAACGAAGGCGGCGGCGTCAAAGGCTGGGAGGACGTGGGCGACATCCGCAACGTCACCGCCGAACTGCTGACCCGCGGCTACTCCGAAGCGGACATCGCCAAACTGTGGGGCGGCAACTTTCTGCGGGTCTGGGATCAGGTCCAGCAAGCCGCCCGCCCCGCCGTGGCTTCGAACCAGAAGGCCGGCCAACCATGAACGAACGCCGTACCTTCCTGAAGCAGGCCGGGATCCTCGCCGCCGGCTTGCCGCTGGCCACCAGCCTGCCTGGCACCGCTATCGCCGATCCGCTGCCGCCGCTGCCCCGAGACAAATGGGCGCAGTTGCGCTCGCTGTTCAACCAGGACCCGGACTACCTGCACTTCTCCAATTTCCTGGTCACCACCCACCCGCGGCCGGTACGTGAGGCCATCGACAGGCATCGCGCCGCACTGGATAAAAACCCGGGGCTGTTGATGGACTGGGACCTGGGCGTCACCAAGGAGCGTGAGGAAAACGTCCGCGCCTGGGCCGGCCGCTACTTGCAAGCAAACCCTGCGCAGATCGCCCTCACCGGCAGCACCACCGAGGGCCTGGCGATGATCTACGGCGGCGTTCATGTGGCAGCCGACCAGGAAATCCTCAGCACCGCCCACGAACATTACGCCACCCACACCATCCTTGATTTGCGCAACCAACGGGATGGCACCCGGGTGCGCAAGATCAAACTGTTCGAGAACGCCCACAACGCCAGCCACGAGGAAATCCTGAGCGCCATCGACCGCAACATCCGCCCGCAAACCCGCGTACTGGGCATGACCTGGGTGCATTCGGGCAGCGGCGTGAAGCTGCCGATCGACAAGATCGGCGCGCTGGTGGACAAGCACAATCGGGGCCGCAGCGATGCGCAACGCATCATCTACGTGGTGGACGGCGTGCACGGCTTCGGTGTTGAAGACCTGAGCTTCCCAGCGATGAATTGCGACTTCTTCATCGCCGGCACCCACAAATGGATGTTCGGCCCACGGGGCACCGGCCTGGTGTGCAGCCGCAGCGAAGAGCTCAAGTACGTCACGCCGATCATCCCGACCTTCTCCGAGGCCACGGCGTTTTCCACCACCATGACGCCCGGCGGCTACCACGCCTTCGAGCATCGCTGGGCGGCGGACGAGGCGTTCAAGCTGCACTTGCAATTGGGTAAGGCCCAGGTGCAGGCGCGCATTCACGCGCTCAATACCTACTTGAAAAAACAGCTGCTGGCGTTGCCGCAAATCGAGCTGGTCACGCCCATGAGCCCGGACGTGTCGGCCGGTTTCACCTTCTTCCGGGTCAAGGGCCGTGAGAGCGACGAGATCGCCGCCTACCTGATGCAGAACCGGGTGATTGCCGACGCCGTGCATCGCGACGCCGGGCCTGTCATTCGAACCGCGCCGGGCCTGCTCAACACCGAAGACGAGATCGATCGCTTCATGGGCTTGCTGGGCAAGACACTCTGAACCTGACTATCGAGAGAGATGGATGAACAGTTTTTCCTTGAAGCTATTTCCGGCACTGGCCCTCGCCGCCCTGCTGCCCTCCGGTGCCCAGGCGTCGCAACCGGGCCAGGTCTTTCGCGACTGCAAGGACTGCCCGGAAATGGTCGTGCTGCCCACCGGCACCTTTCAGATGGGCACCCCGGAAGATGAAGTGGGACGCGAGCCCGACGAAGGCCCGATGCACCCGGTGACCTTCGCCAAACCGCTGGCGATCAGCCGCTTTCAGGTGCTCAAAGGCGAATGGTTCGCCTACCTGCGTGACACCGACTATCAGATGCCCGACGGCGATGAGCGTCCCGGCCGCGCGTGCAAGGCCGGGATTCCTGATTACCAAGGCAGCGACCCGCGCAAGCAATACACCGACCGGCATCCAGCAGTGTGCATGGATTTCGCCGAAGCCAATGCCTACGTGGCGTGGTTGTCGAAAAAAACCGGCAAACAATACCGGCTGGTCAGTGAATCCCTGCGCGAATACGCGGCACGCGGCGGCACCACGGGGCCGTTCCCCTTCCCGTTCGATGAAGGCAAGGAGTACAGCATCGCCCAACACGCCAACACCTACGGCGCGGCCGATGGCTACAACTTCACGGCACCGGCCGGTACTTATCCGCCCAATGCATTCGGGGTGTACGACATGCACGGCAATGTCTACGAGTGGACGGCCGATTGCTACAACGAAAACTACGCCGGCGCACCCAGTGACGGCAGCGCCTGGCTGACCGGCAAGTGCGAGTACCAGCGCATCCGCGGCAACGATTGGGGTGAAGCCCCGGTGTTCTCCCGCTCCGGCAACCGCAACGCGCTGGTGCCCAGTGTGCGTGGAGACTGGATCGGCTTTCGGGTGGCGCGGGATATGTGAACTCGCTTCGCCGATGCTCCTGAAGACAGGCTTTTGTGGGGGGGGGGGGGGGGGCCCCCCCCC
>NZ_JABWQV010000029.1 GCF_014268615.1 Pseudomonas tehranensis | reverse complement strand
AGGCCCGTTCCTGATCAGGAACGGGCCTTTGTCTTAAGCGCGATCAGCACAAGCGGTCGATGACCTGCACTTTGGAGGTGTTTTGCATCGACTGCCAGGCCTGAGTCAGCGTTTGCAGCACGTTGCCAATGAAGTCTTTGTCGGCTGCGGCCTTCTTGCCAACATAACCTTGGCCGCGGCGGTACATCTTCAGTCGGGCACACAGGTCTTGCTGGTTTTTCTCGAATTCGTCTTCCTGTGTGAACGGCGACAGGCAATCCATGTGGACTTGGCCATTCTTGCTGATCCACAGGATATGGCTGTCCAGGGTGTCCTTGTGCGCTGCGAATATGCGAGCCAGTTCATCAATAGATGGTTGATTATTCAGATTCATGTGTAAGCCCCTTGACCATTTGGTTGATCTGTCTGGTGGTTCGCAAAAACTTCGCTTCTTTCGGTAAGCGCCTGCCCAGTGCTGTATGGCTAGCACCGAAACCAGGCCGTCAGCATCCGGCCGTCAAACGTCGACGGGGTCGTGCATCGGTTGTGTAGTGTTATCGAAGGGCTGCTACGCAAATGCGCTACAACGAAGAGAAACAGCGAAAAACCTTCAGGCATTGTCAACTTTCGAGGGTCGACCCCGCGCGTCATGAGGATCTTCGCCGACGTTTCTCGTCCTTGTCACCGGACGGTCATGCCAGGTCAGCACCTTCAATCTGCCTTGTGGGCAGTCCCTTATCCAAAAACAGCTCGGCGGTCAGACGAGCTTGCTCAAGCATTTACCTGTACTCCCGATCGGGGAGACGTCTGCATCATGCAAGGCCAAATCGGAGGCGTCAACGGTTTTGTAGTGATTATTTTTGGTCACTACATATTGTCGGACAAAATGGTTTGGGTATGAAAAATTGGCGAAAGGGTGTGTAGGGCGGTCGTTGTGGCGAGGGGATTTATCCCCGCTGGGCTGCGAAGCAGCCCCAAGTGAGTCGACTCAATCTGCCTGATACACCGAGGTGTTGGGGTTTAGGGCCGCTTCGCGCCCCAGCGGGGCGGTGCGACGTTTCGCTAAATCCCCTCGCCACAGGGAGATTCTCGCCACGCTCAGGTCGCCTTGGCTTTGCTCGTCTTGCGCGCTGTACCGCCGGCCTTGCGCTTGGCCGGCTTGCGTTTGCTTTTCCATGGGGTGGCTCCACGGCCGGCAGGGCTGGCCGGGCCGCTGATGGTCAGGCTCATGCCCTGGCAGCGGGCGATGTGTTTGCTCATCCAGGCGGCCTGGCGGGTCACGAACTCTTCCAGGCTCATCTCACCGCTTTGTACCATGTCCAGCGCCTGCTCCCAGATGGCGGTGGTGCCGGGGTCGGCGATGGCGCGGGGCACCGCATCGATCAGGCTGAAGGCCGCCGGTGTGGCGGACAGGGCCTTGCCGTTTTTCACCAGGTAACCGCGGTCGAGCAGGCCCTGGATGATCGAGGCCCGGGTTGCTTCGGTGCCGATGCCGGTGGTGTCCTTGAGCTTTTGCTTGAGCAGCGGATCCTCCACCAGTCGGGCAACGTTCTTCATCGCCTTGATCAGGTCGCCCTCGGTGAACGGCTTGGGGGGCTGGGTCCACAGGTCCTTGGGTTTGACCTCGTCCACGGTGCAGTCGCGACCTTCGACCAGGGCCGGCAAGGTTTGTGGTACCGGTGCTTCACGGCCTCGTGCCGGGGCCAGCGCTTCGGGCAGGGCGCGTTTCCAGCCGGGTTCGACGATTTGCTTGCCCACGGCCCGCAATGTCTGGGCGGCGCAGTCGAAGTCGGCCTGGGTCCGGTCGTATTCGTGGTTGGGCAGGAACTGGGCCAGATACCGCGCCCGTATCAGCGTATAGACGGCCCGCTGCTTGCCGGCGAGCTTGTCGAGGTTCTTCGCCGCAGCGGTAGGGATGATGCCGTGGTGGGCGCTGACCTTGGCGTCGTTCCAGGCCCGGGATTTGCGTTGTGGCTGCAAGTGCTCGCGCAGCGGCGCAAGACCCGGATCGGCCTGGGCGAGGGCGGCGAGGATGGCCGGAGCTTCGCAGTGCTGGCTCAAAGGCAGAAAACCGCAATCGCTGCGCGGATAGGTGATGAGCTTGTAGGTCTCGTAGAGCGACTGGGCAATGTCCAGGGTTTCCTGGGCGCCGAGGCCGAGTTTCTTCGAACAGACTTCCTGCAGGGTGCCCAGGTCGAACGGCAACGGCGCCGCTTCGCGCAAGCGCTCGGTACGCACTTTCATCACCCGGGCGGTGGCGGCGTTGGCCATGGCTTGGGCGGCGTCCCGGGCGAGGGCCTGGTTCAAACACCGTTCCTGGTCGTCGCAGGCATCCGGGTCGGCGCGCCACTGAGCGGTGAACACAGTGCCGTCGTGGCGCAGTTGCACGTCGATGGCCCAATAGGCGACCGGCACGAAATCCGCGATGCTGCGGTCGCGATCCACCACCAGTCGCAGGGTGGGTGTCTGCACGCGGCCCACCGGCAGCACGCCCTGATAACCGGACTGGCGCCCCAGCAGCGTGAACAGTCGGCTCATGTTCATGCCGATCAGCCAGTCGGCCCGGGAGCGGCCGAGGGCCGAATGGTAGAGGTTGAAGGTTTCGGCGCCCGGCTTGAGTGCTGCCAGGGCCTTGCGGATCGACGCTTCGTCCAGGGCCGACAGCCACAGCCGCTGGATCGGCCCACGGTAGCGGCAATGCTCCACCAGTTCCCGGGCGATCATTTCGCCCTCGCGGTCGGCGTCGGTGGCGATGACCAGTGTCTTGGCTTCCCCCAACAGGCGCTTGACCGCCTTGTACTGGCTCGCGGTTTTCGGTTTGACGGTCATTTTCCAGTGCGTCGGCACGATAGGCAGGTCTGCCAGTACCCAGCGCTTGTAGCGAGCATCGTAGGCGTCGGGCGGGGCGGTTTCCAGCAGATGGCCGATGCACCAGGTGACTGTGATGTTCGCGCCCAGCCAGCAACCATCACCGCGCCGCGTGGCACCGAGTACGGCTGCGATGTCCTTGGCCTGGGACGGTTTTTCACACAGGTACAGCTGCATAGCGCCCTTTTCCTAAGCAGATTTCATGGGGCTGTAGCATGGTCATGGATGGGCGTCGGAGCAAGTTTTATCTGTATGGATATACAGATAAAACGTTGCGATGCGTTGCTCCAGGGCGGTTATCGCAACGTTTGGCGGTGTATTTGCACGCAGAATGAATTTCTCGCCAGGGCATCGCTCATAACTTGCAGAGCGGTTGAAACCGCAAAGAACGTTTATGGGGTCAAGGAGAGTCACTTACATGAATTCGATGCCAAAGGGCAACGGACAGGCGGCCGCGCGTTTGATTCTCGTCGTTGAAGATGATCAGACCATTCTGGAGTTCCTGTGTGAGATCCTGCAGGACGAGGGCTTTGCCGTGGAGCCCCGGGAAAGCGCCGACGCGGCGCTGGAATTCCTCAAGCAGAGTGCTGACGATGTGGACTTGTTACTCACCGATATCACCATGCCCGGCAAACTGAACGGCGCGGACCTGGCCAATTTGACCGGCGACCAGTGGCCACAGATACCCTTGTTGATCATGTCCGGTTTCGAAACCCCGGAAAGCGCTGGGATCAAGCACCACGCCTCGTTCATCGCCAAGCCCTGGGCGCTGGGGCAGATGCTGGATCTGGTGGAAAGTACGGTGAAAAATCACTCTGTGCACTGAGCAATGCCAAGAGGATGAGGTGGCAGGTCCGGTACCGTGCATGTTTGGGTTGCAAGCGGCGATGTGCTCCATGACAATGCGAGTCATTATCAGTCGCGAATTATTCCATTGCCATGCCCGCCACCGATCTGTCCTTACGCAGTGCCGTCGACGTTCTGTACAGTGATCATCACAGTTGGCTCCAAGGCTGGCTGCGCAAGCGCTTGGGCAATGCTTTCGATGCCGCGGACCTGACCCAGGATACCTTCGTGCGCGTCATCAAGGCTCGCTCCGCGTTGGATATTCGTGAGCCGCGACCGTACCTGTCGATGATCGCCAAGGGGCTGTTGATCGATTTGTTTCGCCGCCGCTCGTTGGAACAGTCCTACCTCGAAGCCTTGGCCGCCATGCCGCAAGAGCAGCTCCCGTCGCTGGAAGAACAGGCCATCCTGCTTCAGGCCCTGATGGAGATCGACCGCTTGCTGCTGGGGTTGGGGCCGCGAGTCAGGCAGGCATTCATCCTGTCGCAGTTCGACGGCCTGACCTATCCGCAAATTGCAGAGCGCTTGGGCGTCAGCGTACGTACGGTGAATAACCACATGGCCAAGGCCATGGAACATTGCTGCCTGATGCAGATTCAATTGCAACTTTCATGAACCTGCCGGCCGAAGAGTTGCAAGCCATCCGTATGGCGGCGCAGTGGTACGCCCGGCTTCATTCCGGCATCACGACCGACGCGGATCGAGCCGGGTGGAATGCCTGGCTGAGCGCAGACCCGCTGCATAGCCAGGCCTGGCAACGAATGACAGCGGTGGCTGAACAGATGGCGAGTGTGCCGGGCGCCCTGGCGGCACCGACCTTGAGCGAACGCCACAATCGATCCCGTCGCCAGGTGTTGCGCAGCGTCTTGTTGCTCACCTCCGCCAGCGGTTTGGGTTGGTTGGGCTGGCGCAGCCAGGCTACGCAGAACCTGCTTTGCGATTACCGCACCGCGGTGGGCGAGCGCCGTGAGTTTCAGCTGGCGGACGGCAGCACCGTGCTACTCAACACCGACACCTCGGTCAATGTTCGTTTCGATGGGCGCCAGCGGCTACTGGAGCTGTTGTGGGGGGAGATCCTCGTCACGACGGCGATCGATCCCTTGCAGCGGCCTTTCAAGGTCATCACCGGTCATGTCGAAGTGCTTGCGCTGGGCACGCGTTTTATCGTCCGAGGCCAGGCGTGGGGCGGTGAGGTGGCGGTGCTTGAGAAAGCGGTCGAGGTGAGTCTCTCGGCGATTGGCTCGAGGATGCGCGTCGAAGCCGGCCAGCGCCTGGATTTCAATGACCGGTCGCTGGGTACGCTGCGCGGCAACGATGTGTCGGTCGGTGCCTGGCAGAAGGGAAGCATCATCGCCATCGACCGCCCTCTGGCGGCGCTGCTGGACGAACTGTCGCGTTACCGCAACGGCGTGTTGCGTTGTGATCCGGTCATTGCCGACTTGAAGGTTTCCGGGGTGTTTCCCGTCGATAACACCGATCTCGCCCTGGCGGCGCTGGAGAGTGGCTTTTCGTTACGCGTGACCCGCTACAGCCGATTCTGGGTCCGGGTATCGAGCGGCGATCAGCGCTGACGCGGCGGTACGATAAAAAAGAATGCGCTCCTGCACTTTTCATCTCCATCGTTCGGCTCTTCCTCAGTGAGTTTTTATCGACCGTTTTGGGGAGGGGAAGCATGTCTTGGGTAAGCGCGCCAGGTCGTCTGGTGTTTGCAGTGAAAATCGGCTTGCTGGCAGCCGTGACCGGCAGCGTCGGGGTCGTGAATGCCAGTCCGGCTCCAGGTGCCTCGGCGCAGCAGCGTTCGGTGCAGACCTACGATATCGGGGCCGGCAGCCTGGTGGATGTCCTGACCCGGTTCTCCAGCGCCGCCGGTGTCGCCATTTCGTTTGATGCCCGGCAACTCCAGGGCTTGCAATCGCCCGGCCTGAGAGGTTCGTTCGGCGTGGGCGATGGGTTTGCCCGCATTCTTGGCGGTAGCGGCCTGCAAGCCGACCTCCAGGCCAACGGCACGTACGTGCTGCGCCCCGTGCCCGCCAACGGTTCAGCCATGCAACTGGAAGCAACCACCATCGAGGCGCAGATGCTCGGCGCGACCACCGAGAACAGTGGCTCCTACACGACGGGGGCGGTCACGATCGGCAAAGGCCAGCACTCCCTGCGCGAGACGCCGCAATCGGTGACAGTGATCACTCGCAAGATGCTCGACGACCAGAACCTGAACACTATCGATCAAGTGATGGAAAAAACGCCCGGCATTACCGTCTACGACTCGACCATGGGCGGCAAATATTTCTATTCCCGTGGGTTCCGGATGTCCGGTCAATATCAATACGACGGTGTTCCGCTGGACATGGGCAACAGCTATGTCCAGGCCGACAGTTTCAGCAGTGACATGGCGTATTACGACCGGGTCGAAGTCCTGCGCGGTGCCGCCGGGATGATGAAGGGCGCGGGCGGCACGTCCGGTGGCGTCAATTTTGTCCGTAAACGCGGTCAGGCCGCGGCCCAGACCGAACTCAGCCTCTCGGGCGGCACCTGGGACAACTACCGTGGGCAGGTCGATACCGGTGGCCCGCTGAATGACTCCGGCACCCTGCGGGGCAGGGCGGTGATCGCCGAACAGAGCCGGCATTATTTCTACGACGACGCTCGGCGCAAGGACCAGATTTACTACGGTGCCCTGGACTTCGACCTGACGCCCGACACCACCCTCGGCCTGGGCCTGGCCTATGAGGATGTCGATGCGAGTCCTTGCTGGGGCGGGCAGCCGCGTTACAGGGATGGCAGCGATTTGAAACTCAGTCGTTCCACTTGCCTGGATCCGTCGTGGAATACCTGGCGCAGCCAGCGGACCACGGTGTTCAGCGATCTCAAGCACCAGCTCAATGACGACTGGGCCGTGAAGGTGGCCGGTGTTTATACGAAAAACACCCAGGACATCAAATACGCGTTTTCGTCCGGGGCAGTGACACCGGGCGTCTCGACCACCAACGTGCTGGGCAGCATGTACGACTATGATCAAGTCGATTACGGCCTCGACGCCTACCTGGACGGCAAGTTCGACGCCCTCGGGCAACAGCATGAGTTGATTGTCGGCTTCAACGCCAGCCGTTCGGACAAGGATGATTTTTTCTCGGTCGCCTTCCTGCCGCAGCAACAGAACGTATTCGATCCGGATCGACACATTCCGGAGCCGGATGACAGTTATTTCATCGAGAACTCAACACGCGGTGGTCCGGTGAAAACCGTCACTCGGCAACAAGGCCTGTATTCGACCCTGCGCCTGAAACTGGCGGACCCGTTGACGTTTGTCGTGGGCAGCCGGGTGAGTTGGTACAACTCCAAGACCGACTCGGTGTTCATCACCGGCGGTTCGGAACACGCCAAGAGCACGGAGACAGGCCAGGTCACCCCGTTTGCTGCCGTGTTGCTGGACCTCAACGAACACCTGACGGCCTACGCCAGTTACTCGGACATTTTCACGCCCCAAGGCAACTATCGTTCCGAAAGCGGTTCGGCGCTCAAGCCCCTGGTGGGTGAAAGTTATGAGCTGGGGATCAAGGGTGAATGGTTCGAGGGACGCCTGAACAGCGCTTTCAACCTGTTCCGCACATTGCAGAAAGACCAGGCCCAGACCGACTACAACTCAAGCTGTGCGTCTTCGGACGGTTACTGCTATGAGAACGCCGGCAAGGTTCGCGCCCAGGGTTTCGAAGCCGAGATCAGTGGCGAAGTCATCGAGCGCCTGCAGCTGCTTGCCGGTTACACCTACACCCAGACCAAGACCCTCAACGACATTGACACCCGCCTCAATGGTGGCTCGTTCAACAGCTATGTGCCGCGTCATGTGCTGCGTCTGTGGGGCGATTATGCCCTGGGTGGGGCGTTCGAACGGTTCAGCGTCGGTGTGGGGGTCAATGCCCAAAGCGACAATTTCCGGGTATCGCCGGCAACGGGGGAGAAGATCACCCAGGCCGGTTATGCCGTGTGGAACGGTCGCGTCGGCTACCGCATCGATGACACCTGGTCGTTGGCCCTCAACGGCAACAACCTGTTTGACAAGCGCTACTACAGCACCATCGGGACCGAGAACTTCGGTAACTATTACGGTGAGCCGCGCAACTTCACCATGACCCTGAAGGCGCGCTTCTGAACCGCTGGCGAGGGAACAAACGCCCTCGCCACGGTTTTGCCTCAGTTTTTATCCAGATCCACGTTCCGGGTTTCGCGCAGGCAAATCATGCCCACCACCAGGCTCACCCCGGTGATCACCACGGGGTACCACAGCCCGTAGAAAATGTCCCCGGTGTAGACCACCAGGGCAAACGACACAGTGGGCAGGAAACCGCCGAACCAGCCGTTGCCAATGTGGTAGGGCAGGGACATGGAGGTGTAGCGGATGCGGGTCGGAAACAGTTCGACCATCAGCGCCGCCAGTGGGCCGTAGCACATGGCTGAAATGATGATCAGCGCCACGATCAGTGCCACGATCATCGGCCGGTTGATCTGCTGGGCGTCGGCCTGTTGCGGGTAGCCTGCCAGGGTCACCGCGCCGCGCAGGGCGGCTTCGTCGTAGCCTTCAAGCTTCACATCGCCGATGCTGACCTGCACATCACTGCCGGCTGGCGCCGCGACACTGCTGTAGGGCAGGCCTTGCTTGACCAGGAAGGTCTTGACCTTGTCGCATGGGCTATCGAAACGCGCCTTGCCTACCGGGTCGAACTGGAAGGTGCACGTGGCCGGATCGGCGATTACGGTGATTGGCGCCTGACGGCTCGCCAGGTCAATGGCCGGGTTGGCGTAGTGGGCCAGTGTCTTGAAGATCGGAAAGTACAACGCCGTCGCCAGCAACAGGCCAATCATCAGTACCGGTTTGCGCCCGACCTTGTCCGACAGCCAGCCAAAAAAGATGAAGAACGGCGCGCCGATCACCACACTGACGATCAGCAAACTGTTAGCCAGGGCCGGGTCCATCTTCAGGAACTGGGTAAGGAAAAACAGCACGTAGAATTGCGCGGCGTAGAAGGTCACCGCTTGGCCGGCGTTGATGCTGAAAAGGGCGATCAGCACCACCTTCAGATTTTCCCATTTGCCAAAAGACTCTCGGATCGGCGCCTTGCTGGACTTGCCTTCTTCTTTCATTTTCAAGAAGGACGGCGACTCATGCAGGCTCAGGCGAATCCAGGTGGAGATGCCCAGCAACAAGATCGACAGCAGAAACGGAATGCGCCAGCCCCAGACTTCGAACTGATCGCCCGTGAAATAACGACAGCCCAGTACCACCAGCAGCGAGAGCAGCAGGCCGAGGGTGGCGGTGGACTGAATCCAGCTGGTGTGGAAACCGCGCTTGCCCATCGGCGCGTGTTCGGCGACGTAGGTGGCAGCGCCGCCGTACTCACCGCCCAAGGCCAGGCCCTGGAGCATGCGCAGCACCACGAGGATGATCGGTGCGGCAATGCCGATGCTGGCGTAGTTGGGTAACAGGCCGACGCAGAACGTCGCCACGCCCATGAGAATGATGGTGGCCAGGAAGGTGTATTTGCGTCCGATCATGTCCCCCAGCCGTCCGAACACCAAGGCGCCGAAAGGCCGCACAATAAAGCCAGCGGCGAACGCCATCAGGGCGAAGATGAAAGCCGTGGTGTCGTTGACCCCGGCAAAGAACTGCTTGCTGATGACCGCCGCCAGAGCGCCATAGAGGAAAAAGTCGTACCACTCGAACACCGTCCCCAAGGACGAGGCAAAGATGACTTTCTGGGTTTCCTGGCTGGTGCCGGCGCTGCGCGTGGCTTCCAGGGACTGAACATGTTCAGACATTTGGGTATCCCTCACAGTGATTGTTTTTGTTGTTCCACTGTCGACGCCGGTACAGCGTCTCCTGTTTTGCTGCATACCTTGAGTTCAAATTTTTCCCCTGTGGGAGCGAGCCTGCTCGCGATGACGGCCGCACATTCAACCTATATGTGTCAGATAGACCGCTATCGCGAGCAGGCTCGCTCCCACAGGGGGACTGTTTTGTTCTTCAGACCGTGGCCGGTTCCTTTTGGGGCGTGGTGCTGCGGATGTCCGCCTCGAGGATCATCTGCGCGGCCTTCTCGGCAATCATCAGCGTTGGCGAGCAGGTGTTGCCCGAGGTGATGCGCGGCATGATCGAGGCGTCGACGACGCGCAGGCCGTTGATGCCGTGGACCCGCAGTTGCGCATCCACCACCGCGTCGCGGTCCTGGCCCATGCGGCAGGTGCCCACCGGGTGGAAAATCGTCGTGCCTATACGGGCGGCGGCCTGGTGCAGTTCTTCCTCGGTTTGCAGGCTTGGTCCCGGCAGGTATTCCACCGGCTTGAAGGCGCTCAATGCCGGGGCGGCGACGATGCGTCGGGTCAGGCGGATGGCGTCGGCAGCGACCCGCAAGTCTTCGGGATGGCTCAGGTAATTGGGCTGGATCAGCGGCGCCTCGTGCGGGTCGACCGAGCGAATGTCCACCCGGCCACGGCTCTGCGGACGCAGGTCACAGACCGACGCAGTGAACGCCGGGAAACTGTGCAGTGGTTCGCCAAAGCGTTCCAGCGACAAGGGCTGCACGTGGTATTCGAGGTTGGCCGAGGTCTGTTCCGGCCCCGAGCGGGCGAACGCGCCGAGTTGGCTGGGGGCCATGGACAGCGGGCCGCTGCGATCATAGAGGTAGCGCAGCCCCATGCCCATCTTGCCCCATAAAGTACCGGCGATCTGGTTCAGGGTACGGGCGTTTTCCAACTGGTAGATCAGCCGCAGTTGCAAGTGGTCCTGCAAGTTGCCGCCCACACCGGGCAGCTCATGAACCACGCCAATGCCCAGGCGTTGCAACAGGTTGCGCGGACCGATCCCCGAGCGCTGCAAAATACCCGGCGAGCCGACGGCGCCGGCGCACAGCATGATTTCCTTGCGCGCCTTGAACGTCATGCTTTTGCCTTGCCAACGGGCGCTGACGGCGTGGGCCCGGTTGTCACGCAACAGCACGCGGTCGACTTCGACATCGGTCATGACCGTGAGATTGGGGCGCTGGCGAACCGGTTTGAGGAAGGCCTTGGCCGCGTTCCAGCGCACCCCGGCTTTCTGGTTGACCTGGAAGTAGCCGCAGCCTTCGTTGTCGCCGCCGTTGAAGTCGTCGACGCTGGGGATACCGCTCTGTTCGGCGGCGGTGCGAAACGCATCGAGAATCGGCCATGACAGGCGCTGGCGTTCGACCCGCCATTCCCCGGCGGCGCCATGGAACTCGGAGTCTCCGGCAAAATGGTTTTCGCTCTGTCTGAACAACGGCAGCACGTCTTTCCAGGCCCAGCCAGGATTGCCCTCGGCGGCCCAACTGTCGTAATCCGCGGCCTGGCCGCGCATGTAGATCATGCCGTTGATGGAGGAGCAGCCACCCAGCACCTTGCCCCGTGGGTAACTCAGTGCGCGCCCTTGCAGACCCGGTTGCGCCTCGGTCTTGAAGCACCAGTCGGTGCGCGGGTTGCCGATGCAGAACAGGTAGCCGACCGGGATGTGAATCCACGGATAGTTGTCGCGTCCGCCGGCTTCGAGCAACAGCACCCGGTGTTGCGCGTTGGCGCTAAGCCGGTTGGCCAACAGGCATCCGGCAGGGCCGGCGCCTACTATCACGTAATCGTATTCATCGACGACAGGTTGCATTCGCGACCTCATTTTTGTTCTTGTGGAATGCATCCTAGTTGTTAGGTTTCGTCAAAAGAATGTTAGTTTTTGCGCAACCGCTGTGCGTTTTTAAACAGTCCTGCCTTCAGGCGTGTTCAAGGATGGCCCATGTTCGACTGGAATGACCTGCGCTACTTTCTGGAACTGCAACGCAGCGGCCGTTTGCTCACGGCCGCACGACGCCTGAACACCACCCATGCCACTGTGGCCCGGCACATCGAAGCCATCGAGAAAAGCCTGGGCACCGCGCTGTTTGTCCAGCATGCCCAGGGGTATGAGCTGACCCCCGCCGGCGAATCGTTGCTCAAGCACGCCGAAGCCATGGAAAACGTGGCGCTGCTGGCTCAGGAGGACATCACCCAGTCCAGCGCGCCCTTGGGCAAGATCCGCGTGGGGGTGACGGAAGGGCTGGGCATCATGTTTTTAGCCAGTCGCATGGACGGACTGTTCCAGCGCTATCCGGGGCTGGAGGTGGAGTTGGTGGCAGTGCCGCGTTTTGTCAGCATCCTCAACCGCGAAGCGGAAATCAGCATTCACCTTGAACGCCCGGTGGCCGACCTGCTGGTGACCCGCAAACTGACCGACTACAGCCTGGCGCTTTACGCCAGCCAGGCTTACCTGGACCGCTCGCCACCGTTGCGCAGTCGCGAAGACCTGGCCCGGCATGCCTGGATCGGGTATGTCGACGATCTGCTGTTCAGCCAGGAACTGATGTTTCTCAACAGCTTTTGCCGCAACCCTCGGGTGGTGTTCCACAGCACCAGCGTCATCGCCCAGCAACAGGCCGCACGCTCGGGATTGGGGATTGCGGTACTGCCTTGCTACATGGCCAGCAACGACCCGGCCCTGGTCCCCTTGTTGCCCGATGAAACCATCCGCCGCAGTTACTGGATCAGCACCCGCCGCGAACTGCACAAATCCGTGCGCCTGCGGGTGCTCTGGGATTACGTGGTGCAGTTGTGCGAGCGCGAGCAGGGGCTGTTGCTGCCCTGATCTTGTTATGCCGTGGTGTAGGAGCTGCCGAAGGCTCGGGCCGCGTTCGGACGATCTTTTGATCTTGGTCTTTCGCTTGAGATTCAAGCGGTTGGGGAGAGATCGCAGCCTCGTTGCACTCGACAGCTCCTACGGGCGCACACCGGGGAGCAGCGGGTTGGGCAAGCGCTGGCCGCCCAAGTCCCCTTTTCTGGCCCCCAATGACCTCAAGCCAACGCACGGGCGTGCCTTAGTGTGAGTCTGTCTGACCCATCACAACAAAGGCGTGCTCATTGCGCCACCAAGAGGGGCCCCATGTTGGTACCAACGTCTTCAGCCTGGACTCACGCCGCGGCGATTCTTTCGCTTGGCGTATTGCTCGCCGGTTGCGGCGAAGAGGCCACAACGAGCCCGCCCAGGGCCTTAACGAGTGTGCCCGCCGACGGAGCGCTGGCACACATCTACGACAGCAGTTGCAAGCTCTGCCACGCCAACCCCGGCGCCGGAGCGCCCCTGACCGGCGACGCCAACGCCTGGGCGCCGCGCGTGGCCCAGGGCAGCGAGACCCTGCTTGACCACACGATCAACGGCTACAACGGCATGCCGCCGATGGGCCTGTGCATGCACTGTTCCGAAGAGCAGTTCCTGGCCCTGATCGGCTTCATGTCCGGCCAGCCATTGCAATGACCAACAGGGGGACGACGGCATGACGATGGACTATTCACGGCGCCAGTGGCTGCAACGGGCCGCCACTGTCGCGGCCTTCACGGCGCTGGGCAGCCAGGGCGCCCTGGCCGAGTTGATGCGCGCCCCGCGACTGATCCCGTGGCGCAATTGGTCCGGTGCGCAAAGTTGCCTGCCGGCAGCGCGTCTGGCTCCCAAGAATCTGGATGAACTGGTGCAAATCGTGGCCCGCGCCGAAGGGCGGATTCGTCCGGTGGGTTCAGGCCATTCCTTCAGTGCCCTGGTGCCCACGGACGGGACTTTGCTGTCGCTGAGTTTTTTCAGCGGTTTGCTGGATCACGACGTTTCCAGCCTGCAGGCCGAGTTTGGTGGCGGCACGCCCATGTCGCGCATGGGGCCGGCACTCAAGGCCGTCGGTCAGGCACTGCCGAACATGGCCGACGTGGATTACCAGACCCTGGCCGGGGCCATCGCCACCTCGACCCACGGCACCGGCAAGGCATTCGGTTCGTATTCGGCGCAGGTGGTCGGGCTGCAACTGGTGACGGCCGGCGGCGAGGTGCTTGATTGCGATGCCAACCGCCACCCCGAAGTATTCAAGGCTGGGCGGGTCTCACTGGGCGCGCTGGGGCTGGTGACCCGTGTGCGTTTGCAAAACCGCCCCGCTTATCGGCTGCGCGAGCGCCAGTGGGTGGCGAAAACCGAAGAGTTGCTCGAGGACCTGGACACCCACACCCGGGACAACCAGCATTGGGAAATGCAGGTGGTCACCCATTCCGACTATGCGTTGTCGATTGCCTTGAACGAAACCACTGATCCGGTCACTGCACCGGTGAGTCCCGAGGAGGAGGGCGGCAACGAATTCGTCACCCTGATCGAAAAGCTCGACAAGTATGGCAGCGACTTTCCGACGATCCGGCGAACCTTGCTCAACAGCCTGCGACTGCTGGCCGACTTCGATGAGCGGGTTGGTGATTCCCACGACATCTACGCCAACGTGCGTACCGTGCGCTTCAACGAGATGGAGTATTCGGTGCCGGCTGAACACGGTCCGGCCTGCCTGCGGGAAATCCTCAAGCTGATCCGCGACAAAGACCTGCGCACCTGGTTTCCCATTGAGTACCGCTACGTGAAGGCCGATGACATCGCCCTGAGCATGTTCGAAGGCCGTGACAGTTGTTCGATTTCCGTGCACCAGCATTACCAGATGGACCATCACCATTTCTTCGCCGCCATCGAGCCGATCTTCTGGAAATACCAGGGTCGCCCGCATTGGGGAAAACTGCACGCCTTGAACGCCAGGACGCTCCAGGCGCTTTACCCGCGCTGGAATGAGTTTGCCCAGGTGCGCCAGGCCCTGGACCCTGGCGGCAAATTCCTCAACGGGCATCTTTCAACGCTTCTGGGAGCGAGCTGATGGGGTTCAATCGTCGAAGTTTCCTGGCCGGGACAGTGGGTGCCGGGGTGTTACTGGCCGGCGTCGGGGCCTGGCTGCGGCCGCGGGACCAGGGCGGACCGTACAGCGATTATTTCCGCCAGTTGAACCGGGAACTCAAGGCCCACGGTCCCATGCGACCGGTGATGGTGATTGACCTGGACCGACTCGATCACAACATCGACGTGGTAATGGGCTCGGTCCGGCGCGCCGGCAAACAGCTGCGGTTGGTGGAAAAGTCCCTGCCATCGCCGGGGCTGTTGAACTACATCGGCCAGCGAGCCGAGACGCGACGGTTGATGTCGTTCCACCAGCCGTTTCTCAACCACGATGCGTTGCAGTTTCCCACGGCTGATATCCTGCTGGGCAAGCCTCTGCCGGTGCGTTGCGCCGCGTTGTTCTATGAGCTTCACAAAGGGCCCTTCGATCCGTCACGCCAGTTGCAGTGGTTGCTGGACACGCCAGAACGGCTTGAGCAATACCGGGCCCTGGCTCAGGGGCTTGGTACTCGTTTGCGGATCAATATCGAACTGGATGTAGGCCTGCACCGAGGCGGGGTAGCCGACGATGCCACGCTGGAGGCGATGCTCAAGCTGATCCGGGCGAACCCGACGCACTTGGAGTTCGCCGGGTTCATGGGCTACGACCCGTTCGTGGGCATGGGCGTGCCCGAAATTCTCGCCACACCTGAAGCGCTGCTGGCGCGGGTCATGGCGATATACAACACACGGGTGGACTTCGTGCGTGTGCGCTATCCCGATCTCTGGCGTCCTGGCCTGACCCTCAACACCGCCGGCAGCCCCAGCTATCGCTTGCACGAACGAGAGAAACTGAGCAGTGAAGTCTCGGTGGGCACGGCCATGCTCAAACCCAGTCACTACGACCTGCCATCGTTGAACGAGCACGTTCCGGCGGCCTACATCGCCACGCCGGTCTTGAAGCGCACCGGCCCGGTCAACATCCCGGCACTGGACGACAAGTCGCGGATTTTTTCCTGGTGGGACGTGAACCAGCGCGGGACTTTTTTCATCTACGGCGGCAACTGGATGGCCGATCTCGAATCACCCCCCGGCTTGAAGCACAACGACCTCTACGGGCGCAGCTCCAATCAGGAAATGGTCAACGGTTCAGAAACGGTGGGCCTGGCGGTGGAGGACCAGGTGTTCCTGCGACCGACCCAGAGCGAGTCGGTGCTGTTGCAGTTCGGTGATCTGCTGGCCGTGCGCGGAGGGCGGATAGTCGAGACCTGGCCGGTCTATAGCTGATCGCGGATCCTGTGGGAGCGAGCCTGCTCGCGATGACGGCGGTACATTCAGCATCAATGCAGGCTGACCCACCGCTATCGCGAGCAGGCTCGCTCCCACAAGGGATTGGTGATGAGCTTGCTGGATTCGATCAGATGTTCACAACGCAAACGGAATACTGATCTTGGCCCAGAGCATTTCGCCTTCCGGACGATTCTCAACGTTGAATTCCTTGGCCCAGCGGATCTCGGCGCTGGCATATTTGAGAAAGGTCAGGTGCAGCGCCGGACCGATGGCGAACACCTGGCCGCGCACGCCGTCATCCACATCCTGACCGGCGAACTGCACGGTGCGGCCGTATTGTTTGTCGTCGGTGGTCTGCTTGAGGTAGTAACCGTTGAGCCCCAGCATCACGTTATCCGTCAGCCGATAACTGGCGGAATAATCGAAGTGAAAGATCTGCCCTGAGCGGTAGTCGGTGTCCTTGTTCTCGCGATTGAAGCTGTACGTGGTTTTCACCGACACCTCGGTGTTTTCCGTGGGCAACCAGGTGAAGGAAAACAGCGGCTTGTAGGTGTAGAAATTGGTGCTGGTGTTGGCCAGGCGATCGGTGCTGTATTCGCCGGTCGGCACGGTGATTTCCAGCGCGGCGGCCAGGGTCAGGTTTTTGCCCATGTCCCACAGCACGATCGGCGAGATGGTGGTGTCGCCCATGCCTTCGCGAGTGTCCTGCAGGCCGAACACCGAGATTTCCTGTTTGATCCAGGGCTGGCCAACGTAGATACCCAGTCGTCCACCGGCCACCCGCAAAGGGCTCAGGTAATCGATCCGGGGGACCACCGCTGTGGATTCGATCTCGACATCCGGGACTTCGCCGCCCAACGAACTGATGTTGAATTTCCTGGCCTTGTAATGGTTGTAGTAAAGGTTGAACGCGAACATGTGGTCTGGAAGGTTGTCGACGTCCAGCGGCAACACGAAGAAACCGTCGGTGCCGGTGCCGATGTTGTCGACTCCGGTTTCGGTGGCCAGGGCCGGCAGGGCACAGGCCAGGCCGAGGGTCAGTTGCAAGGCGAATGTCGTGCGGGTCGGGTTCATGTGGGGGCTCATTATTATTGTTGGAGATGCACCAAAGGTCCGAGCCATACAAATAAGCCGTTCGCCGCCGGCGGGGCAGGGTATTGGCGGCCACACAGGGGACATGGGCGGCCAGATTTTTGTGCCCCTCTATACGCTGGGTCATGCTAACGTTTATGAAACAACCGGTTACAAAAACGCCGCCTAACGTACCCCGGAACCCGCCCATGCAGATGAAAGTCATCGACCCGACCTATGAACTGGCGCTGGTGTCGCCGTTTCTTTTGCAAACCTTGGCCGACGTGGTGGCAGACCAGGGTTTCGACGCCGCCAGCCTGTGTCGCGGCCTTGGTTTCGGGCTCGACGATCTGCAGGATCCGGCCCAGCGGATTTCCTATCGCCAGGCCGTGGTCATGATCCAGCGGGCGCTCAAGCTGTTGCCTGATCGGGGCCTGGGCTTGTGGGTTGGCGATCGCAATGTGTTGGGTACCTTGGGCCTGCTGGGCCACGTGTTGTCGCTGTGCGAAACCCTGCGCGATGCCTTTGCCCTGGGGATTCGCTATCAACACACCACCGGCGGTATCGCGGTCTCGAGTGTTGAAGAGGCCAGTGACCGGATCATGGTCGAGGCGACTTGCCGCCTGCCTTTTGCCGAGGTTCAGGTGTTTGCGGTCGAAGAATTCTTCGCCAGCCTGATGGTGTACGGCAGAGCGTTGGCAGGTCCTGACTTCAGGCCCCAGGCCGTGGAGTTCATGCACGTTGCACCGTCTTATGCCCAGCAATACCAACGGGTCCTGGGGCCGGATGTGCGTTTCGGTTGTCGTCACAATCGCATGCTGATCGATGCCTGCTGGCTCGGCGTACGCCTGCCCAATCATCACCCGCTGGCCCTGCGTCAGGCCCTGGCCTTGCTGGAACAGGAGGCCACTGAGGTCCATCGCAAGATCGATCTGATCCAGGCGGTGGAGCGGGCGATTACCCGGGACCTGACCCGTGGCAGCCACATCGAGAAAATCGCCAGCGACCTCAACATGAGCAGCCGCACCCTGCGTCGGCGCTTGACCGAGCACAGCCTGACCTTCGAGGCCTTGCTTGAACAGGTGCGTCGTGGCCGGACCCTGAACCTGCTGGCCAATCCCGACTGGTCCATCGAACGGATCACCGAAGAGGTCGGCTACAGCGATGTGCGCAGTTTCCGCCGGGCGTTCCGGCGCTGGACCGGGATGAGCCCCAGCGCGTTTCGTACCGAGGGGTCGACACCGGCTTAGCCGGGACGGTCACTGGTCGGCTCCCTGTGGTTGACTGACTGGCGGTGCTTGTCAGAAAAAACCGACAAGAGTACAAATGTACTCCATGACCACTCTCACCCCCCGCCGTACCGCCATCCTGACCTTCATCCGCGAACGCATCGCCGAGCAGGGCCAGCCCCCCAGCCTCGCTGAAATCAGCGCGGCGTTCGGTTTCGCCTCCCGCAGCGTGGCGCGCAAGCATGTGCTGGCGCTGACCGAAGCCGGTTTCATCGAAGTCAATCCGCACCAGGCCCGGGGTATCCGCTTGCTGAACCAGCCGCCGCGTCCCGAGCTACTGGACGTACCGGTGCTGGGGCGAGTGGCCGCCGGTCTGCCGATCGGTGCTGATGCAGAGGTCCACAGCCGTCTGATGCTGGACCCGGCGATGTTCACCAAGGCGCCGGATTACCTGCTACGGGTCCAGGGTGACTCGATGATCGAGGATGGCATTCTCGACGGCGACCTGGTGGGCGTGCAGCGTACGCCCCAGGCCTCCAACGGCCAGATCGTCGTGGCGCGCCTGGACGGTGAAGTCACCATCAAGCGCTTCGAGCGAATCGGCGAGCGGGTACGTTTGCTGCCGCGCAACCCGGCCTACCAGCCGATCATTGTCGAAGCCGACCAGGACCTGGCCATCGAAGGCGTGTTCTGTGGCTTGCTGAGGCAAGGCTGATGGGCGCTGTCGTTGCGCTGGACACGCTGTTCAACGGTGGCCAGGTCTGGAAAGGCCGATCCGCGCCACCGGCCGCCAGCCCGCAACCCACCGGTCATGCGGGATTGGACGCAGCGTTGCCCAGCGGTGGCTGGCCGGAAGCGGCGCTGACGGAACTGCTCGTTGCCGCGCCGGGCGTGGGTGAGTTGCAACTGGTCTGGCCGACCCTGGCGCGGCTGACGACGGCGGGGGAGCGGATCGTGCTGGTGGCGCCGCCGTTCGTGCCCTATCCCCAGGCCTGGCAGAACGCCGGGGTGGACCTGCGCCAGCTGTCAGTAATCCGGGCCGATGAGCGCGATGCCTTGTGGGCCGCCGAACAGTGCCTGCGTTCGGGCAGTTGCGGCGCGGTGTTGTGCTGGCCCCGCCAGGCTGACGACCGGGCTTTGCGCCGCTTGCAAGTGGCGGCGGAAACCGGCCAGACCCTGGCGTTCGCCTGGCGCTCGATCCAGGAAGCCATTAACCCGTCACCGGCGGCCCTGCGCATCGCCATCGATGGCCGGCCAGGACAATTGCGGGTGCTCAAGTGTCGAGGCGGGCTGGCCCGTTCAACGCCCATTGCCTTCGCCACGCTCACCCCACAGACAGAGCATTGAGGTTGCGATGCGCTGGGTCTGCATTCTCTTCCCGCAATTGGCGCTGGACGCTGCGCTGCGTCAGCGTCCCGATCCTGGCGAGCCGTTGGCGCTGCTGACCGGCCCGGCCCAGCGTCGGGTGCTGCAAGCGGTCAATGAGCCGGCACGGGCCCTGGGCTTGCGTCCCGGCCAGACCATGACGGCCGCCCAAGCCCTGAGCAAAGGGTTTGCCACGGCCGAATACGACGCGGCGCAGATCCAATACTGGCAGCAGTTTCTGGCGGCCTGGGCCTACCGTTTCAGCTCCCAGGTCAGCGTGCATTACCCTCGCACGGTGGTATTCGAGATCGAGTCGAGCCTGGGCCTGTTCGGCCCCTGGCCGGCGTTCGAAAAACGCCTGCGGGCCGAGCTGACGCAACTGGGATTCCGGCATCGCATTGTCGCCGCCCCCAACCCGGTGGCAGCGCGGGTGCTGGCCAATGCCTACGACGCCCTGGTGGTGCCCGATATTGAAACCCTGCAAGCCTGCCTGGGGCAGATGCCGGTGGACCGCATCGGTCTGGAGCCCGACGTCGCCACGGCACTGTCACGCATGGGGCTGCGTCAGTTGAGTCAGGTCCAGGCCTTGCCCCGACACACCCTGGCGCGGCGTTTTGAAGCCCAGGTGCTCAAGCATCTTGACGCGCTGACGGGCAGCCGCACCCTGGCGCTGTCGTTTTACCTGCCGCCGGACCGTTTTGATGTGCGCATCGAACTCAACTACGACGTGCAATCCCACCAGGCGTTGTTGTTTCCGTTGCGCCGATTGACCGGTGATCTCTCGGCTTTCCTGTGCGGTCGCGACAGCGGCGTGCAACGCTTTGACCTGCACCTGGAACACGCCGGGTTGCCTGACACGCTGATCAAGGTCGGCCTGCTCAGCGCCGAGCGGGATCCTGCGATGCTTTTCGAGCTGGCCCGTGGTCGGCTGGAGCAGGTGCAGGTCGAGGCGCCGGTACGTGGCTTTCGCTTGTGTGCCGAAGACCTGCCCAGTTTCGTGCCCCAACGCCTGGAGCTGTTCGACGAGCGCCCGCAGCAGTCCTTGCCTTGGGAGCAATTGCGCGAACGGCTACGGGCCCGGCTGGGGGACGACGCAGTGCAGGGCCTGGGGTTTCGCGATGACCATCGGCCTGAATGTGCCTGGCAGATGACCTCTGAACGCCAGCCCCAGGCATGTCCGGTGCGCGAGGGCGTCCGGCGTCCCGGCTGGCTGCTGGACGAACCCCAGGCCTTGCAGGAGGGCCAGACGCGAATCCTCATGGGCCCGGAGCGCATCGAGTCCGGCTGGTGGGACGGCGCCGACGTACGCCGTGATTACTATCTGATTGAAACCCGCGCGGGCCAACGGGGCTGGGCCTATCGACCGGTGGGCGAGGGCGGGCCGTTGTGGCTGCAAGGCTGGTTCGCATGAACATCGACTATGCCGAGCTGCATTGCCTGTCGAACTTCAGTTTTCAGCGCGGTGCCTCCAGCGCCCTGGAGCTGTGCCGTCGTGCCCAACAACAGGGTTACAAGGCCCTGGCAATCACCGATGAGTGTACCCTGGCCGGGATTGTCCGAGCCTGGCAGGCTGCCAGGGAACTGGGCCTGCACTTGATCATTGGCAGTGAGATCCAGATCGAGAGCGGGCCGAAACTGGTGCTGCTGGTGGAGAATCTGCAAGGCTATCAAGCCCTGTGCCGGCTGATCACCCGCGCCCGTCGACGTAGCGAGAAAGGTCGCTATCGCATCGTGCGCGAAGACTTCGACGAGCCCTTGCCGGGGTTACTTGCGTTGTGGGTGCCCGGTGACAGCGATCCCGAAGGTCAGGGGCGCTGGCTGCGGCAGATATTTGCCGAGCGCTTGTGGCTGTCGGTCCAGTTGCATTGCGGGCAGGACGACCGGCGTCGGCTGGCGGATTTGCTGGCGCTGGCGCAACGGTTGAACGTTGCGGCCGTCGCCACGGGGGACGTGCACATGCACGCACGTGGGCGGCGCGCCCTGCAGGACACCATGACCGCCATCCGGCACCACGTCACGGTGGCCGAGGCCGGCCAGCGCCTGCACCCCAACGGCGAGCGCCATCTGCGCAGTCTCCAGGCCCTGGCCGACATCTACCCGCGCGCCTTGCTCGACGAAACGTTGAACATCGCCCGGCGCTGTACCTTCGACCTTGGCCAACTGCGTTATCAATACCCACGTGAACTGGTGCCTGAGGGGCATGATCCGGCGTCCTGGCTGCGGGAGTTGACCGAGCGCGGCATGCGTCAGCGATGGGAAAAAGGTGTGCAGGACAAGGTCCGCCAGCAGATCGACAAGGAGCTGGCCCTGATCGCCGATCTGGGCTACGACAGCTATTTCCTGACCGTGCAGGACATCGTCAGCTTCGCCCGCGAGCGGCATATTCTCTGCCAGGGTCGTGGTTCGGCGGCCAACTCAGCGGTGTGCTACGCCTTGGGTATCACCGAAATCGACCCGAGCCAGACCAGCATGCTGTTCGAGCGATTCCTGTCCAGGGAGCGCAACGAGCCGCCGGACATTGACGTAGATTTTGAACACGAGCGTCGTGAAGAAGTGCTGCAGTACGTGTTCCAGCGCTACGGTCGCCATCGTGCGGCATTGACGGCGGTGGTCAGCAGCTACCACGGTGCCGGCGCGGTGCGCGACGTCGCCAAGGCCTTGGGTCTGCCGCCGGATCAGGTCAACGCGCTGGCCGACTGTTGTGGGCGCTGGAGTGACGAGGCACCGCCCGTGGATCGCCTACGCGAAGGTGGTTTCGACCCGGACAGCCCGGTGTTGCGCCGGATCCTGAGCCTGACCCGACAACTGATCGGTTTTCCCCGGCATCTGTCCCAGCACCCTGGCGGCTTCGTGATTTCCGAACAGCCCCTGGACACCCTGGTGCCGGTGGAAAATGCCGCCATGGCCGAGCGCACCATCATTCAGTGGGACAAGGACGACCTGGACGCGGTCGGATTGCTCAAGGTGGATATCCTGGCCTTGGGCATGCTCAGTGCAATTCGTCGCTGTTTTGATCTGATCGCGCAGTACCGCGGCCAGCACTACACCTTGGCGACGTTGCCCAAGGACGACGCGGCCACCTACGAAATGATCACCCGCGCCGACACCATCGGCGTGTTCCAGATCGAGTCGCGCGCGCAGATGGCGATGTTGCCTAGGCTCAAACCCGAGTCTTTTTATGACCTGGTTATTGAAGTGGCCATCGTGCGACCGGGGCCGATCCAGGGAGGGATGGTGCATCCGTATCTGCGGCGTAAAAACAAGGAAGAAGCGGTGACTTATCCCTCCACAGCATTGGAAGAAGTGCTCAAGCGAACCTTGGGCGTGCCTCTGTTTCAGGAGCAGGTCATGCAGATCGCCATCGTTGCGGCGGATTACAGTCCCGGCGAAGCTGACCAGTTGCGTCGCTCCATGGCCGCCTGGAAACGCCACGGTGGCCTGGAACCGCATCGGGAACGCCTGGCGGCGGGGATGGCGAGAAACGGCTATACCGCCGAATTCGCCGCGCAGATCTTTGAGCAGATCAAAGGTTTCGGCAATTACGGTTTTCCTGAATCCCACGCCGCCAGCTTCGCCTTGCTGACCTACGCCAGCAGTTGGCTCAAATGCCATGAACCGGCGGCCTTCGCCTGTGCCCTGATCAACAGCTGGCCCATGGGGTTCTACAGCCCGGACCAGATCCTTCAGGATGCCCGTCGGCATCAGTTGCAGATCCGCCCGGTGGACGTGCGTGCCAGTGACTGGGATTGCAGCCTTGAACCCATGGAGGGCCGACAACCGGCGCTTCGCCTGGGTCTGCGCATGATCAAGGGCTTTCGCCAGGACGATGCCCAGCGTATCGCAGCGGCCCGTCGGCATCGGCCTTTCAGTGACGTGGCCGACCTTGGCGAGCGCGCGCAACTCGATGCCCAGGCCCAGGCGCAACTGGCCGACGCCGGTGCCTTGCGGGGCTTGGCCGGTGATCGTCATCGCGCCCGCTGGGAAGTGGCCGGGGTGCAGAAACAGCTGGGCTTGTTCGCCGGTTTACCCAGTCAGGAAGAACCGCCCGTGGATCTGCCAAAACCTACGGTGGGGGAGAATCTGTTCGCCGATTACGCCAGCGTCGGTACCACACTGGGCCCCCATCCGCTGGCCTTGTTGCGCCCCGAACTGCGCGCCCGGCGCTGTCGCAGCTCACGGGAGCTGCAGGACGTGGCACATGGCCGCAACGTCAGCGTGGCCGGGCTGGTCACAGGCCGCCAACGGCCAGGCACGGCCAGCGGCGTGACGTTCGTCACCCTGGAAGATGAGTTTGGTAACCTCAATGTGGTGGTCTGGCGCGACCTGGCCGAGCGCCAACGCAAAGCGTTGGTGGGTTCGCAATTGCTCAGGGTCGACGGACGTTGGGAAAGTGTCGGTGAAGTTCGTCATCTGATCGCCGGCCGCTTGAGCGACCTGACCGAGTTGCTGGCGGGTATCCAGGTGCATAGCCGCGATTTCCGCTGAACCCAGCCGCCACACAGCAAGCATGCCCCTAGTCCGAGCAGGTTTGCAGCATGACCCCACCATGAAACCAAACGCCAACCCAGCGCTCGAAGCTCTGAGCACAAGGGACTTGTGGTAGGCCGATTCCCTGCTGGCATTTTCGAGGTTCAGAATCGACTCATGCAGTTCTTATCCCAGAATCATGGATGCCCCGGTTGGGGTGGTGAAATGGCCGGGCGTATCCGCGCGTTTGATTGGAGCCAGACCGAACTGGGCGCCATCGAGCACTGGTCCGCCAGCCTGCGCAGCGCCGTCCAGATGCTGCTGGCTTCGCCTTTGCCGATGGTCATGTTGTGGGGGCGTCAGGGTTTCATGGTCTACAACGATGCCTACGCCGAGTTCGCCGGCGGGCGCCATCCATACCTGCTGGGCTGCGCGGTAGAGTTGGGTTGGCCAGAAGTGGCCGAATTCAATCGTCACGTCCTGGATGTCTGCCTGGCCGGCGGCACCTTGTCCTATCGCAGCAAAGAGCTGGTATTGCTACGCAATGGCAAACCTGAAGATGTATGGATGGATCTTTACTACAGCCCGGTGCCCGACGATGATCAGTCACCGGGCGGCGTGTTGGCGATCGTCGTGGAAACCACCGAGCTTGTGCTGACCGAGCGTGCCCGCCAGGAGGCGGAACGCAGCTACCGCGCCGTCAACGAGCGCATTCAGTTGGCCCTCTCGGCCGGGCCCTTGCTGGGATCGTTTGTCTGGGACATCCAGAACGACACACTTTCCGGCGATGAGCGCTTTTCCCGCACGTTCAATTACCCGCCGGACACACCCCTGGATGCATTGCCTGTCGAGATTGCCCGCCAGAACATCCACCCCGATGACCTTGAGGAAGTGAACCGGCGGGTCGAACTGACCTTGCGCACCGGGACTCCTTACAACGCTGAGTATCGGGTGCGCCGCCTGGGCGGTGATTACCTGTGGGTGCTGGCGAGCGGGCGATGTGAGTTCGATACGTTGGGCACGCCCTTGCGTTTTCCCGGTGTGCTGATTGATATCCACGAACGCAAGGCGGCTGAAGCATCACTGCTTAAGTTCACCCGTGATCTGGAGCAACGTGTCGCCGAGGAAGTGCATGCGCGGTTGACAGCCGAAGAACAGTTGCGCCAGTCGCAGAAACTCGAAGCCATTGGCGGACTCACCGGCGGTGTGGCTCATGACTTCAACAACTTGCTGCAGGTGATCGCCGGCAACCTGCACCTGTTGGCTCGCCACGAACCGGACAACGTCAATGTGCAGCGGCGGGTCAGTGCCTCCATCGAAGCGGTGGAACGGGGCGCCAAACTGTCCTCGCAATTGCTGGCGTTTGCCCGCCGCCAGCCTTTGTCACCGGCGGTCTACAACCCACGGCGGATCTTCGACGGCCTGGGCGAATTGCTGCAGCGGGCCTTGGGCGAAACCATCCAGATCGAAGTGGCCTTGCCCGCCGAGCCCTGGTGCATCCACGTCGATCGCAACCAGCTTGAAAACGCTTTGCTGAACCTGGCGATCAATGCCCGCGATGCCATGGGCGGTGAGGGCACCATCGGCCTGATCGGCGAAAACATCGTGCTCGACGAATCGTCCTGCGCCGGTAAAGACATTCCGGCCGGTGACTATGTGCGTCTGTCGGTGATCGACCGCGGCGCGGGCATGCCTCCCGATGTGCTGAATCATGTGTTCGAGCCGTTTTTCACCACCAAGACCGACGGCCAGGGCACCGGGCTTGGGTTGAGTATGGTGTTCGGGTTCGTCAAACAAAGTGGCGGGCATATCGAGATTACCAGTGACGTGGGAGAGGGCACGCGGGCGCAAATGTATTTCCCCCGCAGTCGGCAACCTGAAACGGGTGAAGAGGTGCCCCACGGCCCGCTTCTGGCCGGTGGGCAAGAGACGATTCTGGTGGTGGAAGATAACGAAGAGGTGCGCAGCGCCTCGGTGGAGCTGCTGGAGCAGTCCGGTTATCGAACCCTCACGGCCGCCAATGCTGATGCGGCCATGGCGCTTTTGCTCGAAGGTGCCTCGGTGGATCTGATTTTTACCGATGTGGTCATGCCTGGCCTGATCAAGAGCTCCGACCTGGCGGCCTGGGCCAGGGTACAGACTCCGCCTATGCCCGTACTGTTTACCTCGGGCCACACTCGGGACATCATTTCCCGCAACCACCAATTGAGCCCCGATACCCATCTGCTGAGCAAACCTTACGGCCCGGATGCCTTGATCACCATGGTGAGGACTGTGTTGGGCAGTTGATCGCGGTGCGTTAAACAAATGGAACCGAAGCCGCCATGCCACCTTCAAATGACCATGACCGGTCATCAATCCGGCCTGTCATGAATGAGGTGCCTATGAACCAAGATCCTGCAAACACCCAGCAACAAGGCCAGACGCAGGCCCCGTCACCGCGCAATGATCCGGCGATCGATCCTCAGGTTGCCCCTGAGCCCGCTGGCACCCAGCCAGTCAGCCCGGCTGGAGCAGGCAAAGCCCAAAGCGCCGACAGCGAAGTCGATCAAAAGAATCACCACCAAGACAACGACAACACCTTCAGCCCTGGCTTCAAGCCTGACCCGGACCGCCCGGAATCCGGTGAGAGCACTGACGCTGATATCGATACGGATGGCGGTTAGCCAATGAGCCCTGCTTCTTTTCTTGAAGCTGGGCTTTCGGATTTCACGACGCCGTTGGGTGGCTGGCGCAGCTATTGAGTGGATGAGTGAGGCGACAGGTCCATCCGATACCCAGCCCCCGGCTTGCCTTCATGTAATGCCGACTGGATTTTTTCATACAATGCATTGGCCTCGGCAGTCGTGATTGACCGCGAGCAATCCCGCAATACGACGCGCAACAGAGCATTTTCCTGGCCGGGTAACAGCCCGAGTCGCTCGATGGCCTGTGGTGGTAATTCAGACGAAGTCCAACGACCTTTGACTTGCATCTCCTCAATCCAACCAGAGCAGTCGCCAGCCGCCTGGAGCATTTTCTCAGTCAGTACTTCCTCACTCAAACCCGGAGTCACGGCCACTGAAATGTCCCGAGTGATTGAAGGCAAGCGCGAAACCGTACTCCAAGGACGTAAATCTTGCATCTGGGCCTGAACTCGCTCATTAGGGTCACGCAACAGGCGAATATCCGGGATTCCCTTTCGTAGCATAGTCAACCGGTCCAGCCCCATCCCCAATGCCAGACCGCCATGACGCTGCGCATCGATTCCCAGCCGTTGTAATAACGAAGTGGCAATAAGCCCACACTCCAGCACTTCGACAGCAGAACCATCGTTTATCACATTCACCTCAATGCCACCTTCGGTGTAATGATGCGGACTGTCGCTGTAAACCCAAGGTTTATCGGGGACGGCGACCCCAAGGATATCGCCGACCAAGCGCAAAAGGTGTCCGCGCGCCGAGAGCTCGGGTTCACCCAGCACCCATATATCCATCTGATGTGGCTCGGCGCAGTGCCAACGATCACGACTGTCGCGGCGGAACGTGATGCCCGGTGCGGCCAGCAAAATGACCTCTCCAGGTTTGCGTTCCTGAGCCGAACGTTGCAGCACAATTGGAATCTGGCTAGTGGTTTGTGTACGCAGCAGTGAATGTTCGTCTATCCACCGGGTGTGTTCGCTGCCTAAAGTGATTTCTGCCGGGTCATAACCGAGTAGTCCGTAGTTCTCTTCGGCGGATACGATTCGTGGGCCGGTCTGTATTAGAGCCTGCGGCCAACCAGCACTGACCAGCCCTTCAATGATTTCGTTCATGATCAGGCGGACTGCATGTGCGGGCGAGTGCGCCTCAGTCAGATCTGTAATGGATAACGCCTGCTGAAGCGCGACGTCAGTCAGGTATTTCTTGGTAACACCCATTATTGGCCCCTTTGAATCAGTGTTTGCTACGGCTTGAACAGTCGGAGGAAAACCTATCAATGTCGGACCAGTCAAACAACTTAATAAGGCGAATTTTGGTGTTTTCAGAAATCTACTACAGACACTTCCTGCATAAGTAATCTATCTGCTTAATTAATAGGCTGTCGGTCTAAAAAATAGTTAAAATATTTCATGATCAGCATACAAGTTAAATTCAGCCAGGCACACGATGGCTCCGATGGTTATCACATTGATTTTCTTAGCCCGGCGGTCAATGTCGACCCCATGGCTCAATGACGTTAATAGTGGCGTCTGGCAAAGAGAGAAACTCCTAACTGGGGCAGGACTAATGCTCTCTTTTTGTGAAGTAAAACATCAAGGGAGCGACCTCTCGAAGATGCTCAGAGGTATTTCGGTATTCTGAGGAGATCCCACGTTTGAAACCAAGAATGCCCTGCCAGATTAAACCAGCAGGGCTTCTCGGTCAGGCTGATGATCTCGTTAAACCCTACGTTATGATCGGGCTTTTTTACATTCTCTGCTATTTACTTGGATGAGCGGCCTGGAGTTTCTTGGCCATTTCCAGATGTTTTTCCAAGTCTGGAAGCATTTTTTGCGCGAACGCCTTCAGCTCGGTGTTGCCGGGCTTCTTGTCGTCCGTGACGGTCTCGGCTTCTTTCTTGAACAGGGCGATGGTTTCTTCGTGGGCCATCACCTGGTTGTTGGCGTAGGCCGCATCAAACGACTCATCGCGCATGTCAAGAATCTTGGCCTTGGCCTTTTTCACCAACGTGGTTTGGTCCGGCACTTCGATGTCGTGTTTTTTCGCCAGCGAGATTAACTCCTCGTTGGCTTTGGTGTGGTCGGAAATCATCATGTTGGCGAAGTCCTTGACGTCCGCCGAGCTGCTTTTTTCCAGGGCCAGTTTGCTGGTTTCGATTTCCGCGATACCGCCGGCCGCCGCGTTGTCGACGAAGTCGTTGGAAGTTGCGGCCCAAGCCATGCCCATGCTGGTGCTCAAGGCAACTGCCAGGCCGAGTTGACGCAGGGTAAGTCCGTCCATAGGTAAGTCTCCACACAGGTTGTACAAGGGACTTGTGTCGTCCTGTTCAATGGAGAGCGGCGGGCGGACAAAGGTTTGATTGCACAGCGGGCCGGTACGACGAACGGTCACCGCTGGTCGGATTGGCGGTCGACAGAACCCCGTCGGCGAGGCCATTCTGATGGTCGACGAACGCCGTAGAAGGCGTCTGCCATCGTTCTGCCAAAGGAGGTGTTCCATGCCCGTGACTCACGATTTGTGCCAGGATCTTCAATGCACAAAAGACCACATCCAGCAAAAACGCAGCGAGAATCCAAGGCTCGACTCGTTACTTCAAAAATACTCCCAACTTGATGCCGAGGTGGTCGACGCCGAGAAACCGTCGTCCGCCGCACTGTCCGATGTTGCCCTGAAGGCGCTCAAGGAGAAACGATTGCAGGTCAAAGACGAGATCGCGGGGTACTTGCAGGAAGAGCCATAAGGCTGGGCTGTTTGTGAGGAGCCCTTTGATTCGTGAAGGGCCCTCTCGCCACACATCCACCGCGAATCCGTCAGGTCAGCGGGTTCCAGCGCTGGGACCAGTCGCTGCCGGCGGTGACGATCTGACGCAGCACTTCGAAGGCTTGCTGCAACGCCGCCGAATCCCGATCCCGGGAGTACACGAGGTAAGTCGGGTAGTTGAATTCCGGCGCCTTGGGCACTCGCTCCAGAATGCCGCTGTCAAGGTAACTCTGCACGACCCGGGTACGGAAGTAGCCGCTGCCGCCGTTCTCCAGAATGTACTGCAGGGCCAGGGGGCCGAGATTGAACGTCACGGCCGCCTTGGCCTTGTCCGGCAGCGCGGTGTCGTGCTGACGACGGAAGTCGGCACTCCAGTCGATGTACACGTAGGGCTCGGGACAGGTCGCCAGGCGCACCAGGATCAGTTTCTCTTCCAGTAACTGTTCCACTTGCAGCCTCGGCCAGTATTCGGGCTGATACACCACGGCGGCATCCAGCAGGCCTAGCTCCAGTTGTTGCAGCAGTTTTTCGCCATCGCGGATGTCCATGCGCAGGGCATGCCCGGGGATTTTCTGGCGCAGTTCCTCGGCCCAGGCGAGCATCAAGGGATTGCATAGGCTGACCTCGCCACCGAGGTGCAAAACGTTGCGAAAGCCTTCGGGCAAGGGCAAGTCCCGGCGTGCCGCTTCCCAGGTCTGCACCAGTTGATTGGCATACACCACGAACGCTTCACCGTCGGCAGTCAGGCGCGCGCCAGCACGGTTGCGCACAAACAGCACACAGCCAAGCTGGCTTTCAAGCTTCTGCACCCGCGCTGTGATAGCCGTCTGGGTGACGTGCAGCTTGTCGGCTGCGGCGGCGAGGCTGCCGTGACGGACGATTTCCAGAAAGGTGCGGGCAAGGTCAATGTCCATGGTCAGGCCGATGCGAGAAAAGCGGGGATTGTACGATACCTGCGAATAATCGCAGGCCCTTTGCTGAATGTACCGGCGCTATCGCGAGCAGGCTCGCTCCCACAAGGGATCTGGGGCGACGCTCAATCTTGAAACCGGAGCAATTGTGGGAGCGAGCCTGCTCGCGATAGCGATGGGCCGGCCAATGGAGATGCTCAAAATACAAATCCCGCCACAGAGGCGGGATTCGTTTGCAGCCAGGGCGCCCGGAGAAAGGGCAAGCAGCCTCAGGCCGGGAACAATTCGGACAGCTTCATCGACAGCATCATGTCGCCGTCGACGCGCAGCTTGCCGCCCATGAATGCTTGCATGCCATCGGTATCGCCGCTGACGATGCCCTTGAGGGTTTCGCTGTCCATGATCAGCGTGCAGTTGGCGTTTTCATTTTCGCCTTCTTGCAGCTCACAGGTGCCATCCTTGACGATCAGGGCGTAGTGCTTGTCTTCGTCGGTGATGTTGAAACCAAATACCAGATCCAGGCCGGCAGCGGCGGCAGGGTTGAACTTGGCTTTCATGGATTGTACGGCGTCGGCTACGGAGGTCATGGTTTCGATCCTTATTTGGGTTATACAGCAAGGGTCTACAGTAATCCGGACTCAGCGAAAGGTGATGAGATCCGGGGCCTTCAGCAGTTGCAGGTGGGCATGACTGTTGAAGGAAGCCAGGGCCACCTCGCGGCCCCTGAATTTCAAGTGGTTGAGCGAGGTGTTGACGATTTGCCAGTTCAATTCAAAGGCCTGCCGCGCAGGCATCTGGGTGATCAGGTGGAGCAGGGCGGTGATGGTCCCGCCGGAGGTGAATACGGCGATTTTCTGAGAATTGTCGGCTTGCTCCAGAATGCGCTGCAGGCCGGCCTGGACGCGGTCGACGAAACCCAGCCAGCTTTCCAGCCCGGGCGGGTCGTATTGGCCGCCGAGCCAGCGTTCGATGATCAACGCGAAGATGCGCTGGAACTCGGCGCGGTTCTGTGCGGCGTTGCGCAGGATGTACAGGGCTTCGGGTTCCTGGGCGAGCATGTCCGGCAACAGGGCGCGGATCACCGCGTCGGCGTCGAATTCATTGAACGCCGAATCGATCTCCAGCCCGGGAACCGGCAGCCCGGCGGCGGACATCTGGCCCAGCGCACCGGTGGCGGTATCCTGCTGACGACGCAGGTCGCCCGAGAGGCAGCGATCGAACACGACACCCAGTTCGGCCAGGTGGCTGCCCAGCACTTGCGCCTGGCGTACACCGTTTGGCGAAAGGACATCGTAGTCGTCCGCACCAAAGGAGGCCTGGCCATGTCGAATCAGATAGATACTGCCCACGTCCGCGTCATCCCGGTACGTTGAAGGTTTGGCGAGGTTATGAGGATGGCGGTGAGCTGTCAATGAAAAAACATACGCTTGTTTGAAATGCCCGTTACAGCTTTGTTCAACTGCGCTCCCGTTAAGGTAACCACAGGTTTCACGGCTGGTCGCGGCGCAGGCGCATGGGTATGCTGAACGTGTTGAGTGCCCGCCCTTGAGCGGCGTTTTGAATTTATTAGGAGCCATCGTGGAGTTTTTCATCGAATACGCCAGTTTTCTGGCCAAGACCGTGACGCTGGTGATCGCCATCCTGGTGGTGCTGGCCAGTTTTGCTGCCCTGCGCAGCAAAGGCCGGCGCAAGTCAGCCGGCCAGTTGCAGGTGAGCAAACTCAACGACTTCTACAAGGGGCTGCGTGAGCGCCTGGAGCAGACGCTGCTGGATAAAGACCAGCTCAAGGCCCTGCGCAAGACCGAAGGCAAGGCTGAAAAGGCCGCAAAGAAAACCAAGGACAAACCGGCGGCCAAGTCTCGGGTATTCGTGCTGGATTTTGACGGTGACATCAAAGCCTCGGCCACCGAGAGCCTTCGTCATGAAATCACCGCATTGCTGACCCTGGCGACCCCTAAGGATGAAGTGGTGTTGCGCCTGGAAAGCGGTGGCGGCATGGTCCACAGCTACGGCCTGGCCTCCTCGCAACTGGCCCGGATCCGACAGGCCGGCGTGCCGTTGACGGTGTGCATCGACAAGGTCGCGGCCAGCGGCGGCTACATGATGGCGTGCATCGGAGAGAAGATCATCAGCGCGCCTTTTGCCATTCTTGGCTCCATCGGCGTCGTGGCCCAGTTGCCCAACGTCAACCGTCTGCTGAAGAAGCACGATATCGATTTTGAAGTGCTGACGGCCGGTGAATACAAGCGCACGTTGACGGTGTTTGGCGAAAACACCGAGAAGGGGCGGGAGAAGTTCCAGGAAGACCTGGACATCACCCATGAGCTGTTCAAGAACTTCGTGTCCAACTACCGTCCGCAACTGGCCATTGATGAAGTGGCGACCGGTGAAGTCTGGCTGGGCGTCGCGGCACTGGACAAACGCCTGGTGGACGAGCTGAAGACCAGCGATGAATACCTGGCCGAACGAGCCAAGAGTGCCGAGCTGTACCACCTGCACTACGCCGAACGCAAAAGTTTACAGGAGCGCATTGGCATGGCGGCCAGCGGTTCGGTGGACCGGGTGCTGCTGAACTGGTGGAGCCGGCTGACCCAGCAGCGGTTCTGGTAGCGGCTACTCCCTGTGGGAGCGAGCCTGCTCGCGATGTCGGTGGCACATCCAACATCACCTACTCAGGCGAATCGCTATCGCGAGCAGGCTCGCTCCCACATTTGGTTCCGGGTGGACTGAAGGTTAGGTTCCGCACCAATCATCCATCAATAAAAAAGCCCTGAACCGGAGTACCCGGATCAGGGCTTTTTCATGCATCAGGTTTCAGCGACGACGAAACAACGGCAACGGTTCGTCAGTAGCGGCCTGGTAGGTCACCGAGAAGTCTTTGAGGCTTTCCAGGGCTTCAAAGGGGTCCTTGTCGGCGCGCAAGGCAAAGGCGTCGAAACCGCAACGGCGCATGTAGAACAATTGGTCGCGCAGCACATCGCCAATCGCCCGCAATTCGCCCTTGAAGCCATAGCGGTCACGCAGCAGGCGAGCGTTGGAGTAGCTGCGCCCGTCGGTGAAGGCCGGGAAGTTGAGGGCGATGACCTGGAACTGATTGGCGTCATCACCGATTTCTTCAGCCTCTTCGTCGGCGTCCAGCCACACACCCAGGCCGCCATCGCGGGCCTTGAGGGCGTGAGCATGATCGCGCCACAGGGCCAGGGGCACGATCAGGTCGTCGCAGTTGGAAATACCATCGAGGGTCGCGTCCTTGGGCAGCAGGTGCCAGGTTTCGTCGATAACCTCGTCGTTCTTAATTATTCGCTGCATAGACGCGTTCCTTGAAGAGGTCGATGCCGATACGTTGATAAGTGTCGATGAAACGCTCGTCTTCAGTACGTTGTTCGATGTACACGTCGATCAGCTTCTCGATCACGTCAGGCATGTCGTCCTGGGCAAACGACGGGCCGAGGATCTTGCCCAGGCTGGCGTCGCGGCTGCCGCTGCCGCCCAGGGAGACCTGGTAGAACTCCTCACCTTTCTTGTCCACGCCCAGAATGCCGATGTGGCCGACGTGGTGGTGACCACAGGCGTTCATGCAACCTGAAATGTTCAGGTCCAGCTCGCCGATGTCGAACAGATAATCCAGGTCGTCGAAACGACGCTGGATCGACTCGGCGATAGGGATCGACTTGGCGTTGGCCAGGGAGCAGAAATCACCGCCCGGGCAGCAGATGATGTCGGTCAGCAGGCCGATGTTCGGGGTGGCGAAGCCTTGCTCGCGCAACTCGCCCCACAAGGTGAACAATTGGCTCTGTTCAACGTCCGCCAGGATGATGTTCTGTTCGTGGGAGGTGCGCAGTTGACCGAAGCTGTAGCGCTCAGCCAGGTCGGCCACGGCGTCCAGTTGCTTGTCGGTGATGTCGCCCGGCGCGACGCCGGTCGGCTTCAGGGACAGGGTTACCGCGACGTAGCCCGGCTTCTTGTGGGCCAGGGTGTTGCGGGTGCGCCAGCGGGCGAAGCCTGGATGTTCTTTGTCGAGCGCGGCCAGCTCGGCGTCCTGGTTGCTCAGGGCCTTGTAGTCCGGGTCGACGAAATGTTTGGCCACGCGATGGACTTCGGCTTCGGTCAGGGTAGTCTGGCCGCCGCGCAGGTGAGCCATTTCGGCCTCGACCTTTTCGGCGAACACTTCTGGCGTAAGGGCCTTGACCAGGATCTTGATCCGCGCCTTGTACTTGTTGTCACGACGGCCGTAGCGGTTGTACACCCGCAGGATGGCGTCGAGGTAGCTCAGCAGGTCCTGCCATGGCAAGAATTCGTTGATGAACGCGCCGACCACCGGCGTACGGCCCAGACCGCCGCCCACCAGCACACGGAAGCCCAGCTCGCCCGCGGCGTTGTAGACCGTCTCCAGGCCGATGTCGTGGACTTCAATGGCCGCACGGTCCGAGGTCGAGCCATTGATGGCGATCTTGAACTTGCGCGGCAGGTAGGCGAATTCCGGGTGGAAGGTGGTCCACTGGCGAACGATCTCGCACCAGGGGCGCGGATCGATCAACTCATCGGCCGCGACACCGGCGAACTGGTCGGTGGTGACGTTGCGCAGGCAGTTGCCGCTGGTCTGGATCGCGTGCATCTGGACAGTGGCCAATTCAGCCAGGATCTGAGGCACATCTTCCAGGGCCGGCCAGTTGTACTGGACGTTCTGGCGGGTACTGATGTGGGCATAGCCTTTGTCGTAGTCGCGGGCAATCTTGGCCAGCATACGCACCTGACGCGAGGTCAGTTGGCCATAGGGCACCGCTACGCGCAGCATCGGGGCGAAGCGCTGGATATACAGGCCATTCTGCAAACGCAGAGGGCGGAATTCTTCTTCGCTCAGCTCGCCTGCCAGATAGCGTCGGGTCTGATCACGGAACTGCTTGACGCGGTCCTCGATGATCCGCTGATCGTACTCGTCATATACGTACATATAAGTCTCGTTCTCAGGCTTGGGCCGATCAGAAACAGCTGCGTGTTGGCTCGCTGAAATCGGATTCTGCCTCGGCAATTCTACGCGCACGGCCGCGCACTCCTACAGGAGCCGGTGCAAGATACCTGTTTTGAGTTATGCGCAAAAGTGATGTTTGAGTATATGTAAAGAACCAAATCGACTAATGGGATTGATTATTGCCTAACCCACATTTGTCGTGCGGGCAATCATCGTCTTAACTGTGGTCGAGTCCCTATGCAATCACCTACAAAACCGACAAGAGGCGATGCAATGAGCAATCCGACCAAAGCAAGGAAAAGCGACAGTACTGTTGATGCCTGGGCCATTTTGTTCCTGATTATCCTGGTGGTGGGCACCGCGGTGTTCTGGGTCAGTCACCAATAATCGGTCGCCAGATGCAATAACCTGATGTGGGAGCGGGCTTGCTCGCGAAG
>NZ_JABWQV010000289.1 GCF_014268615.1 Pseudomonas tehranensis | reverse complement strand
CCCGCTGGGCCGGGCTGGCGCTCCAGCGCGAAGCGCCCCCAAACCTGACAACCCGGTGTGTGAGGCAAATTGAGTTGACTGCTATGGGGCCGCTGCGCAGCCCAGCGGGAGCAAGCTCCCTCGCCACAACAGCGGTCCACTTCAGTGCGAGACAGCCATCAACCCCGACGCTGAATGAACGCCCGAATCCGCTCCGCCGCTTCCACGCACTCGGCCAGCGGCGCGACCAAGGCCATGCGCACGCGCCCGGCGCCTGGGTTGACGCCATCCACATCGCGGGACAGGTAGGAGCCCGGCACCACGGTGACGTGTTCCTGTTCGAACAGGTCCCGGCAGAACGCAGCATCATCGCCCGCCACATTCGGCCACAGATAGAAGCTGCCATCAGGACGTTGCACGTCCAGCACCGGGCTGAGGATTTCCAGCACCGCGTCGAACTTCTCCCGGTACAGCGCACGGTTAGCCCGTACATGCTCTTCGTCGTTCCACGCGGCGATGCTTGCCAGTTGGGTCTGAACCGGCATCGCGCAGCCGTGGTAGGTGCGATACAGCAAGAAGCCCTTGAGGATGTCCGCATCGCCGGCGACGAAACCGGAGCGCAGGCCTGGCAGGTTGGAGCGTTTGGACAGGCTGTGGAACACCACGCAGCGCTTGAAATCCTGGCGGCCGAGCTCGACGCAGGCGCTGAGCAGGCCTGGCGGCGGGGTCTGTTCGTCGAAGTACAGTTCGCTGTAGCACTCGTCTGCGGCGATGACGAAGTCGTGCTCGTCGGCCAAGGCGATGAGTTTCTTCAGGACGTCCACCGGAATCAGCGCGCCGGTCGGGTTGCCAGGCGAGCACAGGAACAGGATCTGGCAGCGTTTCCAGATGTCCGGCGAGACGGCATCGAAGTCCGGGTTGAAGCCGTTTTCGTCCAGGCAGGGCAGGTAATGCGGCTTGGCCCCGGCCAGGAACGCGGCGCCTTCATAGATCTGATAGAACGGATTCGGGCTGACCACCAGCGCATCGTCGCCACGGTTGACCACGGTTTGGGTGAAGGCAAACAGCGCTTCACGGGTGCCATTTACCGGCAGCACGTTGCGCGCCGGGTCCAGCCAGCCGTTCGGCACGTTGAAGCGACGTTCGCACCAGCCCGCGATCGCTTCACGCAACTCCGGGATACCGAGGGTGGTCGGGTACACGGCCATTTTTTCCAGATTGCTGGCCAGGGCGTCGGCTACAAAGCTCGGCGAGCGGTGCTTGGGCTCACCGATGGACAGGGCAATTGGCCGCTTGTCCGGGTTTGGCGTGACGCTGCCCAGCAGGGCGCGGAGCTTTTCGAACGGGTAGGGCTGGAGCTGGTTCAGAGCGTTGTTCATCGGGGCCTCGTCAATGTTTGGCGCGGTCCTTGTGGGAGCGAGCCTGCTCGCGATAGCGGTGGGTCAGGCAACATCAATGCTGGATGTTCCGCCGCTATCGCGAGCAGGCTCGCTCCCACAGGGTGTCGGGTTGTTCGCCAGTCATGTGCCCACCGCAGATCCAGTGTGGGAGCGAGCCTGCTCGCGATGGCGGCGCCGTGGTCTTCAGAGATACCGCGCCATGATCGCGTCCACCGCACCTTCCTGGCGCAGTTCATCCAGGGCCGCTTGAAGGCGGGCGACCACGTCGTCGGGCACGTTTTTGTTCAACGCCAGGTACAACTCGGCACTGTTGAACCGTAGCACGGTCTTCAGATCGCTCACCCCTTCCTCACGCGCCAGATAGCGCCCGGCCGGATCCCCGGTGGCCCACAGATCGATTTGACCATTGACCAGCTTCCTGGCGTTGTCCTGATCGCGCAACACGACAATCGGGTTCAGCCCTTGCTTGGCCAAGGTCTCGGCAATCGCGTCACCCTTGTAAGCCCCGATCCTGTATTGACGCGCCTGCTCCAACGAGTCCAGAGAAATCTTGCTGTCGGCCTTGGCGAGCATGATCCAGTCGTCCGGGCCAATCGGGCCGACCCATTTGAAGAGTTTTTCACGCTCGGGCAATCGCGCCGTGACAAACACGCCGTACCCGGGATTATCCAGGGCCAGTTTATAAATTCGCTCCCACGGGAAACGCAGCGTCAGGCTGTAGTTGATATCGGCACGCTTGAATATCTCGCGGACAATGTCCACGGCGATGCCATTGATGTTCTCGTTCTGAGCGAAGTTTTTGCCATTCTTGGCCATGTTGTAGGGCGGGAAGTTTTCCGTCAGCAACACCAGGGAGGTATCGGCGGCGCGGGCGGCGCCTGCAAGCAGCAACGAGGCACCGGCAAAGGCAAGAACAAGGCGTTTAAGCATGTCGGGCTACCGTAATCCATGGTGTGCCCAAGAGTGCCTTGGGCCCGCCATGGTGTCCAGCAATCAGCGAATGCAGATACCACGCTGCGCCATGTAAGCCTTGGCTTCCGGCACGGTGTACTCGCCGAAGTGGAAAATGCTTGCCGCCAGTACCGCACTGGCATGGCCTTCAAGGATGCCATCGGCCAGGTGCTGCAGGTTGCCGACGCCGCCGGAGGCGATGACCGGAATGCCCAAGGCATCGCTGATGGCGCGGGTGACGCCCAGGTCGAAACCGTTTTTCATGCCGTCCTGGTCCATGCTGGTCAGCAGGATCTCACCGGCCCCCAGGCCTTCCATCTTCTTCGCCCATTCCACGGCGTCCAGGCCGGTGGGTTTGCGCCCGCCGTGGGTGAAGATTTCCCAGCGCGGGGTTTCGCCCGGGCCGGAGACTTTCTTGGCATCGATGGCCACGACAATGCACTGCGAACCAAAACGCTGCGCCGCTTCACCGACGAATTCCGGGTTGAACACCGCAGCGGTGTTGATCGACACCTTGTCCGCACCGGCGTTGAGCAGGTTGCGGATGTCCTGCACGGTGCGCACGCCACCGCCCACGGTCAGCGGGATGAACACCTGGCTAGCCATGCGCTCGACGGTATGCAGCGTGGTATCGCGGCCGTCGACGCTGGCCGTGATGTCGAGGAAGGTAATCTCGTCCGCGCCCTGCTCGTCATAGCGACGAGCGATTTCCACCGGGTCACCGGCGTCGCGGATGTTCTCGAACTTGACGCCCTTGACCACCCGGCCGTTGTCCACGTCGAGACAGGGAATGATGCGTTTTGCCAGCGCCATGGTGAGTCCTCAGCCTTTGTAGGAATCGCAGAAGGCCTGGGCCTCAGCAACATCCAGTGTGCCTTCGTAGATCGCACGACCGGTGATCGCACCGATGATGCCTGGCGCCTTGGCGTCGAGCAGCGCCTTGATGTCGCCCAGGTTATGGATGCCGCCGGAGGCGATCACCGGGATCTTCGTGGCGGCGGCCAGGGCGGCAGTGAACGGAACGTTGCAGCCCTGCATCATGCCGTCTTTGGCGATGTCGGTGTAGACGATGGCAGACACGCCATCGGCTTCGAAGCGCTTGGCCAGGTCAATCACCTGCACGGTGCTGACTTCAGCCCAACCATCAGTGGCGACGAAACCGTCCTTGGCATCCAGGCCAACGATGACCTTGCCCGGGAAGGCGCGGCAAGCCTCGGCGACAAACGCCGGGTCTTTCACCGCCTTGGTGCCGATGATCACATAGCTCACGCCGGCCTTGACGTAGTGTTCGATGGTTTCCAGCGAGCGGATGCCACCGCCGATCTGGATCGGCAAATTCGGATAGCGCTTGGCAATGGCCGTGACCACTTCACCGTTCACCGGCTGCCCTTCGAAAGCACCGTTCAGGTCGACCAGATGCAGGCGACGGCAGCCGCCCTCCACCCACTTGGCGGCCATGCTCACCGGGTCATCGGAGAACACCGTGGAGTCTTCCATCCGGCCCTGACGCAGACGTACGCAAGCGCCGTCCTTGAGATCGATAGCGGGAATAATCAGCATCTGGCAAACCTTCAAATTCGAATGTTCAGCTTGGCTCGGAAATCAGTTTTTCTCGAGCGCCCACAAGTCGCTTTCGATGCTCTCGAACCTTTCTTTAAGGTGCGCCTGCACATCGAAAATCGCCCTGTTGTAATAGTGCGGAGCAATTTCGCGGGTAAACAGCTCAAGAATTTCCGCGGCTTCGAACGAACCCAGCTCCAGTTCGAAACGATCCTCCATGAACCGCTGGATCTTGCGGTTCGCCTCACTCTCCTGCTCGGGCGTGAGGGTGAGGATCGGCGGTTTCTTGCGGGCCATTACCAGCGACCGTCCCACGCCGCGAAGTTCTGCAACAGTTGCAGGCCATGGGTATGGCTCTTCTCCGGGTGGAACTGCACAGCGAAGCGCGAACCGTCGGCCAAGGCCGCGGCGAAGTCGACGCCATAGTGACCGCCGCCCACTACCTGCCGGGCATTACCGGCCGCGATGTAGTAGCTGTGCACGAAGTAGAAGCGCGCCAGGTCCGGAATGTTGTGCCACAGGGGGTGATCCACCGTCTGCTTCACCTCGTTCCAGCCCATGTGCGGAACTTTGAGGTGCTCGCCGTCTTCGTGCAGATCCTTGCCGAAAAACTTCACCTGGCCCGGAAACATCGCGATGCAATCGACGCCGTCGTTCTCCTCGCTGCTCTCGAGCAAGGCCTGCATGCCCACGCAGATGCCGAGGAACGGACGGTCCTGGCTGACCTCATGCACCAACGAGTCGAAGCCCAGGCGACGGATCTCGGCCATGCAGTCACGAATCGCACCGACGCCGGGAAAGACCACCCGGTCGGCTTCGCGAATCACGTCGGCATCGCTGGTGATCAGTACCTTGCCGGCGCCCACGTGCTCGAGAGCCTTGGCCACCGAGTGCAGGTTGCCCATGCCGTAATCGATAACCGCGACCGTCTGCATTACAGAACGCCCTTGGTGGAGGGCATTTGCCCGGCCATGCGGTCATCGAGCTCCACGGCCATGCGCAGCGCGCGGCCGAAGGCCTTGAACACGGTTTCGATCTGGTGGTGGGTGTTGTGCCCACGCAGGTTGTCGATGTGCAGGGTCACATTGGCGTGGTTGACGAAGCCCTGGAAAAATTCCTGAAACAGGTCCACGTCGAAGCCGCCAACGGTGGCACGGGTGTACGGCACATGCATTTGCAGGCCCGGACGGCCGGAGAAGTCGATCACCACGCGCGACAGCGCCTCATCGAGCGGCACGTAGGCGTGGCCGTAGCGACGGATACCTTTTTTGTCGCCGATGGCTTTGGTGAAAGCCTGCCCCAGGGTGATGCCGACGTCTTCCACCGTGTGGTGGTCGTCGATGTGCAGGTCACCCTTGCTGACGATATCCAGGTCGATCAGCCCGTGGCGGGCGATCTGGTCCAGCATGTGCTCAAGAAAAGGCACGCCGATATCAAACCGGGCCTTTCCGGTGCCATCCAGGTTGATCGAGGCTTTGATCTGGGTTTCCAGAGTGTCGCGCTCGACAGACGCCTTACGTTCGGCCATCACCAGCTCCGCAAAATCATTGGGCGAAAAAGGCAGCCATTATAGGGGCGCGAGCGGCAAACAGAAACATAAGAGGTGACATCACTGACGGGATGAATCCCCGGCTGTCGGCGATAGACATGTCCATACAAGCATTTTTTGCCATCACCCAAAATCAAATGTGGGAGCGGGCTTGCTCGCGAAA
>NZ_JABWQV010000288.1 GCF_014268615.1 Pseudomonas tehranensis | reverse complement strand
TATCCCCGCTGGGCCGCGAAGCGGCCCTAACCCAGCCAGTGCGTTGTACTGGGCACACCGAGGTGCCAGGTATTGGGGGTTGCTACGCAACCCAGCGGGGATAAATCCCCTCGCCACAAGAGCATTCCCACCGAAGCCCCGGGTTTTTTGTGGTGGCCCCTGCCGTGCGCATCGCGGCAGGGGCCGCCACTGTTCTCCTCCCATGGAAGCGTCTACCCGCTACCCAAGTAGCATTCGTGGGCCGGGCGCGACTTCGTACACTCAAGACTCCTGTCACGCACCCGTCGGAGGCGAAGATGCTAAAGGCCCAGAGCGAAGGTGTGATAAGCGCCATGTCCCAGGCAACGGACGTCCAGCAGGTTGCCCAGGAATTGGCGCGGCAGTTGCTGCACCCGCATTTGGGTTTCGTGCTGTTTTTCTGCTCCGCTGAATACGACTTACCGGCGCTTGGCCAGGCGCTCTCACAGAGTTTCGGTGGGATTCGCTTGGTGGGCTGCACCAGCGCTGGAGAAATCACCAGCCAAGGCTATGGCCGCAACTGCGTCACAGCGGTGGGTTTCGATCATCGGCATTTTTCCATTGCCGCCGAGCTGATCGGTGAAATGGAGCACTTCAGCCTGATCGATGCCCAGCAAATGGTCGAACGCCTGGCCGGCGGTTGCCGCAGCAATGCGCTGGCACCGATCAAGGGCCACAGCTTTGCCCTGACCTTGCTCGATGGTTTGTCCAGTCGCGAGGAGATGGTGCTGGCGGCGCTGAGCGCGGCACTGGGGGACATTCCGCATTTCGGTGGTTCGGCCGGCGACGACAACTACCTGACTCACACCCACGTGTACTACGAAGGTCAGTTTCACAGCGGCGCGGCCGTGGTGGTGCTGGTCAACACCTGGCTGGATTTCGAGGTGTTCACCACCCATCACATCCTGCCCCGGGAGGAGAAATTGGTGGTGACCGGGGCCGACAGCACCTCTCGGCGGGTTTACGAGCTCAACGCCGAGCCCGCCGCCGAGGAATATGCCCGACACATCGGCGTGCCGGTGAGCGCCCTGGACTATCGGGTGTTCGCCGCCCATCCGCTGGCGGTGCGCATCAACGACCAGTATTACGTGCGGGCCATCCAGCAGGTGCACCCGGACCTGAGCCTGAGTTTTTACTGCGCGGTGGAGAACGGCATCGTACTCACGGCCATGACCCCGGGCCCTTTGCTGCACAACCTGCAAGAACTGTTCAGCGGCTTGCAGGCGCGTCTGGGTGACTTGTTGCTGACCATCGGCTGTGACTGCTTCCTCAGGCGCCTGGAGCTGGAAGATCGGGGCGGCCTGGAGCAGATCGGCCAGTTCCTGCGCGACCATCGCGTGATGGGCTTCAACACCTACGGAGAACAGTTCAATGGCATGCATATCAACCAGACCTTCACCGGAGTTGCCATTGCCCGCCATCGCGTCCCCGGCCATCGCTGAGCTGCAAGCGCAGATCGAGAGCCTGCAGCACGAAAACCGCAAACTGCGGCGGATCAACGACGCGCTGATCGAACGGGTGGAGTCCGGCGTGACCCGGGGCAACGACCCGTATGCGGCGTTCCAGCATTCAGTGGTGCTGGCCGAGCAGGTTCGCGAGCGCACCGACGCCCTGAACCAGGCCATGGCCGAACTCAAGGCCGGCAATCACCTGCTGGGCGAAGCGCGGCTGCGCGCCGAAACCGCCCATCGGCACCTGATCGATGCCATTGAGAGCATTTCCGACGCGTTTGTGCTGTTCGACGAACAACAACGCATCGTCCTGTTCAACAGCCGCTTCAAGGCGTTTTGGGCCCACAGTCGTGTGCGCATTATCGCCGGGATGCGCATTTCCGAGGTCAAGCGACTGATGACCGCCAACGGGTTATTCAGCGAAGAACCTCGCGGCCAGGCCGATGAGCATGTGCTGTACCGCTTGCAGAACGGGCGCTGGCTGCAGGTCAGCGAGCGGCCCACCCAGGAAGGTGGACGGGTGATCCTGTTCACCGACATCACCGACGTCAAACTCAGCGAAACCGTGCGTCGCGAACAGGCTATCGCGCAGAAATCCCACCTGTTGCAGCGGGCGGTGGACAACCTGTCCCAGGGCGTGGCCATGGTCAATGCCCAGGGGGTGCTGGAGCTGTGGAACCGGCGCTTCCTGGAGCTCAGCGGCTTGGCGCCAGTGGCGGCCCATCGGCCGTTCAGCGAGGTGATCGCCGACAGCGAACTGCAATTGTTGACCCCGGCCAGTCGCGACAGCAACGGCCGGCTCATTCATGAAAGCGAGCAGCGTCTGTCGGATGGCCGGGTCCTGGAGATTCGCACTCATCCGCTACCCACCGGCGGCTACGTCAACACCTTCACCGACATCACCGAGCGCTACCAGCACGCCGAGGCCCTGAGCGAAAGCGAGCGCTGGATCCGCCTGATCACCGACCACGTGCCGGCGCTGATTGCCTATCTCAATGCCGACCTGGTCTACGAATTCACCAACAAGGTTTACGAGCAATGGTATTGCTGGCCCCGGGGCGTGATGCTCGGTCAGAGCCTGCGCGAGGCCCACAGCGAACAGCATTACCAGCGCCTGGAGGCCTACGTGGCCCGCGCCTTGGCCGGGGAGAGTGTGACGTTCGAGTTTGCCGAAACCAATATCAACAACCAGGAGCGTTATATGCTGCGCTCCTACGTGCCCAACCGGCTGGCCAACGGTGAAGTGGTGGGGATCTTCGTACTGATCCGCGACATCACCGAACGGCGTCGCACCGCCGAGGCGCTGCACCAGGCCTACCAGAACCTGGAACAGCGCGTTCAGGAGCGCACCGCCGAACTGACCACCCTCAATGATCAGCTATTACGCGAAATTGACGAGCGCAGCCGGGTGGAGTTGCGCTTGCGCGAGGCCAAGCGCGAGGCCGAGCAGGCCAACCTGTCGAAAACCAAATTCCTCGCGGCGGTCAGCCATGACCTGCTGCAACCGCTCAACGCCGCGCGGCTGTTCACCAGCGCCTTGCTCGAGCGCCGAGAGCCGGTGGCGAACGCACAACTGGTGCGCAACGTCAGCCACTCGTTGCAGGACGTGGAAAACCTCTTGGGCACGCTGGTGGACATTTCCAAGCTCGATGCCGGGGTGATCAAGGCCGATATCGCGCCGTTCGCCCTCAGCGAGTTGCTCGACAACCTGGCCGCCGAATACGTCCAGGTGGCGCGCAGTGAGGGGCTGGAACTGCACTTTGTGCCGTGTTCGGCCCTGGTGCGCAGCGACATGCAATTGCTGGCGCGGATCCTGCGCAATCTGCTGAGCAATGCCATTCGCTATACCCCCAGCGGGCGGGTGGTGTTGGGCTGTCGCCGGCACCGTCAGCGCTTGTCCATCCAGGTCTGGGACAGCGGCATCGGCATTGCCGAAAACCGTCTGGAGGAGATCTTCCAGGAGTTCAAGCGCGGCGATGTGCAGCGCCCGGATCAGGATCGAGGGTTGGGTCTGGGGCTGGCGATTGTCGAGAAAATCGCTGGGATCCTTGGGCACCGGATCCAGGTGCGTTCATGGCCAGGCAAGGGCTCGGTGTTCTCCATCGACGTGCCCCTGAGCGCCACCGCGCCCAAGCCGTTACCGATCCTTACGATGAGTGAGCCGATGCTCGAGCGCTTGCGCGGGGCCCGGATCTGGGTGCTGGATAACGACGCGGCCATCTGCGCCGGCATGCGTACGCTGCTGGAAGGGTGGGGGTGTAGTGTGGTGACTGCACTGTCGGAGCAGGACCTGGCGCGCCAGGTGGACAACTACCATGCCGAGGCCGACCTGCTGATTGCCGACTATCACCTGGACAACGAGCAGAACGGTGTCGACGCGGTGGCCCGGATCAACGCCCGCCGGGCCTCGGCGATCCCGGCCATGATGATCACCGCCAACTACAGCAACGAACTCAAGCAGCAGATCCGCGAACGCGGCCACACCCTGATGCACAAGCCGGTGCGGCCGATGAAGCTGAAGATTGCGATGAGTCACCTGTTGGGCCAGCCCCCGAACCATTGATTCGGACACCGTTTGTGGCGAGGGGATTTATCCCCGCTGGGGCGCGAAGCGACCCTAAAACCTGACAACTCGGGCCGCCTGACAGATCCTGGGGGCTGCTTCGCAGCCCAGCGGGGATAAATCCCCTCGCCACAGGAAAGTGTTAACCATGTCCCCCGGTCCAAACAGTGGGGGGACCGGTTCAACGCCGCAGATAAGCCCCGAAATCAATGTCCCCGGCACTGAGAATCGCCTGCACTCGATTGTGCACATTGAGCTTGCGCAGGATGGCCGAGACGTGAGCCTTGACCGTGGTTTCGGCGATCTCCAGCGTGTAGGCGATCTGTTTGTTCGACTCACCCTTGGTCATGCGTTCCAGCACCAGCAGTTGCTTGCGGGTCAGGGCCTGGAGCAGCTCGGGCGCAAAGGCCGGGGTTTCGTTCAGGCGCCGGCCCATCGGGCTTTTTTGCGTGCGGATGATGTCCGGCGGCAGGTACACGTTGCCGTTGAGGATCTGCTCGATGGCGTCGGTCATTTGCGAGCGCGGCGAGGACTTGGTGATGAACCCCACCGCGCCATAGGTGATGGCTTGCAGCACCACCTGTTTGTCCTGCTCGGCGGAGACAATCACCACCGGGATGGTCGGCGCCTCGTTGCGCAGGTTGATCAGGCCATTGAGGCCGTGCATGCCGGGCATGTTCAGGTCCAGCAGGATCAGGTCGAGGTCGTCGTGCTCGCGGGTCAGCACCAGGGCGCTGTCCAGGTCGGCGGTTTCCATCACCTCGCTGCCAGGAAAACCGTCGCTGATGACGTTGTGGATGGCTTCGCGAAACAGTGGGTGATCGTCGGCTATCAGGATTTTATACATGGCCATTCACCTCGTTATTGTCGTATGGGTGGGGCAGTCGCACGCACTCGTCTGGATCAGGGAAAGGGTTCGGGCCGGGCCGCTTGCACAGGCAGGTTGGCCGCCTCCCAGGCATCGAGGCCGTCGCGGTACCAATACAAGTGTTTATAGCCGATCGCGGCGGCGCGTTTTACCGCGTTCCAGCTCAACCAGCAATCAGAGCGGCAATAAAAGACCAGCGGTCGATCCGCACGCCCGGCGGTGGCGTTGCGCAGGCTGCGGGTGAAGTAATCCTGCCAGACCGGGTCAAGTTCACCGTCGCCGGTATTGGCCAGCCACAGGCTGCCGGGAAGATTGGCGTGGGCTTCATTGTCGATGAAACGCCCTTGGACCCAGGGCCGGCGGTAGACATCGATGAGGATTGGCGGCGGTGTTTGCAGCATCAGTTGTTGCAAGGCCTGGGTATCGAGCGTCTCTGCGCCGTCCACAAGGGTGGGCGTCGGGCTGCGGTACTGGGCAATGCGATAGCCCTGCGCGGAGAACAGCGCAGTATCCGCCTGAGCCACATTCAGCGACAGGCCCAGCAAGACGATCACCAGCAAACGGGGCATAGGCATTTATCCTTTTTGTTATGCGCCCATTACATGCCAGGGTCGAGGTCTTGTGAATGCGACCATAGACAGGAAAACCGGTACTAAAGTAGTAAATTTGAGGCTATGGACCCTGCACCGACCCCTGTGGGAGCGAGCCTGCTCGCGATG
>NZ_JABWQV010000287.1 GCF_014268615.1 Pseudomonas tehranensis | reverse complement strand
GGGAGCAAGCTCCCTCGCCACAGGGTTCGGTGTTTGACTGGGCATCAGGCCAGCCATTGCTTGAACTGCTCTTTGCAGTAATCCACGAATAACTGCGCAGGTTTGGTCAGGTGCGCGCGCTTGAGCCATCCCGCCGCCAGGGCCGAACCGGTCACGTCCTCGGCGATGTTGACGCACACCACTTGCTGCCCATCGTAGGTGCAGGTGGAATGTGGCCGGGTTACCAGCAGCGCAAAGCCGAACGATTGTCCGACCATGCCACGCACCATTTCGATCGAAGGTGAGCTGAAAACAATGTTCGGTGTCAGGCCCAACTCCTCGAAAATGCTCACGAAATAGGTCCGGCTGGGTTGCACGTCCAACAGAATCATCGGCTCCAGCGCCAAGTCGCGCAGGGACACCTGAGCCTGGCTGGCAAAGCGGTGCCCCGCCGGCAGCAGCGCGTAGGGTTGTTGCGGCGCCATCAGCGCCTCGGTCTCGATGGTGCCGTCCAGGTCGTGCTCATAGAATATCGCCAGGTCGAAACGCCCCCCCGTTAAACCTTGCACCAATTCCTGTTGCTCACCGTCCTGCAGACGGATCTCCACACCTGGGTAACGCTGGCGGAAACCGGCGATCAATCGTGGCAAATACAGTGGCGCGACAGTCTCGAAGCAGCCGATGTCGATCTGACCGCTGACCACGTCGTTATCGGCCAACGCGTTCTGCTCGAACTCTCGCGCCATGCGCAGCAGTTCCTGGGCCTTGCGATAGAAGCGCGCACCGCTGGGGGTTAGTGACACACCCTGGGCGTGGTGACGGATGAGCAACTGCACGCCGAAACTGTCTTCCAGCCCTTTGACGGCGGTCGCAATCGAGGGCTGGGCAATGTACAGCTTGCGGGAGGCTTCAGCGACGCTGCCACACTCGACAGTGGTGACGAAGTATTTCAGCTGACGCAGGGAATAGGAGGCCACGGTACACCTCGATCGGGATGATTTTTGTCTACCTTACCTTGTGCAGCTTGTGCGAGGGGCGGGCATTGCAACGCATTTTGCTGGGCAATGGCGATATTTGAACTGGGTGAGGATAAGCACGGTTTTGGAACGTACGGCGCCCAGGTTGAGCTCCATAGACCGAAGAGAGAATGGCACCATCACCCATGTCGAAGGACCGATGGGTTCGAAACGTGGCACATGGACTGAAAAAACACCTGCCCAAAAAGCAACGGCAGGTGTTCGGGAAAACCGGCACAGAAAGGAGGGGACTGGCCGGGCTATGGCAGGTGAGTCAAGCCACAGGAATCAACGGATCAGCCGCAGCCAGGGCTGTGGCACGGTCGGCGGCCGGAGGGTAGATCCACACCGTGTTGATCTGGGTTTTGAGTTCCTTGGCTTCCTGCCCGACCAGTTTGAGCTGGCGGTCCCAACCTTCGGTGAATACCGCGCCCCAGGCACCCAGGTCCAGGCAAGTCACGTACTTGGGCTGGCTGTAGGTCATCGGCGCGACACCCAGCAGGTCCGCCGCGACGTTGTGGCCAGCATAGCGCCCCAGGGCGATGGCGTGCTGGCAGGACATCGCCGCGTAGTTGCCAAGCGTGTCGGTGGCGGCATAGGCCACGTCACCGCTGGCGAATATGTCGTTCTGTCCCACTACCTTCAGATGTCCATCGACGTGCAGGCGACCTTGAGGGGCGCGAGTGCCCGGCACTTGTTGGGTTAAAGGGCTGGCACGGAAGCCCACGGTCCAGATCACCGTCCTGGACTCGATACGCTGGCCATCCGAAAGGGTGACGCCGTCAGCATCCACCGAGTCGACCGACACATTGACCCTCCACTCGATGCCCAGGTGGTCGGAAGCTTCGATGATGGACGGGCGAATACCGTCGCCCATCGACGCGCCGATTTGCGGCCCGCGCTCCACCACGATGACGCGGATGTTGGCGTCCTCGCCCAGGATGGCGCGTAAACGCGCAGGCATCTCAGTCGCGGTTTCGATGCCGGTGAAACCACCACCGGCCACCACTACGGTGTTACGGCCAGGGCTGTCCGGCAGATTCTTGAGGGACTTGATGTGGGCTTCCAGGCGTGTTGCCTGTTCGATCTCATCGACGTCGAACGCATGTTCCATCATGCCCTTGAGGTCGGGACGGATCAGTTTGCTGCCCGCCGCCAGCACCAGGCGGTCGTAGCCCAGCGTGCCCTGTGTCCCGAAGACGTCCACGTAGCCAACCCGTTTGCTATCGACGTCGATAGTACTCGCCGAGCCCTGCACGAATGTTATCCCCACCGCATCGAACAGCCCGCCCAGCGGAGCCATCATGGTGTGGACATTCGGCTCATAGAACCGGGGCCGGATTCGTAACTCCGCTTGTGGCGCCAGGACCGTAATCTGTACGTCGTTGCGATCATGCTGGTCCAGCAGGCGGGCTGCACCGAGGGCGCTCCATACCCCGCCGAAACCTGCGCCAATCACCAGAATATGCTGTTTCATGATTTGCTCCCGAAGACAAAATCGATACGTTGAAAGGGTGGGTTTGCCCCGCGTGCCAGTGCTGCGAAATACCCAAAATTGCGTGGCTTGGATGCTTGAACATCCAGCGCATCCAGCTTCGGCTCGCTGCAGCAGATGGTATTCGCGGCGATCACATCCAACACTTCTACATAGGGTCATCGGGCCTATGCGTGGGTAGGGGGTGAGCTATACGAAGGTATGGGCGGCGCAAGTCAAAAAGGACGTTCAAGTACCGACTCGATGCAAGCGATCAGTGCAGCGCAGTCGAACGGCTTTGGGAAAAATGCCAGCGGTTTGGGAGCCGCCGCGCTGAGACGGGGTGGAGCGCCGGGATGGCCGGTAATGAAGATGACCGGGATACGAATGCCCAGGGAAGACAGCTGTTCATACATCTGAATGCCCGTCATGCCAGGCATTTGTATATCCGATATCAGGCAGGCGGTTTTGCCACGCTCACTGGAAGACAGAAATTGCAGGGCGTTGGCGAATGTGTTGACCCGATAGCCGTGGGAGCGTAACAAGCCATCCAGCGCAATTCGGACCGATTCGTCATCATCAACGACTGAAATTATTGCGCTGTTGGACATGTTGATACCTGGCAGTGATATCAGGTGGCCATAGAGCCACCCGCGATCATTGCAAGATACGCGGTCCAGGTGTCCCGCCAAGTATACGTGGGTATGAAAACGTTACTGGTCGCGGGCAAGCTCCAAGGCCTGGGCCATGCGTACCAGGTCGGCAAAGGAGCGCGCGGACATTTTGCGCATGGCCTGGCCACGGTGAATCTTGACCGTGATTTCGCTCAAGCCTATCTCGGCGGCAATCTGCTTGTTCATCAGGCCCGACGCCGCCAGCGCCATGACTTGCTGCTCCCTCGGCGTCAGGGTGATGTAGCGCTCAAGCAGGTGTTGGTGGTTGCGCTCGGCCTCGCGACGCAGCCGATCCTGTTGATGGGCGGCGGCCACAGCATCGATCAGGTCCTGCTCGCGAAACGGCTTGGCGAGGAAATCCACCGCGCCAGCCTTCATCGCTCGAACGGTCATGGCGATATCGCCATGGCCGGTCATGAACACGATCGGTAGTTGAACGTTGGCGGCAACCAGCTCGCGCTGGCAATCCAGGCCGCTGGTGCCCTGCAGTCGTACATCCAATACCAGGCAACTGGGCAGATCGGGCCTGGGATGCTGCATGAACCCTGCGACCGAGCTGAACAGTTGAACCTGCAGGCCAATGGAGCGCAGCAGGCTGCCGAGGGATTCGCGCAGAGGGGCATCGTCGTCGACGATGTACACGAGGGGGGCGGTGCAGGTGGCTGGATTCTTATGGGAATAAGGGCTCATTGGGGCTCCCCGGACAACGATGCGCACGTTAACAACGGCAGTGCGAACCTGAATGATGTGCCTGGGCCAACCTCGCTGGTTGCCCAGATCCTGCCCTCGTGAAAGTCGATGATGGACCGGCAGATGGACAGGCCCATGCCCAGGCCATTTTCCTTGGTGGTGAAAAATGCATTGAACAGGGAGGGCAGAATGTCGGCGGCGATGCCGGTTCCTTGATCGGTCACCTCCAGCACAGCCTCGTTGTCTTGCAGCCAGGTGCGGATCTGCAGAATGGGCTCGCGCACTTTGATCCCATCCATGGCGTGGCAGGCATTGATGATCAGGTTGATGATCACTTGCTGCAGCTGCACGCGGTCCGCGCTGACCTGCACGCCGCTTGTCGCCAGATCCACTTGCACCCTGACTTTGTGATGAGCCAGTTGCTGCTGGACCAGACAGAGCGTCTCGCTGACGATATCGTCCAGCGGCTCGGGTTGACGCAACGGATCACACTTGCGTGACAGCGCCCGGATGCGGCTGATGACCTCACTGGCGCGACACCCGTTGGCGATGATCCGGTCGAGGGAATCGAGGGCTTCCTTAAGGTCGGGTTCGGGGCGTTGAAGCCACCGGCGGCAGGCTTCGCCGCTGCTGGTAATGGCCGTCAATGGCTGGTTGACTTCGTGGGCAATGGAGGCGGCCATTTCCCCTAGCGAAGTCAGACGGGTGACGTGGGCCAGTTGGGTCTGAGCGCGGAACAACGCTTCTTCGGCCTGCTTGCTGGCGGTGATGTCCATGAGCGCGCCGAGGTACTGGAAACGGCCGTGTTGCAACAGCGAGGGACTGGCGATCATGTGGATATGCTTGATACGCCCGTCAGGCATCAGCAGGCGCAGCTTGACCTCAATCTGCGGTTCGCGGCGGGCGGCCTGTTCGAAAACTCCGCGTGCCAGCTCAAGGTCTTCGGGGTGCGTGCGTTCGAGCATCATCGAAACCGTCGGCGCCTTGCTGGGTGGGTATTCGAAGATCCGTGCAGACTCCTCCGACCAGGATATGTTTTGCCGATCACCGCGAAAGCCCACGCTGCCAGTCTGACTCAAGCGCTGGGCCCCGATCAGGTAGGCCTCGTTATGCCGCAAGCTGTCTGAAGCCTGCTTGCTGCGCAGCGCCAGGAAGGCAATGGCCGACAGCGCTGTCAGGCAGCGGAAAAAACCGGTGGTCGAATCCCAGCGATGGTAGCCGCCGTTGTACAGGAACATCGCCGTGAGCAAGAGCATGCACATTAATGCGACAGTGATCACCAGGTTGATCGAGAACAGATTGGCCGCCATCAACAGCAAGGTGATGTACAGCAGGGTGGGGGCCAGGTCGGAGTGGGTTTCTGAATTGATGATGACAATCCCGCAGGCCACCACCAGGCCTACCAGCCAGCCGAGGGCGTTGACCAGCGGATGGGTACTGATTCCCATCGACAGTCGCGGCCCCCTCTGGCATGGGGTGTATCGCAGGCTGTCATAGACGTTCTTGAGCATCGCGGAGGGTAGGGGCACGCTGGCAGACCTTTTGTTTTTACGTGGTCTCGCTCTGGGATGTCGGGGGACAGAGCATCGGTTCGTATCTTAGAAGCGCCGCTTGGGCCGAGGTAGGACATAAAACCCTGAAATTCCGCCAGGCCGTGCCCACGCCTCCCTTGTGGCGAGGGGATTTATCCCCGTTGCGCTGCGAAGCGGCCCCTAAACCAGGCAACTCGGTGTGCCAGGAAGATTGAGTTCACTGCTTTAGGGGGCTGCTGCGCAGCCCAGCGGGGATAA
>NZ_JABWQV010000286.1 GCF_014268615.1 Pseudomonas tehranensis | reverse complement strand
GGGCAAGCCTTGCTCCCACAGATAAATCCCTCGCCAAAGGGTTTTGTGTTGGGCTGATTATTGGTTAACTGTCTGGCCTCGGGCGCTACGCCCGCCCCTTGATCAGCAGCGAACCTCTCATGCACACCCTCGCTCAACTGCGCGCCGGCCAGCTATCGGGCATCAAACGGCTGGATCTGTCCTGCGGCCTGACGCAGTTTCCCCGGGAAATCTTCGACCTGGCCGACTCGCTCGAAGTCCTCAATCTCAGCGGCAACCAGTTGACTGCGCTGCCCGATGATCTGCATCGGCTGACCCACCTGCGGGTGTTGTTCTGCTCGGACAACCACTTCATTGAATTGCCCGAATGCCTGGGCCGCTGCGCGGCATTGACCATGGTCGGTTTCAAGGCCAACTGCATCGAACGTGTGCCCGGCGCTGCCCTGCCGCCACTATTGCGCTGGCTGATCCTGACGGACAACCGCATCAGTCAGCTACCGCAAGAGCTCGGCCAACGCCCGTTCTTGCAAAAGCTCATGCTCGCCGGCAACCGGTTGCAGCAGTTGCCCACGACCCTGGGGCAGTGCCATCGTCTTGAACTGCTGCGCATCGCCGCCAACCAACTGACCGAGCTGCCGCAATGGTTGCTGGAATTGCCAAGCCTGAGCTGGCTGGCCTATGCCGGCAACCCGCTGGAAACCCAGGCCAATGCCGACATCCTGGCTGGGACGACGGCCATCGACTGGTCGCAACTTTACGTGCACCAACAATTAGGCGAAGGCGCTTCGGGGGTGATTCATCAGGCGCTGTGGCAGCCCCCGGGCCAGCTAGCGCGGAACGTCGCGCTCAAGCTGTACAAAGGCCAGATGACCAGCGATGGCTCACCCTTGCATGAAATGCACGCCTGCATCACCGCAGGTCGTCATCCGAACCTGATCGACGTGCTGGGCCAGATCAACAGGCACCCCGAGCAACAGGCCGGGCTGGTGATGGAGCTGATCGAGCCCAGCTACCGCAACCTGGCGGGGCTGCCGAGCCTGGCGTCCTGCACCCGCGACGTGTATGCCGACGCACTGCATCTAAGCGCTCCCGCAGCCTTGCGCATCGCCCTGGGCATCGCCTCGGTGGCGGCGCACCTGCACCGCCAGGGCATCACCCACGGCGATTTGTACGGGCACAATATTCTGTGCAATGACCAGGGCGACTGCCTGTTGGGCGACTTTGGCGCGGCGTCTTTCCACGCCACTGCCGACACGGTGCAAACCCGTGCTTTACAACGCATCGAAGTGCGGGCGTTCGGGATTCTATTGGGGGAGTTGCTGGCGCGGATCGAACCGGGGCTCAGTGCTGAGGAACTGGCAACGTTGCAGGATCTGCAGGCGCGCTGCTGTCAGCCGCAAGTGCTGGGGCGGCCGGGGTTTGAGGAGATTGAAGGCTTACTGCGCGACTGTGGCGAGGGAGCTTGCTCCCGCTGGGCTGCGCAGCAGCCCTAAACAGGCACCACGGTCTGTCAGTAAAACCGCATCGCCCGGTTCACGACGGCTTCGCCGCCGAGCGGGAGCAAGCTCCCTCGCCACAAGGTCTTGTGGTGCTTAACCAGCCAACCCGACAAACATGTCCTGCACGTCGTCGTGATTGTCCAGGCCCTCGAGGAACGCCTCGACTTCGGCCATCTGCTCGTCCGTCAGGCCACTGACCGGGTTTTTCGGCTGGTAGCCGAGCTTGGCGGACAGTACGGTGAAACCTTGCTCCGGCAGCGCCTTCTGCACCGCATCGAGGTCGGAGGGATCCGTGAGGAACAGCGTCGCGCCGTCTTCGCCCGGTTCGAAATCCTGGGCACCGGCTTCGATAGCGGCCATTTCCGGATCGGCATCCGGGCTGTCCGGGGAGGCCTCGATCATACCGACATGGTTGAAGTCCCACGCAACCGAACCCGAGGCGCCCAATTGGCCCTTGCGAAACGCAACGCGAATCTCGGCGACGGTGCGATTGATGTTATCGGTCACGCATTCGACGATCAGCGGCACCTGATGCGGTGCGAAGCCTTCGTAGGTCACACGATGGTACTGCACGGTTTCGCCGAGCTGGCCGGAGCCTTTCTTGATCGCGCGCTCCAGGGTCTCGCGGGGCATCGAGGCCTTTTTCGCCTGCTCGACCACCAGTCGCAGATGCGCATTGGTGGCAGTGTCAGCGCCGTTGCGCGCGGCAATGGTGATTTCCTTCACTAGCTTGCCGAAGATCTTGCCCTTGGCGTTGGCAGCCGCTTCTTTGTGTTTAACCTTCCACTGTGCGCCCATTACTCACTCTCTTGTCTGTCGCGCCGAGACATCTGCTGGCCGGCGCTGTGGCGCAAGTTTATACGGCCTAAACCGGCTGATCGACCAAAAAATCACCGCCGATGAATCAACATTTCCCCGATGTGCTGTAGGGAGTTTCTGAAATGGCGATTTGGCCCCCCCTTTCCTCCTACGGTTTCGTACTCTCGTGAACTTCTCTCCCCAGCCAGTAAGAACCGCGATGCGCAACGAATCGGAAAGTCCTTTCAGCCTGACCCTCACGCAAAGCGATTTGCGCCTGCAAGTCCTGAGGTTTAACGGTCGCGAAGCGCTCAACCAGCCCTACCGTTTCGACCTTGAATTGATCGGGCTGTCGCCGCCGATCAATCCCGACACGTTGCTGGACCAGCCCGCCTTCCTGCGACTCGATGGCGAATCCGGCGTGCATGGCGTTGTGCACAGCGTCGGCGTGACGAGCCATGCCCCACACCGCATCGGCTATCGCTTGACGCTGGTGCCGTACCTCCAGCGCCTGGAACAGGGCCCACGGCGACGGGTTTTCTACCGACTCAGCGCTGTGCAGATCCTGCATCGACTGCTGGAAGACAATGCTCTGCCGGCCCACAGCTACCGCTTTGAACTGCCCCATGGACAGTACCCGTGCCGCCCGTTCTGTATCCAGTACGAGGAGAGCGACCTGGAGCTGCTGCACCGGTTGTGTGAAGAAGAAGGCATTCATTACCACTTCGAACACACCGTTCACGGCCATGTCCTGGTGTTCGCCGAAGACCCGAAAAGTTTCCCCGACCGGCCGGTCGAACTGAACCTGCGCCCCGATCCCGGCCAGCAACCAGCCATCAGGCAGGTGTACCAGCGACACTGTACGATGACCCATGGCCTGCCGGTCGGCTTCAGTGATCGCGACACAAGCCAAGCCGGGGACAGCGCGGCCAATCACGCCTTCGAAGGTGAAAATCACGAGACGATACGCAGCAATCCGACGTTGGCTCATCGTTACCAGGCCGGCCGCCGCAGACTTGAGCGGCTGCGCTGTCGACAGCGGGAGATCCAAGGCCATAGCCACCAGCCCTTCCTGCGCAGCGGCCATATCGTGCAGATCAGTGAACACCCGGAGTCCACTTTCAACGACCAGTGGCTGATCACCGATATCCTGCATCGCGGGCGGCAATTTTCAATCCTTGAAACCAACCTGTCGCCCACACCGGCGACCCGCGATTACCGCAACCGGTTTTCGGCCATCCCATGGTCCACCGTATTCAGGCCGGCCCTCAAGCATCCAAGACCCTGCATCCCCGGCTATCACCTGGCATACGTACTCGACCCTGGCGATCAACCGACAAGCCCCGATCAACGCGGCCGTGTCACTGTCAGCCTGTGGACCCCGGATAACGAAGGCATCACGTTGCCGGTGTCACGCCTGACGCCGAACGCCGGCCCCGCCCTGAGGACCGGCAGCGTAGTGCTGGTGAGCTTTCTCGATGGAGACCCCGACCGACCGGTGCTGTGCCTGGGGGTAGGCGATGTTGGCGGTGCGCAGCCGGCTACGCAGGCGAAACCGGTGCAGGGCCAACGAGACACCAGGCTGCTATTGGACTGGCTCCTGAATCCGCCAGACCTGACACCCTGATACTGGCGAAAATGATCTGGCTCAAGCGACGCCAACAAAACGGGCTTACAGTAAGCGCGCAACGCCGCTCAAGACGGTGCTCTACCTGATGACTGGAGATACCTGCATGCCCTGGAAAAGCTCGGAAAACCGCTACAGTACCGTCACGGTCGCCCTGCATTGGCTGATGCTGATTCTACTGGCCGTGGTTTATGCCTGCATCGAACTGCGAGGGATATTCCCCAAGGGCAGTGATGGCCGGACGCTGATCAAAGAAGCTCACTTCATGCTCGGCCTGACCGTGTTTGTGCTGGTCTGGCTACGCCTGTTCGCCCGCAGCATGGGGAAGGCTCCAGCCATCTTTCCAGCCTCGCCTGCCTGGCAGACCTTCATTGCCCACCTGATGCACTGGGCGTTGTACCTGTTCATGATCACCATGCCATTGCTGGGGTGGCTGATCACCAGTGCCGAAGGGCATCAGGTGATGTTCTATGGTTTCGACTTGCCGCTGCTGATCGATCAGGACAAAGACTTTGCCAAACAACTGGAGGGCTGGCATGAGTTGGGGGGCACCATTGGCTACTGGCTGATTGGCCTGCATGCCCTGGCGGGGCTGTACCATCACTACATCGTGCGCGATAACACCCTGCTGCGGATGATGCCCAAACGCGGTTGACGCTGGTTATTCAAACCCTCGGCGGCCTTGCAAGCCGCCGGTGTGAACGAAAATCAAGCGGGTGCCGCGGGCAAACTGTCCGGCCTCGACCCGGGCCTTGAGCAGCATCAACGCCTTGCCGGTATACAACGGCTCCAGTTCGATAGCGTCAGTGGCGTGGATGAAGGCGACGAGTTCGGCGTCGATCCGGGCGAAGCCACCACGGCTGCCGTCGAACAACTCATAACGCGGGTTGCAAAGACCTGCTTGCCCCACGATGCTTTCGACCTGTTGCGCCACGCCGTGATTCGGAGGCACAGCCAACACGCCGTAGACCGAGTGCTCCCCCGCTTCAGCCAACACCAGCCCCGCCAGGGAGGTCCCGGTACCGCAGGCCAGCCACCAGCCGTCATAATCCACCCAACCCAACGCCGCCAATTGTTCACGGGCCCCGGCCACCCAATCCATGCAACCCTGCGCGCCGGACAATCCTGAACCGCCCTCGGGCACCGGATGCAGGAGCGGGTATTGCGCCTGCCAGGGTTGCCAGAAATCCGCGGCGTGCCGCCCTCGGTATCCGCCATAACCCAGCCAGTGCAGATCCATGCCGAACGCTTTGAGGTCAAGGACCGTCGGCGTTTCCTGGGGATGGCCGCGCAGCAGCCCGACCGTTGGGAAACCGAAGCGCTTGCCAGCCGCTGCCAGCGCATGCAGATGGTTGGAATAGACACCGCCCAGGCTCATGATCCCCTGGGCACCGGTCTCATGGGCAGCGCGCACATGGTGAACCAGCTTGAACCACTTATTGCCGCTGATCAGGGGGTCAATCTGATCCAAACGCAGCACTGCCACTTCAACTCCGGCACGGGCGAGCCAGCCCAGATGAAGGCGTTCCAGGCGGGGTTGGGGGCGCCAGTCGAGGCAGGAAAGCAACATTGCAGCAGGCCGGATGGGAAGATGCCGGCATCTTAACAGCTCGGTGTTGGGAGACTTCAGGATCTGATTGCACCGCCCTCCCTGTGGGAGCGGGCTTGCTCGCGATTGCGGTTTGTCAGTTGCATAAATGTCGACTGACCTGCCGCTATCGCGAGCAAGCCCGCTCCCACAG
>NZ_JABWQV010000285.1 GCF_014268615.1 Pseudomonas tehranensis | reverse complement strand
GGCTCGCTCCCACAAAGGGCTTCTGTGCGCCAAAGGGTTTTGGCCGTTCCGACGGCCTTTTTTACGCTCTGATTTTTATATATTTTTATCGAATAAATAAATGAATAAATATGATTTAAAGATATATAAACCGGCTGCTATGGTTTGCTCCATCCCGCGACATCGCCCACCGCGCATCGCACGTTTCAGTTGAGGAGTGGTTGGTATGTTGGTTGTCTCGCTCGGCGGCAGTCCCAGCCGGCGCTCCCGTTCAGGAGTGCTGCTGGAGCGCTCAAAACGTTGGTTGCAGCAACAGCGGGTGGAAGTGGTGAGCTATCAGATACGCGATTTTCCCGCCGAGGATCTGCTTCATGCCCGTTTCGGCAGCCCGATGGTGGTCGATTTGCTCGAGCAGATCGAGCATGCCGACGGCCTGCTGATCGCCACGCCGGTCTACAAGGCGTCTTTTTCCGGCGCATTGAAAACAGTGCTGGACCTTCTGCCGGAGCGTGCCCTGGCCCATAAGGTGGTATTGCCCATGGCCACGGGCGGCAGCATCGCCCATATGCTGGCGGTGGATTACGCCCTCAAGCCGGTGCTGTCGGCGCTCAAGGCCGAGGAAATGCTCCATGGGATTTTCGCCGAAGACAACCAGATCGCTTATGGCGAAGGCAGTGCCCAGGCGCAGTTGGCCCCGGCCCTGCAAGAGCGCCTGAGCGAAGCGCTGGAGCAGTTCTACAGCGCCATGGCTCGCCGGCCAAAGCCGCTGGACCCCAGCGTATTGAATGAACGCCTATTGAGTGCTCGCTGGAGCATCTGACCCGATACATCACTGATTCAACTCCACCTTACTCAGCCGCCAACGGCCAAGCAGGTGCAGCCAAAACCCCACAGCAAAAGGAGAGGCGCCATGCGCACTGTCATTTTGCGTCGCGGGCTGGTCGCTCTGTTTGCTGCGGCTGTGTCCTTCGGCGCCATCACCCAGGCTCAAGCCGAGACCCTTCGGATCGGTTATCAAAAATACGGCACGTTGGTGCTGCTCAAGGCCAAGGGCACTTTGGAAAAGCGCCTCGCTGCCCAAGGCGTGGACGTGCAATGGACCGAGTTTCCCGGTGGCCCGCAACTGCTCGAAGGCCTGAACGTCGGCTCCATCGACTTTGGCGTGACCGGTGAAACCCCGCCGGTGTTCGCCCAGGCGGCAGGCGCCGATTTGCTCTACGTTGCCTACGAACCCCCAGCGCCCACCAGCGAGGCGATCCTGGTGCCCAAGGGATCGCCCATTCAGTCGGTGCAAGACCTCAAGGGCAAGAAAGTCGTGCTGAACAAAGGCTCCAACGTCCATTACCTGTTGGTGCGGGCGCTGGAGGATGCCGGTCTCAAATACGCCGACATCCACACTGTGTTCCTGCCACCGGCCGACGCCCGCGCTGCGTTCGAGCGTGGCAGTGTCGATGCCTGGGTGATCTGGGACCCGTATCAGGCCGCCGCCGAACAACAGTTGCAGGCGCGGACCCTGCGTGACGGCCAAGGGATCGTCGACAACCATCAGTTCTACCTCGCCACCCGATCCTATGCGCAAACAAATCCTCAGGTCATTACCGCCCTGGTGGAGGAAGTGCGCGCGGTGGGGGAGTGGGCCAGCGCCAATCCCGAAGACGTGACCCGACAGGTATCGCCGTTGCTCGGCCTGCCTGCTGATATCACCCTCGCCTCGATGAAGCGCCAGGGCTTTGGGGCGTTATTCCTCACGTCAGAGGTGGTGCTGGCGCAGCAGAAAATCGCCGACAGCTTCTACCAGCTCAAATTGATCCCCAAGCCCTTGAGCATCAAGGACGTGATCTGGACGCCGCCGGCGGCCGTTGTGAACGCGCAGTAATTCGATCCCTTAGGAGACCACTCCATGAGCCTCAATATTTTCTGGTTCCTGCCCACCCACGGCGATGGCCATTACCTTGGCACTGCTGAAGGCGCCCGCGCCGTCGATCACGGCTACCTGCAGCAGGTTGCCCAGGCGGCGGATCGACTGGGTTTCGGCGGTGTGCTGATTCCTACCGGGCGTTCCTGCGAGGACTCCTGGCTGGTGGCCGCTTCGTTGATTCCGGTGACCCAGCGCCTGAAGTTCCTCGTCGCCCTGCGCCCCGGGATCATTTCCCCGACGGTGGCGGCGCGCCAGGCCGCGACGCTCGACCGATTGTCCGGCGGACGTGCGCTATTCAACCTGGTGACCGGCGGCGACCCAGACGAGCTGGCTGGCGACGGCCTGTTCCTGGACCACGAGCAGCGCTACCAGGCGTCGGTGGAGTTCACCCGCATCTGGCGCCGGGTGCTGGAAGGCGAAACAGTGGATTATGACGGTGAGCACATCAGTGTGAAGGGCGCCAAGCTGCTCTATCCGCCGATCCAGCAACCGCGTCCGCCGCTGTATTTCGGCGGCTCGTCGCAAGCCGCCCAGGATCTTGCTGCCGAACAGGTGGAAATGGTGCTGACCTGGGGCGAGCCGCCCGCAGCCGTCGCGCAAAAAATCGAACAAGTGCGGGCCAAGGCCGCGAAGCTTGGTCGTACCGTGCGCTTCGGCATCCGCCTGCATGTGATTGTGCGTGAAACCAACGCCGAAGCCTGGCGAGCGGCCGACCGGCTGATCTCCCACCTGGACGACGACACCATTGCCCGTGCCCAGGCTTCCCTGGCGCGTTTCGATTCGGTGGGCCAGCAACGTATGGCCGCGTTGCATGGCGGACGACGCGACAAGTTGGAAGTCAGCCCCAACCTGTGGGCCGGTGTCGGCCTGGTGCGCGGCGGCGCCGGAACGGCGTTGGTGGGTGATGGCCCGACCGTGGCGGCCCGAGTCAAGGAGTACGCCGACCTTGGTATCGACACCTTTATCTTCTCCGGTTATCCACACTTGGAAGAGTCCTATCGCGTGGCGGAACTGCTGTTCCCACACCTGGACGTGGAGCGCCCGGAGTTGCCGAAGAGCCAAGGCTATGTGAGCCCGTTTGGTGAAATGGTCGCCAACGATATTCTTCCCAAAGCCGCATCCCAGAGCTGAGGTGGCCATGAAGAAAATTATCCACAACCTGGTGCCTTGGGCGGTGCCGCTGCTGTTGCTGGCGGTGTGGCAACTGTCGGTATCGGCAGGCTGGTTGTCCACGCGGATCCTGCCGGCCCCCGTGGCCGTCATCGAAGCCGGGGTCAACCTGGTGCGTAGCGGCGAGATATGGACGCATCTGGCCATCAGCGGTTGGCGCGCAGCGGTGGGTTTCCTGATCGGTGGCAGCATCGGCCTGGTGCTGGGGTTTATCACCGGCCTGTCGACATGGGGCGAGCGACTGTTGGACAGCTCGGTGCAGATGGTGCGTAACGTGCCGCACCTGGCGCTGATTCCGTTGGTGATCCTGTGGTTCGGCATCGATGAGTCAGCGAAAATTTTCCTGGTGGCGCTGGGCACGCTGTTCCCCATCTACCTCAATACCTACCACGGTATTCGCAACGTCGACCCGGCGCTGGTGGAAATGTCCCGCAGCTACGGCTTGTCCGGCGTCAGCCTGTTTCGCCAAGTGATCCTGCCGGGCGCCTTACCTTCGATCCTGGTGGGCGTGCGCTTTGCGCTGGGTTTCATGTGGCTGACGCTGATCGTGGCGGAAACCATTTCAGCCAGTGCCGGCATCGGTTATCTGGCGATGAATGCCCGGGAATTCCTGCAGACCGACGTGGTGGTCCTGGCGATTCTTCTGTACGCCGTGCTCGGCAAGCTGGCCGACCTTACCGCCCGCGGGCTTGAGCGGGTATGGCTGCGCTGGCACCCGGCGTATCAAGTGAGCAAGGGAGGCACCGCATGACCGCCCAACAACCTCCACGCCTGCTGCGCGGTGTCCCGCTGGCCGTGCGCAAATTGCAAAAAAACTTTGGTTCACGCCAGGTGCTGCGTGACATCGACCTGCATATACCGGCCGGGCAGTTCGTTGCAGTGGTCGGGCGCAGCGGCTGCGGCAAAAGTACTTTGCTGCGCTTGCTGGCGGGCCTCGATCAACCCACCGACGGCCAATTGCTGGCGGGTCCGGCACCGTTGAGTGCCGCGCAACAGTACACGCGGTTGATGTTCCAGGAGGCGCGTTTGCTGCCCTGGAAAAAAATCATCGACAACGTCGGCCTCGGGCTAAAGGGCAACTGGCGCCCGCAGGCGTTGCAAGCACTGGAAGCCGTCGGCTTGGCCGACCGCGCCCATGAGTGGCCGGCGGCGCTGTCTGGCGGACAGAAACAACGGGTGGCCCTGGCCCGCGCGCTGATTCATCAGCCACGCCTGTTGCTGCTCGACGAACCCTTGGGGGCGCTGGACGCCCTGACCCGGATCGAGATGCAGCAATTGATCGAGCGCCTGTGGCAGCAACACGGCTTCACCGTGCTGCTGGTGACCCATGACGTCAGCGAAGCGGTGGCCATCGCCGATCGGGTGATCCTGATCGAAGATGGCCGGATCGGCCTCGACCTGGCCATCGACCTGCCACGCCCACGCGCTCGCGGCTCTCATCGGCTGGCGAGCCTGGAAACCGAAGTCCTCAACCGTGTTTTGTCCTTGCCCGGCCAACCGCCGGAGCCAGAACCCGTTTCACCCTTGCCTACGCAATTGCGGTGGGCGCAGTGAGGCAGCGGCAAGCTTCAAGCTATAAGCGACAAGTCAAAGCAAATCGGCTTTTTACTTGCCGCTTGCCGCTCATTTCAACCCCCAGGAGAAATCGTATGACGATCAAAGCCATCAACGTACGCAACCAGTTCAAAGGCACCATCAAGGAAATCGTCGAAGGCGACGTGCTGTCGGAAATCGACGTGCAGACTGCCTCGGGTATTGTCACCTCGGTCATCACCACTCGTTCCGTCAAGGAGCTGGAGCTGGCGATTGGCAGCGAAGTGATCGCCTTCGTCAAATCCACGGAGGTGTCTATCGCCAAGTTGTGAGCGATGTTCCACCACAGCCCCGGACGGCTTGAGCCCTTCGGGGCTTTTTTGTTCCCACGCTCTGCGTGGGAACGATCAATCAGAGCGCTTGGGCAAATACGGTGGCAGATACAACCCCAGGTAAGCATCGAACACCCGCATGCCTTCTTCGGCCATGCGCGGGGTGATCTGGCCGTGTTGCTGCACCGAGCGGGCGTAGACGCGGTCGCCCAGTTCCATGGCCAGGGCGAACACATCAACATCATGGGGCAGCGCTGGCAGCTCGAAATGGCGAGCGAAGAGCTTGTGCAACAATTCGCCGAGTTCGAGATCGTGCTGACGGTCGGCCTGGATGACTTCGGTCAGGCCATGTTGGGCCAGGATCAGTTGGCGGGCGGCGGCGTCCTGGCTGTAGATGGTGAGCATGCGTTGCTCCACCTGCCGCGACAGGTCGTGCCAGTGGTTCAGTCGCGCATGATCGATCGGCACTTGCAGGCAGGCGCGAAAGGCCGCGTGGACGTCGGCGGTCAGCCCTTGCAGCAGCGCCGGGACGCTGGCGAAGAAGTGATACACCGAGGAGGGCGGGATGCCGGCGCGTTCGGCGACGCTGTAGATCGACAGGCTGGCCACGCCTTCGGCAGCAAGCAGCGTGCGGGCGGCATCGAGAATCGAGTCGATCCGGGCCTGGCTGCGGGCGCGAGGCTTGCGAGGGGTGGCGGTGCGCGTCATCGGTGTCTCCTGCGGGGCTGCCGGGCATTGTACGCAGAGCGGGCGGTGGGTCCATAGCTTGTGCTTGTGGGGAAAGGAATTCCTGTGGCGAGGGAGCTTGCTCCCGCTGG
>NZ_JABWQV010000284.1 GCF_014268615.1 Pseudomonas tehranensis | reverse complement strand
TCGCCACAGGGACTGAGTTCGGCAGTCAAGGTTCGACCTGTCATGCCCGGCGTCGTAGAATGCGCGCCTTTGCGAGCCTTCATCGGCCAACCGCGTATTTATCGGAGCACCTGACCATGACGACTACCCCGACCGGCGACTACCTGGAAACCCTCTACGAAGGCTACGGCCAGCGTTTTCGGATGGACAAGCTGCTGCACGAAGTGCGCACCGAGCACCAGCACCTGGTGATTTTCGAGAACCCGCGCATGGGCCGGGTGATGGCGCTCGATGGGGTGATCCAGACCACCGAAGCCGACGAATTCATCTACCACGAAATGCTGACCCACGTACCGATCCTCGCCCACGGCGCGGCCAAGCGCGTGTTGATCATCGGCGGTGGCGACGGCGGCATGTTGCGCGAGGTGACCAAGCACCTGGGCGTTGAGCACATCACCATGGTGGAAATCGACGGCACCGTGGTGGACATGTGCAAGGAGTTCCTGCCCAACCACTCCAAAGGCGCCTACGACGACCCGCGGCTGAACCTGGTGATCGACGACGGCATGCGTTTCGTCGCGACCACCCAGGAGAAATTCGACGTCATCATTTCCGACTCCACCGACCCGATCGGTCCGGGTGAAGTGTTGTTTTCGGAAAACTTCTACCAGGCCTGTCACCGCTGCCTGAACGAAGGCGGCATTCTGGTGACCCAGAACGGCACGCCGTTCATGCAACTGGGTGAAGTACAAACCACCGCCGGGCGTCTGCGTGGCTTGTTTGCCGACTGGCATTTCTACCAGGCCGCCGTGCCGACCTACATTGGCGGCGCGATGACTTTCGCCTGGGGCTCGACGGATACCGCCTATCGCAAGCTGTCTCGCGAGACCCTGCGCGAGCGTTTCATTGGCAGCGGCATCATCACCCGCTACTACAACCCCGAAGTTCACCTCGGCGCGTTCGCCATGCCGCAGTACGTTCTGCAGGCAATCAACAAACCAAGTAACGACTGATCGGGAACAACGCTGACCTGTGGTGAGGGGATCTATCCCCTCACCACAGTGCGGTTCGGCACACAATGCATCGGGCAATCCGCGGTTTTGTGTTTGCGAATAGTCATTGAACAAAATTTTCACAGACCCTCGCGGACAATCCCGGCGCTTGTTGCGGTCGGTGAGTCAAATGGCGATGCCCCGCCATTCATTCAACGCTTGCGCACTCGCGCAGACCCAGGGACCCGGGTGATGGTCGGCATAGGACGCGCCGTTGTTCTATTCGCCCTCAACCCGATTAGGTCCTTACACGACATGGCAATCCCGGACGCCCTGAGTCAGCACCGCACCACGCATCGCCTGCTGCAACCGACCGTCAAATCACACCTGGTCTACACCTTGCTCTGTGCCCTGGTCATGATGATCATGTTCAGCCTGTTGCGCGTGGCGCTGCTGGTCTACAACCGCGAAATGATCCTCGACTCCCCGGCCTCTACCTTCGTTGAGGCATTCGTCAACGGACTGCGTTTTGACCTGCGTCTGGTGGTCTATCTGTGTATTCCGCTGCTGCTGGCCTTGTTCAGCGCGCGGGCCATGGCGGCACGTGGTTTTTTTCGTTTCTGGCTGACCGTCACCGCCAGCATCGGGCTGTTCCTCGGTCTGATGGAGATGGACTTCTACCGCGAGTTTCACCAGCGTCTCAACGGCCTGGTCTTCCAGTATGTGCAGGAAGACCCGAAAACCGTGATGAGCATGCTCTGGTACGGTTTCCCGGTGGTGCGCTACCTGTTGGCGTGGGCCGTGGGCACGCTGATCCTCGCGATGGCGTTCAAGGGCGCCGACCGCGCGACCCGACCGCGCGGGCCGTTCAGTGGCGGCACCATTGGCACCCGCCAGGTGGCTCCGTGGTACGGGCGTGTCGCGGTGTTCATGGTCTGCTTGGTCGTGGCCGTGGGAGCCGCCCGGGGCACCTTGCGCCAAGGGCCGCCGCTGCGCTGGGGTGACGTCTACACCACCGATTCGAACTTTGCCAACCAGTTGGGCCTTAATGGCACGTTGTCACTGGTGGCCGCGGCCAAGAGCCGGATGTCCGAACACCGCGACAACATCTGGAAAGCCACCCTCGAGCAACCGCTGGCCCAGCAGACGGTGCGGGACATGCTGGTGATGCCCGACGACAAACTGGTCGATGCAGACACCGCTGCCGTACGTCGCGACTACACGCCACCCGCCGACAAGAATTTGCCGATCAAGAACGTGGTGGTGATCCTCATGGAAAGCATGGCGGGTCACTCGGTGGGCGCCCTGGGCGCGCCGGGCAATATCACGCCTTATCTGGACCAACTGTCCAAGGAAGGTCTGCTGTTTGACCGCTTCTTCTCCAATGGCACCCACACCCATCAGGGCATGTTTGCCACCATGGCGTGTTTCCCGAACCTGCCGGGTTTCGAGTACCTGATGCAGACACCTGAAGGCAGCCACAAGTTTTCCGGACTGCCGCAACTGCTCAGTGCCCGCGACTACGACGACGTGTATGTCTACAACGGTGATTTCGCCTGGGACAACCAGTCGGGTTTCTTCAGCGGCCAGGGCATGACCACATTCATCGGGCGCAATGATTATGTGAACCCGGTGTTCTCCGATCCGACCTGGGGCGTGTCCGATCAGGATATGTTCGACCGTTCCCTGATTGAGCTCAAGGCACGGGAAAACGGCAAGCCGTTCTATGCGCTGCTGCAGACCCTGTCCAACCACACGCCGTATGCGTTGCCGACACCGTTGCCGGTGGAGCCGGTCACTGACCGTGGCAGCCTGAATACGCACCTGACGGCCATGCGTTATTCCGATTGGGCGCTGGGGCAGTTCTTCGAAAAGGCTCGTAAGGAGCCTTATTTCAAGGAAACACTGTTTGTCATCGTCGGTGACCACGGCTTTGGTAACGAGCGCCAGCTTACCGAAATGGACTTGGGCCGCTTCAACGTGCCGATGCTGTTGATCGGCCCGGGTATCCAGGAAAAGTTCGGCCAGCGCAACCACACCGTGGGCACCCAGGTCGATATCGTCCCGACCATCATGGGCCGGATCGGCGGGCAAGTGCGTAACCAGTGCTGGGGCCGCGATTTGTTGAACCTGCCGCCAGGCGACAGCGGATTTGGCGTGATCAAACCGTCGGGCAGTGACCAGACCACGGCGATCATCCGCGACGACAAAATCCTGGTGTTGCCGAGGGAAAAGGAAATGGCGCCGAAGTTGTATCGCTACCAACTGGGTGCCCAGCCACGCGCGGATGTCATTCCCGACGCGCCGCAGGCGGCTGAAATGAAACTCAAGCTGGAGGCGTTTCTGCAAACCGCCACCAAGAGCCTGCTGGATAACACCGCCGGCGTGACACAGGGTGTTCCGAACTGAAAAGTTCAGCGCATAAAAAAAGAGGCCTTAACGGGCCTCTTTTTTTGTCACTTAGTGGTTCATATCTTGCCCAGTAACAGCAGGATCAACAGCACTACCAGTACGACACCGAGGATACCGGACGGGCCGTAACCCCAACTTCTGGAGTGAGGGAAGACCGGCAGGCCACCGATCAGCAGGAGGATCAGGATAATGATGAGTATTGTGCCCATTGGTGATTTCCTTATTGGTCAGTTCTGGAGTGATGCAACTTTCAACTACCAGCACGCATGCATTAAATCCGGGCGGCTTAATATGTCCGACCGTAACGTCCTGTAAAAAATTCAAAGTTTTTTAGTGCTCCAAAGAACTCCTCTATGGGAGCAAAGCTGCTCCACAGCGATGTTCCCCTGAAAACCCATTAAGGTTTGCCCCCACCATTCAGCACTCTGATGGAGCGTGGGTCCGGCAAGGTCCTTCGCTACACTCGGCTCATCTCTCCCGGAACAACAAGGCTGTTTGCTATGCAAAATCGCATGATGATTACCGGTGCCGGTTCTGGCCTGGGTCGCGAAATCGCGCTGCGCTGGGCCCGCGAAGGCTGGCGCCTGGCCTTGTCGGATGTCAGTGAGCCAGGCCTTCAGGAAACCCTCAGGTTGGTGCGTGACGCTGGCGGCGACGGTTTTGTCCAGCGCTGCGACGTGCGCGACTACAGCCAACTGACGGCGTTTGCCCAGGCCTGCGAAGAGAAGCTCGGTGGCATCGACATCATCGTCAACAATGCCGGTGTGGCCTCCGGTGGATTCTTCAGCGAACTGTCCCTGGAGGATTGGGATTGGCAAATCGCGATCAACCTGATGGGCGTGGTCAAGGGTTGCAAGGCGTTCTTGCCGTTGCTGGAAAAAAGCCACGGCAGGATCATCAACATCGCCTCCATGGCCGCCCTGATGCAGGGCCCGGCCATGAGCAACTACAACGTGGCCAAGGCCGGCGTGGTGGCGCTGTCGGAAAGCCTGTTGATTGAGCTGGCGCAGCAGGAAATCGGTGTGCATGTAGTGTGCCCGTCGTTTTTCCAGACCAACCTTTTGGACTCCTTCCGCGGCCCGACGCCGGCGATGAAAGCCCAGGTTGGCAAGTTGCTGGAAAGCTCGCCGATCAGCGCGACCGATATTGCCGACTACATCTATGAGCAGGTCGCCCAGGGCCAGTTCATGATCCTGCCTCACGAGCAAGGGCGCATGGCCTGGGCCATCAAGCAGAAGAATCCGCAGTTGCTGTACGACGAAATGACCGTCATGGCCGACAAGATGCGCGCCAAGGCTCGGCAGAACCCGAGTTGACCTGAGTGTCCGGCGTCCTCAGGATGGCCACATTCGGCCCTCCTGATGGACGCTCCCATGCTCAACTACTTTTGGTTCTTTCTCGCCGCGCTGTTTGAGATCGCCGGCTGTTACGCTTTCTGGATGTGGCTGCGCCAGGGCAAGAGCGCCTGGTGGATCGCGCCGGCGCTGCTGAGCCTTACGCTGTTCGCCCTGTTGCTGACCCGCATCGAGGCGACTTACGCCGGTCGTGCCTACGCCGCCTATGGCGGGATCTATATCATCGCTTCGATCGGCTGGCTGGCTGTGGTGGAGCGAGCGCGGCCGCTGGCTTCCGACTGGGTGGGTGTGGCGCTCTGCGTGGTTGGGGCGAGTGTGATTCTGTTTGGTCCGCGGATTTCCACCCCTTGAATAAGTCCGCTATCTGACAGGGTTTTGCAGGACGTTTCCTTCAGTTGCCAGAGTCTTGCTTGTAGGGCGTTACTGAATTCTTGAGGGTGTCTTGAGAACCTCAAGCGGGCCGGGCATGGTCAAGGTCCAGATATTCTTAAGGACAAGAACCATGCTCGTACTTAGCCGCGCTGTGGGTGAACTGATTTCCATCGGTGATGATATTTCCGTCCGAGTGCTCTCGGTCAACGGCACCACTGTTCGTTTTGGCGTGGAAGCGCCCCGGCATATCGACGTTCATCGCTCCGAGATCTACGAAAAGATTCAGAAAAAAAGGGCCCAGGCCAGCCGCAAGGTCTGTTCAGTCGAATAGATGCTTGGGTACGTCGTGCTTGAGCATCAACTGGCACTGTTCGCTTTCCGGGTCGAAGACGATCATCGCCTGGCCTTTGGTCAAGGCCTGCCGGACCCGCAATACGCGGGTCTCCAGCGGCGTGTCGTCGCCATTGTCGGTGCCGTCGCGGGTCACGAAATCTTCGATCAGGCGAGTGAGCGTGTCGACTTCGAGTTGGTCGTGGGGGATCAGCATGGGGTACCTCGGCTAGACAATGTCGCGATGCTACGGCCAAAGGGCTTTTGCGGCTAGCTTTGGGTTTTGGGTGTCTGTTCAGGCCTCATCGCGAGCAGGCTCGCTCCCAC
>NZ_JABWQV010000283.1 GCF_014268615.1 Pseudomonas tehranensis | reverse complement strand
ACAAAAAAATTACGCAATACCCTTAGATTTTAGGTAACGAAATGGCCCTTACACGAAGCTATAAACATACAATTGCGAAGCGTGCCAATCGTGATCCTGAGTTCGCCCGGATTCTTCGAGATGAAGCTTTTACGCGTTTCGACGCTGCTAGCTATCTCAAAACGCATGCAGAAATGATGGCTTACTTGGATGCTTGCCTCGAAGAAGACACGGGTGATGGCGTTCTGACTCGAGCAGCCCTTAACGATATCGCTCGCGCAAAAGATATAACGTAGATTGGGAACGATCTCCGTGGTGAGGGCGCTTGCTCCCGCTGGGCCGTAGGAGCTGTCGAGTGCAACGAGGCTGCGATCTTTCCCCAGCCACTTGGGTCTCAAGCGAAAGATCAAAAGATCAAAAGATCGTCCGAACGCCCGAGCCTTCGGCAGCTCCTACAACCGAGCGGGAGCAAGCGCCCTCGACACAAAAGCATCCACTTACAAAACTGTTGCTACTGTTAATACCAGCCCTGCGACCCTACACCGCACGCACTCTTTTTACTTATCAACCCCGATCAGGCTAAATACCGCCACCTGATCGTCCAACCGAGCGGATTGCCCCATGTCCCGACAACGGCTTGCATTTGCCTGGATCGCCTGCTTTGCAGTGCTGTTCAACATGCTTGCCATGCCGCTTTCCGGCAGCGGTGGCGCGATGGCACAGGCCCAGTCGCCAGCCGAGCAATTGCTGTGGGGAAGTTTCTGCTCTTCCAGCGGCACGAAACTGGTGGCGATTTCCCTGGGCAAGTTCGAGCAGAGCACCCCGCAGAACGACGATCACTCGACAATGCAGCATTGCTGGTGCTGTGCGGGGTCGCCGCCCTTGGTGACGCTCACCGGGCACGGGCCGCAGTTGTACCTGGATGCTCAGCCGGCCCATCGCGGCCCTGCCCATCCACTGCTCGACAGCCCCACACCGCGCCAGCAATGGCCGAGCCTCAATCCCCGCGCCTCACCTCTGGCCTGATTCTTCCCGCATGACCCTGCGCCCTGAATCGTTCCGGAGAATGACCCATGCTGAACAGACTTATCCTGCTGGCCGCCCTGCTGCTTCCCGCAGGCTTCGCCCAAGCTCACCAGTACAAAGCGGGCGAGCTTGAAGTCGCCCATCCGTGGTCCCAGGAATTGCCGCCCAATGCGCCGACCGTGGCCGCGTATTTCGTGATTCACAACAACGGCACCACCGCCGACCGACTGCTCAGTGTCGACACGCCGATTGCCGGCAAAGCCGAGCTCCATGAGCATGTAAAGCAAGACGACCTGATGAAAATGCAACAAGTAGCTGCCGTGGAGATTGCTCCTGGCGCGAGCGTCACCTTCGCACCCATGGCCTATCACGTGATGCTGCTGGAGCTGGAAGATCGCAGCCTGCTCAGCGACGGCAAACGCTTCCCTCTGACCCTGCATTTCGAAAAAGCCGGGGATGTGACGGTCGATGTCGCGGTGCAGAAAAAAGCCCCCGACAGCAGCAAAACCCAAATGCACGCCCACTGATAACTTCTGCCGATGCGAACTCCCCGCGCCAGGTCGGTCATGCCCCGCCGTCAGCTGATGAGCCTGACACGCGGCAGCTGGATCAGCCTGTTCGCCATGCTGATGATCTTTATCGGTCCACTGATTTCTCAGTCGATGCCGATGGATCAGCGCATGTCCTCGTCCATGACCATGACCATGACCATGGAAATGGACATGTCGGCGGGCGTTCACGCCGAGCATGAAGCACCCACAGCCGAACATTGCCCGCCCCAGAGCGAGCATCACGCACTGTGGGAAAAGTGTGGTTATTGCAGCCTGCTGTTCAATTGCCCTGCGCTGACGGGGGGGCATGGCTTCGCCGCCTTCGATACACCGCCACCCCACACCTACACCAGCCCCTCGCCACGCCTGGGCCATGCTCGGACGTCATTCTTCCCCGGTGCCCGCACCCGCGCACCGCCCCTCCTCGCATAGACCCGATACTTAATCTCACTCGGTCGCAAAGACAGCCCTCAGGTTGCCCGACCGTGTCGTTTACGTCTGTTCGATGGAATCATCATGTCCAGGTTTTCTGCCGGCATCGCATTGGGCGCAGCCCAGGTTCGCTGCCCCCCGAACGAGCCACGGGTTCGTTTTCGCTACACCGCCACCGCACTGTGCGGACTGCTACTCGCGCCCTGTGCGCTGGCCGACGAGCATGCTCACCACGAAGCTAAGCACGAAGCTAAGATCGAAGAGCTGAGCCCGACGGTCATTACCGCCATCGCCCCCAGCTCGCCCCTGACCGTGGTCACCAACCCCAAGGATCCGCGCCAACCGGTACCGGCCAGCGACGGCGGCGATTATCTGAAGACCATTCCCGGTTTCGCCCTGGTGCGCAACGGCGGCACCAATGGCGACCCGGTACTGCGGGGCATGTTCGGCTCGCGGCTGAACATCCTCACCAACGGCAGCATGCTGCTGGGCGCCTGCCCAGGTCGGATGGACGCGCCGACGTCCTATATTTCGCCGGAAACCTACGACAAACTCACCGTGATCAAGGGCCCGCAAACCGTGCTCTGGGGCCCGGGCGCATCGGCCGGGACCGTCCTGTTCGAGCGCGAGCCGGAGCAGTTCGGTGAACTGGGCACCCGGGTTAACGCCAGCGTATTGGCCGGTTCCAACGGGCGCTTCGACAAGGTCGTGGATGCGGCGGCCGGCGGGCCGTTGGGTTACGTGCGAGTGATCGGCAACACCGCTCATTCGGACGATTACCGTGACGGCAACAATGACACGGTGCCGTCGCGCTATGACAAGTGGAACGGCGACGTGGCGCTGGGCTGGACGCCGGATGCCGACACCTTGCTGGAGCTGACCGCCGGCAAGGGCGACGGTGAAGCACGCTACGCCGGGCGTGGCATGGATGGCTCGCAGTTCAAGCGTGAAAGCCTGGGCTTGCGTTTCGAGCGATCGAACATTGGCGATGTGCTGGATACGATCGAGGCGCAGGTCTACTACAACTACGCCGACCATGTGATGGACAACTACACGCTGCGCACGCCGTCCGGCACCGGGATGATGGCCGGCCCCATGGCGTCCAACGTCGACCGCCGCACCCTCGGCGCACGCATCAAGGCCACCTGGCGCTGGGCCGATGTGCAATTGATCAGCGGCCTGGACGCCCAGACCAACGAGCATCGCCAACGCAGCAGCATGGGCATCGACACCTACAAGGAACGGCCGCGCACCAAGGACGCCGACTTTCACAATTACGGCGTGTTCGGTGAGTTGACCTGGTACGCCGCCGACCGCGACAGGCTGGTCAGCGGCGCCCGTCTCGACCGCGCCTCGGCCAAGGATTATCGGCAAAGCATCGGCTCCGGCATGTCGGCACAACCCAATCCTACAGCGGACGAAACCCGCGCCGACACCTTGCCCAGCGGCTTTGTACGTTACGAGCATGACCTGGCGGATAGCCCTGCCACCCTCTATGCGGGCGTAGGCCACACGCAACGCTTCCCGGATTACTGGGAGCTGTTTTCACCGAAAACCGGCCCTGCCGGGTCCGTGAACGCCTTCGACTCGATCAAGCCGGAGAAAACCACCCAACTCGACTTCGGCCTGCAGTACAAGACCGACACCCTCGAAGCCTGGGCATCGGGGTACGTCGGGCAGGTGCGCGACTACATCCTGTTCGATTACACCCCCGGCATGATGGGCACCACCTCCCGGGCCGAGAACATTGATGCACGGATCATGGGCGGCGAGCTGGGCGCGGCCTACAAGCTGACCGAGCGCTGGAAAGCCGATGCCACCCTGGCCTACGCCTGGGGCAAAAACAGCAGCGATGGCAGCGCCCTGGCGCAGATGCCGCCGCTCGATGCCCGCCTGGGCCTGACCTACAGCGAAGACCGCTGGAGCGCTGGTGCCCTGTGGCGCGTGGTGGCCGCGCAAAACCGTGTCGACGAGAACAAGGGCAACGTGGTGGGCAAGGACTACGGAAAGAGCTCCGGGTTCGGGGTGTTCTCCCTCAACGGCGCCTACCGCATCAATAAGCACTGGAAGGTCAGCAGCGGCGTCGACAACCTATTCGGCAAAGCCTACGCCGAACATCTGAACCTGGCCGGCAACGCCGGGTTCGGCTACCCGGCGAGTGATCCGCAAGCCATCAACGAACCGGGGCGCACGCTCTGGACCAAGGTGGATATGAGTTTCTAAAAGCATCGCGGGCAAGCCTTGCTCCCACAGGATTGCATGGCTCTGGGAGCCAGGCTTGCCCGCAATCGGTTGCGCAGCAACCGCAAAAACATAACGATCACATTTGCCCTGCGGAGCGCTTTCTGATGAGCCAACCGAAACCCAACTTCTACAACCTGGCCTGGCGCTGGCATTTTTATGCCGGGCTGTTCGTGGCGCCATTCATGGTGATGCTGGCCCTGACCGGCATCATTTACCTGTTCAAGCCGCAACTCGACCCACTGATGTACGGCAGCCTGCTGAACGTACCCGCCGGGCATCACACCCTGGCGGCGGACGACCTGCTCAAACAGGTCCGGCACGCCTACCCTGAAGGCCAGGTCAAACAGTACCTGCCACCGATCAATGCCGAGCGCAGTGCGCAATTCGTGGTGATCGACAAGGGCCGTGAGCTGAATGTGTTCATCGACCCGTACCATGGCGATGTCCTCGGTGAACAGGACGCCAAGGACAACCTGCAAGCCATCGCCCGGGCCATCCACGGTGAATTGATGATCGGCACCGTGGGTGACCGACTGGTGGAAATGGCCGCCGGCTGGGGCGTGGTCCTGGTGGTGTCGGGCCTGTACCTGTGGTGGCCTCGCGGGCAGTCGTCGGCCGGGGTGTTGTGGCCACGCTGGAGCGCTCGCGGTCGTGTGTTCTGGCGCGACTTGCATGGGGTCGTCGGCTTCTGGGGCGCGGCGTTTCTGCTGGTGATGCTGCTCAGCGGCATGACCTGGACCGGCTTCTGGGGCAAGCAATATGCAGACCTCTGGAACCGCTTCCCGGCCGCCATGTGGAACGACATGCCCAAGTCCGACGTCGCGGCCGGCAGCCTCAACAATGCGCACCGCCAGACCGTACCTTGGGCCGTGGAAAATACCCCGATGCCGATGTCCGGCGACCATGCCGAACACATGGCCCACGGCGGCGCCCATGAAGGCCCCGCCGCGCCGAACGTCAGCCTGCAAGCGGTGCAGGACATCGCCACCGATCGCAAAGTGGAACCTGGCTACAGCATCACCCTGCCGACCACCGCCACGGGCGTATTCACCATCGCGGTATTCGCCGATGACCCGCGCAACGACGCGACCCTGCATGTGGACCAATACAGCGGCAAGGTCCTGGCGGATGTGCGTTGGGAACATTACGGCATCGTCGCCCGCGCCACCGAAACCGGCGTGATGCTGCACGAAGGCAAGATGTTCGGCCCGTTGAACCAGATCATCGTGCTGCTGATTTGCCTGATGATCCTGCTCAGCGCCGTCAGCGGCGTGGTGATCTGGTGGAAGCGTCGGCCCCAGGGCAAGTTCGGCGTACCCGCGCTGCGTCACGACTTGCCGACCTGGAAGACCGGGGTGTTTATCATGCTGGCCCTGGCAGTGGTGTTTCCGCTGGTGGGGGCGTCGCTGCTGGTGACGTGCTTGCTGGATCGGCTCGTCACCCGTTTCAATCGCCAGCCTGAGGGGGTTTCATCTTCAAGTTGAAGACAGCACGTTAACGACAGGCGGCGCGAAACCTCTACAATCGCGCCCGCTTCCAAGGTGTAGCAGTTCCCTGTGGGAGCGAGCCTGCTCGCGATTGC
>NZ_JABWQV010000282.1 GCF_014268615.1 Pseudomonas tehranensis | reverse complement strand
CTATCGCGAGCAGGCTCGCTCCCACATGGGCACTCGCAGCGATCAGGAAGCATCAAGCCGGCTTGGCCTCCGCCAGCGCCTGTTGCGCCAGTTCCTTTTCCGCTTCCTTGATGTCGTCTTCGCTGATCATCTCCGCGATCACCCGCAGCCGCTCCACCACCCGGGCATTGACGCTACCCTCAGGGAATTCACCGTTTTCATCCGGCTCGCCGGCCGGTTCGCCCACCAGCAGGCTCAGGGCTTCGTCGGCCTGACGCACCGCATAGACGTGGAACTGCCCGGCGCGCACGGCGGTGAGCACTTTCTCGTCAAGCATCAGGGTGGCGACGTTGGCCTGGGGGATGATCGCCCCCTGCTCGCCGGTCAGACCACGGGCTTCGCAAAGGCGGAAGAAGCCTTCGATCTTCTCGTTGACCCCACCCACCGCTTGCACTTCCCCAAACTGGTTGATCGAGCCGGTGATAGCGAAACACTGCTTGAGCGGCGTCTTCGACAACGCTGAAATCAGCGTACACGCCTCCCCCAGGGAGGCGCTGTCGCCGTCTACATAGCCGTAGGATTGCTCTAGGGCAATGCTGGCCGAGATCGCCAGAGGAAACTCCTGGGCGTACCGGCTGCCCAGGTAACCGGTGAGGATCATCACGCCCTTGGAGTGGATCGGTTGGCCGAGGTTGACCTCTCGCTCGATGTCGACAATGCCGCTGCCGCCGGGGTAGACCGTGGCGGAAATCCGCGCCGGCACGCCGAACGCCGAATCACCCACCTCCAGCACCGTCAGCCCGTTGCACTTGCCTACCGCCGCGCCGTCGGTGTCGATCAGGATGATCCCCGCCAGCATGTCGTCGAGAATCCGCGCCGAGACGCGCCCGGTACGGGTGGCCTTGGCCTTGAGGGCGCGCTCGATGTGACCGGCGTCAGTCATCTCGTCACCGGCCAATTGACGAATGAAATCCGCCTCGCTGACCAGTTGAAAAAGATCGCCAATGCGCGCCGACAAACGCCCCTGATGTTCGGCCAGGCGCGCACTGTAGGTGGCCAGGCGCGCCACCGCATCGGCGGTCAGCGGGGCCATGCCCTCCTCCGAAGTACGGGTCTTGAGCAACTGGGCGAACTGCTCCAGGCTCTCGTCCCCCATCGGAATGTCTTCGTCGAAATCCACCAGTACGCGAAACATTTCCTGGAAGTCCGAATCCAGATCCTGCAAGGCGTAGTAGAGCTGGCGGGCGCCGATGATCACCACTTTGACTTGCAGGGGGATGTGCTGCGGGGTCAGGGTGACCGTGGCCAGACGACCCAACTCGCCCAGTGGCGACTCCATTTTCAGTTTGCGCGATTGCAGGGCACGCTTGAGTGCATCCCACACGAACGGCTCGCCCAGCATTTTTTCTGCTTCGAGGATCAGGAAACCACCGTTGGCCCGGTGCAAAGCCCCTGGGCGCAGTTGCCGATAGGTGGTGTAGAGCGCGCCCTGGTCAGTGCTGTACTCAATGCGTCCAAACAGGTTGTCGTAGGTCGGGTGCGGTTCAAACACCACCGGCGCGCCACCGCTGGTTGGGTGCCCTACCATCAGGCTCGGGGCGTATTGCTCCTCCAGCAGCTTGCGGGCGATGGCGTCAGACTTGCTGTCGTCCACCAACTGCTCGACCACCGTCTTGAGCAAGTACACCTGCATGGCTTGCAGGTAACCGCAGACCGCGGCGTTCTCTGCGTACTTTTCCGACAGCGGTGCCAGCAACGGCTGCAGGGCCAGGGTGATGGTTTCTTCGTTGAGGTGACGCATCTGGTTGCTGGACTCGCGCTTCCACTGCGGCAGGCTGGCAAGCTCTTCGTTCAGGCGTTCTTCCAGACCTGAGATGTCGTCATGAAAACGCTCGCGCTCAGACTCCGGCAACTGGGCGAATTCCGCCTCGTCCAGGGCCTTGCCCTCGCTCATCGGCGTGAACGCGATGTTGCTGCTGTCACGGTACAGGGCGACATCCTTTTCCAGCGCCAGACGTTCGATGACATCCAGGGCGCGGTCGTAGCGCTGGTTGAACGCACGGTCGATGGCGCTTTTTTTCTGTTGATAGGACGGGTGCTCGAACACTGCCGGGAAAGTCGCCAGCAGGTTGTCGATCAGGCCGTTGATGTCGGCGATGAACGCGCCCGCCGTACCCGATGGCAGCTCCAGGGCACGGGGTTCGCGGGGCTCATCGAAATTATTGACGTAGACCCAATCCGCCGGGGTCTGCATACGCTTGCCTTCGGCCTTGAGATAACGCTTTACGAACGAAAACCGGCCAGTGCCGGGCTCTCCCATGACAAATACGTTGTAACCGGGGCGCGGCATGGCCACGCCGAACTGCAATGCTTCGACCGCACGCTCCTGGCCAAGCACACCGCGGAAGGGTTCCAGATCATTGGTGGTAGAGAAGCTGAACTGTTCAGCGGAAAACGGGCGGGTCAGCGCTTCGGGCGCTAGACGCAAGCTGGCAGCAACAGGATCAGGCATCGGGCTTCCTTACATCAGGCGGGGCAGATAGCGGCATTCTGGCGCTGCCTGCACCTGACTGGCAAGAAGCGCCTCAGGCCAAAGCATAGTCCAGGGGTCACCCCTGAGCCCGAGCCCGTCAATTCATGACACTGCAGTTACTTTTTGCAAAATGTCACGGAACCCCAGGATCGTGCCTAAACTCCAAACTGCGCGGCTGGAACAATAACCGGCCCACTGGCGCCAGCGGGTGCCAGACCCTGTCCATTGGTATGCACATAAAAGAGAACATAGCTATGAAACGGATTCTTCTCGGTACTCTCTTCACCGCTGTATCCCTCAACGCCATGGCTCAGGCGCCAGGCGGTCCGGATTGCGGCTGGGGCAACATGCTGTTCGAAGGTCAGCGTGGCACCCCGGCTCACTTCCTGGCATCCACCACCAACGGCACCTCCGGCAACGCCACCTTCGGCATGACATCCGGTACCAACGGCTGCTCGACCAACGCGGCACTGACCTACGGTGGCAAGTCCTGGCTGGCCATGAACGGCATGATGAACGAGCTGTCCGAAGACATGGCCAAGGGCCAAGGCGAAGCGCTCACCACCTACGCCGTAGTACTGGGCGTGGCGCCGGAAGACCGTGCGCATTTCTCCGCTGTCACTCACGAGCACTTCCAGCAGATCTTCAGCAAGGCTGATGTGACCGCAGAAGACGTGCATACCAACACCCTGGCCGTGCTGAAAAGCGACCCACGCCTGGCCAAGTACGCCACTCAAGCTTAAGCTCGACACCACTCGCTCCTCTCGGGGAGCGGGTTTTCTTTTTGGGGCCCCTTTCGGTCTTTATTTTCGACTTTCCAAGTAGCCAACTATGCTCAAACGCCTTGCCTGGCTGGCGCTCTGTGTGTGCGCCCCGTTGTCCGCCGCACCTCATGTCGACCCTCAGCGCTTGCAGCAATTGGCCAACGACCGTTTCTGGATTTCCCTGGGCCACTACGAAACCGCCAAGCTCGGCGGCTGGCGCAGCTATATCAGCGACAAAGAATTTTTCCTCGCTCCCGACGGCAACGAACATCCCGATCATGAACTGACCGCCACGGTGCAAGCCCTGTACGGCCCCGCCAGCGCTGGTCAGCAACACGCCCAATGTGTGTACCCGGCGCGTACACGCTGGCTGAAGGCGCAGCTCAACCTGACGGATCTGCCGACGGTTGACTGCAGTGAGTTCACCCAATGGTTCAAGGATGTCGCGCCCCACAGCGCGGTGATGATTTTTCCGGCCGCCTACTTGAACAGCCCATCTTCGATGTTCGGCCACACCTTGCTGCGCATCGACCAGGCCGATGTGCAAAGCGACAAGACCGCGCTGCTCAGCTACGCGATCAACTTTGGTGCCTACATCGAAGGCTCGGACAACAGCATTCTTTATGCCTGGAAAGGCCTGATGGGCGGTTACCCGGGCCTGTTCGCCCTGGTGCCCTATCAGGAAAAACTCTCCGAGTACCGCAGCCTGGAAAACCGCGACCTGTGGGAATACCGCCTCAATCTGAGCCAAGTGGAAACCGAGCGCATGGTCGAGCATGTGTGGGAACTCAAGCAGATTGAGTTCGACTATTTTTTTTTCGATGAAAACTGCTCCTATCGCCTGCTCGAACTGCTGCAAGTGGCCCGTCCCAGCCTGCGTCTGACCGAGCAATTCCCGTTGACGGCGATTCCCACCGACACCGTGAAGGCGGTGAAAGAAGCCGGGCTGGTGGAAAGCATCGAATACCGTCCCTCCCGTGAGCGGGAGCTGCTCAGCCGCGCCGAACCGCTCAGCGACGACGAGCAACAATGGGTGCTGAAAGTCAGCGCCGACCAGAAACAACTGCAAACCTCAGCATTCAAGGCATTGCCTCGCGCCCGCCAGGCGCTGATCATCGACGCGGCCTATCGCCTGGAGCGCTACCGCGCCAACGGACAGGAACGCGACCCGCAGCGCGCCCAGCGCAGTTTCGAACTGTTGCGGGCGATCAACCAGAACCCCGCGCCGGAACTCGACATCCCGCGACCGGGCCTGCCCGAGGATGGCCACGAGTCGCGCACTTGGCAGGCCGGCCTCGGCACGCGTGGCGACCGGGCGTTCGGCGAATATGGCCTGCGCATGGCCTATCACGACCTCAACGACAACGCCGAGAGTTTCCCGTTGGGCGCACAGATCGAGATCCTGCAACTGAAGCTGCGCCAGTACGAAGGCAATGACTGGCAGGTGCAACAGCTGGACCTGGCAACCATTCGCTCGCTGACTCCGCGCAACGAGCTGCTGCAACCGCTGTCCTGGCAAGTCACCGGCGGCCTGGAACGGGTGCCGGGCAAGCACGACGATGAGACCCTGGTCAGCCACGTCAATGGCGGAGCCGGCGGCACCTGGGCACTGGGTGACGACGTGCTAGGGTTCGCCTTGGGCACGGTGCGGGTCGAACACAACAACGACTTCGCCCAGTTCATCGCTCCCGCAGCGGGTTTCAACACTGGCGTGCTGTGGAAAAACCCGCTGGGCAACTTGAGCCTGGAGGCCAAAGGCGACTATTTCATCAACGGCGAAGTGCGCCGTAGCGTGAGCCTGAACCAGCAGTGGGAACTGTCACGCAACCTAGGTCTGCGCCTGAGTGCCCAGCGCGAGTTCAGCCATCTGGCGTCACCGGAGAACGAAGTGATGCTGGAGGTGAAGTGGTATCACTATTGACCAAAGCGTTTACCCGTCCACAAAAAGCGACGAGACGTTTTTAGACATCCAGCGAAACCAAAAGCCTGCGACCATGGCCCAAACTCCAATAGAGGAGAACGCCATGAGTCGCGCCTTCGTCAATGAGGACAACGCCGCTGCCCAGGCCGATCAACCGGTCGAGCGTCAGGTCAGCGTGCAACCCAATTACGTCACGCCCGCCGGACTCGCCCAATTACAGGCCCGGGTCGCTGAGCTGCAGGCGCTGCACAGCCAGCAGGTGGCCAGGGGAGAACTGGCGGACAAGCAGCGAATCGCGGATATCGAACGGGATTTGCGCTACTTCAATCAGCGCTTGCAAAGCGCGCAGGTCGTTACGCCGACTTCATTGGATCAGGTGCGGATCGGGCATTGGGTGACCTTTATCGATGAGCACGATCACGAGCAGCGGGTGCAACTGGTGGGTGAGGATCAGGCTGATGCGGCCAAAGGGTTGATCAACTGGGGTTCGCCGCTGGGGCGGGCTCTGCTGGGGACGAAAGTGGGCGATGAAGTGGTCTGGAAACGGCCGGTGGGGGATTTGGCCATTGAAGTGGTGGCGATAGAGCCGGGGTGATCTTGCCGGGTTCATCGCGAGCAGGCTCGCTCCCACAGG
>NZ_JABWQV010000281.1 GCF_014268615.1 Pseudomonas tehranensis | reverse complement strand
GGGAGCAAGCTCCCTCGCCACAAAAGCAGATTGTTTGTGAATCAGTGCATCAGGCGCTGATTGCCAACCCATGCCGCCGATGATGCACGCTCAACTGATCCTTGATCAGCCTTAGCACCCTGGCCTCGTGCTCATGGATAAAGAAGTGACCGCCGGCCAGCATGTCCACCGAAAAGCTGCCCGAGGTTTCCCGGCTCCAGCCGATCAGTTGCTCGGTGCTGGCCTTGTCGGTGGTGCCACCGAGTACGTGCACCGGGCATTTGAGCGGCGCTCGGGTTCGCGGCTCGAAGCGCCCGCACAGCAGAAAATCCGCCCGCAGCACAGGCAAGGTCAGGGCCATCAGTTCTTCATTGGCCAGTACTTCTTCGCTGGTGCCATTGAGGGTGCGCAGTTGCTCGATCAATTCGGCATCGGTTTTCGGCGTGGCAAAACCGCGGTCGTAATCAGCGCGCATCGTCGGCGCCGCGGTGCCCGAGGCGAACAGCGCTACCGGTTCCGGGCAACCTAATTCGCGTAAGGCATGGGCGATTTCACAGGCCAGCAGCGCGCCCAGGCTGTGGCCGAACAGCGCATAAGGAGCCTGGAGCGTGGGGAGCAGTTCCCGGGCCAGTTGCATCGCCAGCGGGCCCATGTCGGTGTGCAGCGGCTCGCCGAAACGCGCCCCGCGCCCCGGCAACTCCACCGGTTGCAGGTGCAGCCATTGCGGCAATTTGCGCCGCCAGCGGCTGTAAACCATCGCGCTGGCGCCGGAATACGGCAGGCACAGCAGGGTCAGTTGGGTCACTGCGGTTTTCTCCGATCGGTCGTGTATGAAAGATAACGAAGTGGCAACACGGCGAATTAGTCAGCGTCGCGGGATGGCCCCCATGCTTTCACAGGCGCCCCTATACTGGCGAGCATCTCGGTCAGATCCACTCCACAGGAGAGCACCATGAGCTGGTCCGCCAAGCAATACGTCACGTTTGAACAGGAACGCACCCGCCCGGCCCGGGACCTGCTGGCCGCCATCCCGCCGGGGCAGGCACGCTCGGTGATCGACCTGGGGTGCGGCCCCGGCAATTCCACAGAATTGTTGGTGGAGCACTTTCCCGGGGCCACGGTGCGCGGCCTGGACAGCTCCAGCGACATGATACAGGCCGCCCGCCAGCGCCTGCCCGAAGTGGCATTCGACACCGCAGACATCGGCCAATGGGACGAACCCGGCCCCTTTGACGTGATCTTCGCCAACGCGGTGCTGCAATGGCTGCCAGACCACGCCACCCTGCTGCCGTCACTGGTAAACAAACTGGCCGAGGGTGGCAGCCTGGCGATCCAGATGCCCGACACGCTGCACCAGCCGTCCCACCGCTTGATGCGAGAAATCGCCGCCAACGGGCCCTGGGCCAGGCAACTGGCCGGAGCGGCCGATACGCGCACGGAAGTGGCCGATGCCAGCCAGTACTATTCGATCCTCAAGCCCCATTGCGCCCGCGTCGATGTGTGGCGCACCACCTACCATCACCCGCTGGCCGGAGGCGCCGCTGGCGTGGTGGAGTGGTTCAAGGGCAGCGGCTTGCGGCCGTTTCTCGAGCCGCTGGATGAGGTCCAACGCGGGCAATACCTGGAGCAGTACCTCAACGCCGTCGAACAGGCTTATCCAGCCCTGGACGATGGAACGGTCCTGCTGCCATTTCCTCGTGTGTTCATGGTCGCAACCCGCTAGGAGGGTTAAATTTCCGGTTCCGGCCCTCGTTACCTGCTCAGACTAAAACCCACAAGAGTGACCGCCGTGGACCTGCAAACCATCCTGGGCAAACTGTTCGCCAACGCCGGCGCCGTTGGTATCGAAGGTGTTTTCCAATTCGTGTTCGGCCCCCAGCAGGCGTACTGGTCCGAGGTCAAGACCAGCAGCCGCACCCAGGCCGGTCGCCACAGCAGCCCCGACGTGACCATCGAAGTGGCGGAAAAAGACTTTCTCGGGATCATGGCCGGTATGGCCAATGTCGAGGAGCTGTTCGCCAGCGGACGCCTGAAGATCGGCGGCAACATGGGTCTGGCGACATTGTTGCCGCAGATCATCGAGCATGCCCGCCATGGCGGTGGCGCGGTGGAAAAGGTCGACATGAACAAGCGCTACCCCACCCCGCCGCGCTTCAGCGAAAAGCTCACCGCCAGCCTGCCGACCCAACGCAGCGTGGAACGTCGGCCGCGCAGCGAGCTGTCGGTGCAGGAGTTTCGCGCGCGCTACCTGCCTCACGGCATTCCGGTGGTGATCAGCGATGCCTTGCAGGACTGGCCGTTGTTCAAGCTCAGCCGCGAAGAATCCCTGGTGCATTTTGCCGAGCTACAAGGCATCACCCGCCACGGCGACTACGTGAAGAAAACCTTCTCCACCGAGCGGGATTTTCGCTCAACGTCCATGGCCGATTTCATTGCTTCCCTGGACAGCCCGGCGGTCAAGGGCGCCGATGGCGAACCGCCGGCCTACATGGGCAACAATATCCTGCCGGCGCAGTTGATGGAGCAGATCAAATACCCGGCCTACTTCGACCCGTCGCTGTTCATTCCACCGCGCATCTGGATCGGTCCCAAAGGCACCCTGACGCCACTGCACCGCGACGACACCGACAATCTATTCGCCCAGGTCTGGGGTCAGAAGACCTTCACCCTTGCTGCGCCCCATCACCGCGAAGCCCTTGGCACCTGGTCCACAGCGCCCCAAGGCGGACTGGACGGTTGTGATTTCAACCCGGATGCGCCGGACTACCAGCGTTTCCCCCGCGCCCGTGATGTGACCTTCCTGCGGGTGACGTTGGAGGCCGGGGATCTACTGTTCCTGCCCGAAGGCTGGTTCCATCAGGTGGAGTCGGTGTCCACTTCGTTGTCGGTGAATTTCTGGGTGAATTCGGGGCGGGGTTGGTGAGAGCTGACTTGAGGCAAGCTGCCCTTGTGGCGAGGGGATTTATCCCCGCTGGGCTGCACAGCAGCCCCAAAACCTGGCAACTGTGGTGTGCCAGACAGTTTGAACGGGGGCGCTTCGCACCCCAGCGGGGATAAATCCCCTCGCCACAGGTTTTGTGTTCGCCATGGGTGGCGCGTCATTCCATCGTGAAGATCGCTTCACCCAAATGAACTCCACGCACCTCATACCAGTCAGCAGGTAAGGCCCTCCATTCAAGGTGCTAGACCATGCAGATATCCCTCGCCCGCCAGGTTGCCCTGGTCACCGGCGCCAGTTCCGGCATCGGTGCGGGCTCGGCCAGGGCATTGGCGGCGGCCGGTGCCGCCGTGGTGCTCAATTACCATTCCAGCGCCGGCCCGGCCGAAGAACTGGCCCGCGAGATCAACGACAACGGCGGCCAGGCCATCGCTATCGGTGCCGATGTATCGAAAGAGCAAGACGTCGAACGGTTGTTCGCCCAGACCCTGGATGCGTTTGGCACGCTGGACATTCTGGTCGCCAACTCTGGCCTGCAAAAAGACGCCGCCGCCGTCGACATGAGCCTGGAGGATTGGAACACGGTGATCAGCGTCAACCTGACCGGTCAGTTCCTCTGCGCGCGCGCTGCACTGCGGATTTTCAACCAGCAGGGCATTCGCCAAGGCGTCTCCCGGGCCGCGGGCAAGATCATCCACATGAGCTCGGTGCATCAGCGCATCCCTTGGGCGGGTCACGCCAATTACGCCGCGTCCAAGGGCGGCATCGATCTATTGATGCAGAGTCTCGCCCAGGAAACCAGCCACCAGCGCATCCGCATCAACGGCATCGCGCCCGGCGCGATCCGCACCGCCATCAACCGCGAGGCCACCGAGGGTGAGCAGGAGCAAAAACTGCTGGAGCTGATCCCTTACGGTCGTATTGGCGATGTGGAAGACGTCGCCAACGCGGTGGTCTGGCTGGCGTCGGACTTGTCCGATTATGTGGTAGGCACCACGTTGTTCATCGATGGCGGGATGAGCCTTTATCCGGGGTTTCGCGGCAATGGCTAACGATCACGAACCACAAAGCCCTATCGAGAACCACGGCATCATCGGCGACATGCGCAGTGCTGCGCTGGTGAATGACCGAGGCAGCGTCGACTTTTTCTGCTGGCCGGAATTCGACAGCCCATCGATTTTCTGCTCGCTGCTGGACACCCCCGAAGCGGGCATCTTCCAGCTCGCCCCGGACCTGCCCCACGCCCGTCGCCAGCAGATCTACCTGCCTGATACCAACGTGCTGCAAACCCGCTGGCTGAGTGACGGTGCGGTGGTGGAGATCACCGACATGCTACCCATCAGCGACAGCGAGGATGATTTGCCGGTGCTGATGCGCAAAGTGCACATGACCGTCGGCCAAGCGACCTTTCGCATGCGCTGCGCGGTGCGCCACGACTATGCGCGAGCAGCGACCACTGCGCGCCGGGACGGTGATCACGTCCTCTTCGAAGCCGCGCAACAACCGACCCTGCGCTTGTGTTCCGATCAGGCCATGACGCTGAGCGGCAACGCGGCGCAGGCCGAGTTCACCCTGGAAGAGGGCCAGACTGCCGAGTTCCTGTTGGGCGGTATCGACGACCCACGACTTCAGGATGACGTCAGCGCCCTCTGCCTGGAACGAACCCTGGCGTTCTGGCGCGGCTGGATTGGCCAATCGAATTATCGCGGGCGCTGGCGCGAGGTGGTCAACCGCTCCGCCCTGGCGCTGAAACTGCTGACCTCGCGCAAACACGGCGCCATCCTCGCCGCCGCGACCTTCGGCCTGCCGGAAACCCGTGGCGGCGAGCGCAACTGGGATTACCGCTACACCTGGATCCGCGACGCGTCCTTCACCGTTTACGCGTTCATGCGCCTGGGCTTCGTTGAAGAAGCCAACGCCTACATGCGTTTTCTGCGGGGCCGGGTCAGCGACTGCTGCGATCAGCCGACCAAGCTCAACATCCTGTATGGCCTGGATGGCAGGCAGGAGCTGCCGGAAACCGAGTTGCCGCACCTGAGCGGCTTCGGCAATGCCCAGCCAGTGCGCATCGGCAACCTCGCCTACAAACAGGTGCAACTGGACATCTTTGGCGAGCTGATGGATGCGGTGTACCTGGTCAACAAGTACGGCGAAGCCATTTCCCATCAAGGCTGGAAGCACACCGTCAACGTGGTCGATCAGGTGTGCGAAATCTGGCAGGACAAGGACGTGGGCATCTGGGAAATGCGCGGCGACAAGCAACACTTCCTGCATTCGCGCCTGATGTGCTGGGTCGCCGTCGACCGTGCCATCCGCCTGGCCGAAAAACGCTCCCTGCCCGCCCCGTTCGCGCGCTGGGACCAAACCCGACAGGCCATCTACGAAGACATATGGGCAAATTTCTGGGACGAGGAACGGCAGCATTTCATCCAGCGCCTGGGCAGCACCGCCCTCGACGGTTCGATGTTGCTGATGCCACTTGTGCGCTTCGTCAGCGCCCGCGACCCGCGCTGGCTTTCAACCCTTGATGCCATTGAAAAAAGCCTGGTGCGCGACGGAATGGTGTACCGCTACCGCAACGACGACAGCCCCATCGACGGGCTTAGTGGCACCGAAGGTTCGTTTGTCGCCTGCTCGTTCTGGTACGTCGAATGCCTGGCCCGCGCCGGCCGCGTGGAAAAAGCCCAGCTGGAGTTCGAGCAGTTGCTGCGCTACGCCAATCCACTGGGCTTATATGCCGAAGAGTTCGACAGCCACGGCTACCACCTGGGCAACACCCCCCAAGCGTTGAGCCATCTGGCACTGATCAGCGCCGCCAGTTTTCTGGACCGCAAATTGAGTGGGGACAAAACCCATTGGCAGCCGTGAGTTGTGCGTGTGAATGAAAATAAATCTTTTGTGGCGAGGGAGCTTGCTCCCGCTC
>NZ_JABWQV010000280.1 GCF_014268615.1 Pseudomonas tehranensis | reverse complement strand
GGCGAGGGGATTTATCCCCGCTGGGCTGCGTAGCAGCCCAAGTCATTGCTGACTGATATTAAACCTTGAACAGTCGGGGCCGCTGCGCGACCCAGCGGGGATAAATCCCCTCGCCACAAGTGCTTCGCCGACAGCTCACAGCCTGAAATGCCCCACCATTCCCTTGAGTTCAACCCCCAACTGCGCCAGCTCAATGCTCGACGCGGCATTGCCCTGCATCGCCAGGGAAGATTGATCGGCACTGGCGCGGATGCTGGTGACACTGCGGTTGATCTCTTCAGCCACCGAGCTCTGTTGCTCGGCCGCCGCCGCGATCTGCTGGTTCATCTGCTGGATCAGTGACACCGCCGCCGCAATGCTCCCCAAGGCGCTTTCGGTTTGCAGTGCATCACTGACTGCCATCTTCACCAGCTCGCCACTGCTCTGGATCTGCTGCACGGAGGTCTGGGCTGCTGAGCGCAAGGCACTCACCAGTCGTTCGATTTCCTCGGTGGACTGTTGCGTGCGCTTGGCCAGGGCCCGCACTTCATCGGCCACCACCGCAAAGCCCCGGCCCTGCTCACCGGCCCTGGCGGCTTCGATGGCCGCATTGAGCGCCAGCAAGTTGGTCTGCTCAGCCACACTCTTGATCACGCTCAACACCGTACCAATGTTCTGGATCTCAGCGCTGAGACTTTCGATACTGCTACTGGCTGAAGTGGCCGAGTCAGCCAATTGTTCAATGCGCACCATGCTCTGACGCACCACCTGCTGACCGCTTTCAACCTTATCGTCAGCGGTCTGGGCCGCTTGGGCCGCCTCTTCGGCATTGCGCGCCACGTCGTGCACGGTGGCGGTCATCTGGTTCATGGCCGTGGCGACCTGCTCGGTCTCCTCCTTCTGGCTGCTGACTTCCAGGTTGGTCTGCTCGGTCACGGCCGACAGCGATTGGGCAGAGTTGGCCAACTGTTCGATACCGGCCTGCAAACCGCTGACGATACTGCTCAGGCCCGCCCCCATCTGTTGCATGGCGAGCATCAGTTGTCCGATCTCATCCTGGCGTGTCACTTGCACCGTTGCGCTCAAGTCGCCCGAGGCAATCTGCTGTGCAACGCGGATGACGCTACGCAACGGCCCGACGATCAACCGGGTAATGACCCAGGCTGCAATCAGTCCCACCAGCAGCGCCAGGGCCGACGAGCCGATGATCAGCAGCGAATTTTTCTTCAGTTCCGCCTGCATGGCCGCGTCTTCGGCGGTATAAGCCTGGTCAACCCGCTCCACGACCTGGGAGGCACGCTCGTGCAGTTGCTGGTAGACGATTTTCTCCTGGGCCAGCAGGCCGGTGTATTCAGCAAGTTTTTCGTTGAAACCAGCGATGTGCCCGGCCACTTCGTTAAGCACGGTCTGGTATCCCGGGTCCTTGACGGTGGTCTTGAGCACCTCGGCCTGCTTCATGGCTTGCTCGGCCTGTTCGATCGTGCCCTGTCCGCCCTCTTCAGAGCCTTTGCGGCTTTGATCCAGGCGCACCCGCGCTTCGTTCATGGCCTGCAACATCAGCCGTGACACTTCGCTGACCTGATTGGCCTGCTCAATGAACTCGCCGCCCTCCTTGCCTTCGGATTCTTTCAGGGTATAAGCGCCATCATCCGCCAGCCCCGCTTGCAGTACATCCAGGTTATTGGCAACGCTGGACACTGACCAACTGGCCATCTCCAGAGCCAGATCCTTGCTCTGACTCAACTCGACGAATTCGTCGAACGCCTTGCGATAAGCCGCCAGGGCTTGCTCCACGTCGTTCATCACCGGCACGTTGGCCGCCGATTGCGCCTTGAGTTCGCTGGCCTGGGCAATCAGTCCGTCCACGCCCAGCCGCAAGGCATCGACCGTTTTGGGGTCGGAGCGCAAGGCGTATTCCTGCTCAAGCAGACGGACCTTGAGCAAGCCGCTATTGAGGGATGACATCTGCTTCAGGCCATCGAAACGATGGCTGATGGTTTGCAGGGACCAGACACCGATGGCCGCCACCACGGCGGTAAGCAGCAGCACCAGGACAAACCCCAGGCCCAGTTTCTTTGCCATACCCAGGTTGGCAAAACGTCTTTGCACGGCCGAAATCATTGCGCCCAGTCCTCTGCCAGTGTGTGTTGATTGCAGATTCGCAACGAGACGCCCTGTAACACAAGATGCTGGCGTCGGAATAATGGCAAAAAGCTACAGCGCCGTCGTTTTCAGGACAATTGAGGTCGATCCAGAGCCGCCGCGCGGAAGAATGCCAGTGCCCTCGCATCACAGGCATGGGTTACGTTGATCCGTAGCCAGTCGCTGACGGCCCCCGACGGGCTGAACGCTGTACGGGAAGAAAGCACCACACCGAACCGCTTGGCCAGACGCTGCAATGCAGCGTAGTCGCACAACGGCGGACGTGCCCAAATGAACAGCCCGCCGGCCGGTCGGCCAAAGACTTCCCAATCCGCATCCTCCAACACCTGCAACACCGCTGCCATGTCGACACTCAAACGTTGCCGCTGACGCTGGACCAATTTGCGATAGGCACCGCTGGCCAGAAGATTGGCCAGCACTGACTCACAGAACCGAGAGCTGCCCATGCTGGTAATATCCTTGACGTCCCTCAGGCGTGTGATGACAGACGAGCCGGCCACTATGAAACCGACTCGCAAGGAACTGCTCAGGGTTTTCGAGAAGCTGCCCACGTACACCACGTCGCTATCCAGCGCTGCCAGGCGGGTGCGGGTTGAACTCTGGAAGTCGGCATAGACGTCGTCTTCGACCACCAAAATGGCGTGTTTTTTCGCCAGTTGCAGCAGTTGCTGAGCCACGGCCGGGGCCAGACTGCTGCCGGTCGGGTTATGACAGGCGCTGTTGACGAACAGGGCGCTGGGCCGGCGGGTCGCCAAGAGGCATTGAAATGCATCGACATCCGGGCCGCGCGGAGTCCTGGGCAGTTCGATCATGTCGATGCCATGCAACCTGAGCAGGTCGAACAGCTTCGAGTACCCCGGACTCTCCACCACGACGCAGCATCCAGGCTCGAGCAGTGTGCGTACAATCAGGTCCAGACCGTGGGTCGCCCCCGTGGTGGTCAGGATCAGGTTTGCATCGGCCTGGATATTGAATTGCTTCAGGCGCCTGGACAGTTGCTCGCGCAGAGCGGGCAGCCCCATCGGCGTACTGTAATTGAACACCCCCGCCATGTCGGTGCGGGTGACCTGACGGATCGCGTAGCCCAAATCATCGCTTTCGCGCCAACTCTCGGGCAGCCCGCCACAGCCCAGTTTCAGTTCCCACTGCGAGTTCCGGGGCACGCTGTCCCGGGTGAGCTGCACGTCTTCCAGCCAGTCGTTGTCGGAGAGCTCGTAGCTGGACGACGGGGGCGGAGCGACGAAAAAACCCGAGCCATGGCGCGCCGCCAACACTCCTTGGGCCACCAGGCGTTCACACGCCTCATTGACACTGGACTGACTGAGCAAATTCTCCCGGGCCAATTGGCGAATGGAGGGCAGTCGGGTTCCCGGTTGCACCCCATCCTGTCGAATCCAGCCGGCCAGCGCGTCGACAATTTGCTGCACGACAGGCACCAGGGCCTGCCGGTCGATTCTCAACTCCATGAGTAACCAAGCTCCTAAGCAACTGTTTTCTCTCTGGAAACAGTTAAGCACAGGCCGTCTCCGGACGATGTACGACAACGTCACCAAAACGGTCGATTCTCACCCTTTGAAACACATTCAGGGGCTGACACGGGTCATTTTTAACCCCCAAAGAAAAAGCCCACAACAAGTGCGGGCCTAGTCCTACAAGCTAAACACTACGCTCTTCAGAAAGCCGTGACGCCGCCGTCCACCGCCAACGAATGACCGGTGGTGAATGCAGCGCCATCGCTGCACAAATACAGCACCGCGCTGGCGATTTCCTCGACCTTGCCGATGCGTCCTACCGGATGCATGGCGTTAGCGAACTCACCTTTTTTCGGATCCGCTTCATAGGCACGACGGAACATGTCGGTGTCGATCACCGCCGGGCAAACCGCGTTCACGCGGATTTTCTTCTTGGCATATTCAATCGCCGCCGATTTGGTCAGGCCGATCACCGCGTGCTTGGACGCTGCATAAATGCTCATCTTCGGCGCCGCCCCCAGACCCGCCACCGAGGCGGTATTGACGATGGCACCTCCCCCCTGGGCCAGCAGCAACGGCAACTGGTATTTCATGCAGAGCCAGACGCCCTTCACATTGACGCCCATGATGGCGTCGAACTCATCGAGGGTGCCGTCAGCCAGCTTGCCCTTTTCGATTTCGATCCCGGCGTTATTGAAGGCGTAATCAAGCCGGCCATAGGCATTGATCACTTCGCTCATCAGGTTCTGCACGTCGCTTTCCAGCGTTACGTCGCAGCGCACGAACAGCGCTTCACCGCCCGCCTCACGAATCGACTGCACCGTGCCCTCGCCGCCCGCCACGTCCAGGTCGGCCGCCACCACTTTCAGGCCCTGCGCCGCGAATGCCTGGGCCGTCGCACGGCCAATGCCCGCAGCTGCGCCCGTGACCACGGCGACCTGTCCGGAAAACGTCATGCTCATTGTCAAATCCTCGAAGAGTGCGGGAGATGGCGCCAGTCTAGTCACAGGTCCGGACGATGCGGCAGCACTATCCAGTTGCCGTTTGGGCATTCATGGGCGCCAGTGATAACGGCCCCGGCGCCATTATCACTGGGCTCGATCGAACTGCATTCGCTGCATCAGCAAACCTTGCGACAAGTGCTTCGAAGGTCTATCAACAAGGCTTCATTCATCTTGAGTGCCAGCCATGACTGCCCAGACCAATCGCCAGTTCCTGCTCGCCAAACGCCCGGTAGGCGCTGCGACCCGCGAGACTTTCACCTATCAGCAAGTACCGGTCGGCGAACCGGCAGCCGGCCAGATTCTGGTGAAGAACGAATATTTGTCCCTGGATCCGGCCATGCGCGGCTGGATGAACGAAGGCAAGTCTTACATCCCGCCGGTAGGCATTGGAGAAGTGATGCGCGCCTTGGGCGTAGGCCAGGTGGTCGCCTCGAACAACCCGGCCTTCGCGGTCGGTGACTACGTCAACGGTGCACTGGGTGTGCAGGATTATTTCCTCGGCGAGCCGCGAGGTTTCTACAAGGTCGATCCGAAACTGGCGCCATTACCGCGCTACTTGTCCGCATTGGGCATGACCGGCATGACCGCCTATTTCGCCCTGCTGGACGTTGGCGCGCCCAAGGCCGGCGAGACGGTAGTGCTCTCAGGGGCCGCCGGTGCGGTGGGCAGCATCGCCGGGCAGATCGCCAAGATCAAAGGTTGCCGCGTGGTGGGCATCGCCGGCGGGGCCGACAAATGCAAATTCCTGATCGATGAACTGGGCTTCGATGGCGCCATCGACTACAAGCATGAAGACGTCCATGCCGGTCTCAAGCGCGAATGCCCCAAAGGCGTGGATGTGTACTTCGATAACGTCGGCGGCGACATCCTCGATGCGGTGCTCAGCCGCTTGAACCTCAAGGCCCGCGTAGTGATCTGCGGTGCCATCAGCCAATACAACAACAAAGAAGCGGTGAAAGGCCCGGCCAACTACCTTTCGCTGCTGGTCAACCGGGCGCGCATGGAAGGCTTCGTGGTCATGGACTACGCCTCTCAGTTCGCCGCCGCCGGGCAGGAAATGGCCGGTTGGATGGCCAAGGGGCAGCTCAAGAGCAAGGAAGACATCGTTGAAGGACTGGAGACATTCCCCGAGACACTGACCAAGTTGTTCAGTGGGGAGAATTTCGGGAAGTTGGTACTTAAGGTCTAGTGACAAAAACACCTGTGGGAGCGGGCTTGCTCGCGAAAGC
>NZ_JABWQV010000028.1 GCF_014268615.1 Pseudomonas tehranensis | reverse complement strand
GCTGGTTTGGGTCAGGGCTGCGGTGTCGGCGCTGTCGCCGTTGGGGTTTTTCGATTGAGCCGAGGCGTCGTCGTGGGGTTCGAACTGGCTCAGGCGCGTGGAACCCTGGGACTTTTCCCGCGCCACGGCGGCGGGATTACTGACGGACAATGGTGCAGAGTGTTCAGGAGTGATGTGCAAAGGTCCGACAGGCGTCGGTTTTAAAGGCCCACGCTGGCTGACCACCAACGGTTTGAGCACATCGGCATGCTGATTGAGCCGGTCGGGGGTGAGTTGGCCCAATCTCAGGCTCGACGCCAGCAACCACTCCCGGGCACGCTCCGAGCGGAGCCGGGCCAGCACTTTGCCGCTCATGCGCACGCCCAGGCCCAGCCCCCCGGTCAAACGCATCAGCAGGAAATTGATCAGCACCGAGGCGCGCATCTCGCCCACGACTTCAGCGGCGTACTGGGGTGGCAACATCCGCAGCCAACTGGCGAACGCCGCCATATGCACGAAGAGCAACGGCTCGTCGCTCAACACCATCAACCCTTTGGCGATCGCCTCCGAAGAAGCTTTGAGCAGTTGCTCAAGCTCGACCTGGGTCAAGTACTCCAGCAGTTTTTCACTATTGACCTGCAAGTCCGCCAGCAGCTCGAAGACCTGTTTGACGTCATCCCATAGCTGATGCAGGGCGTTTGTGAAGCCGCGCCAATCGGCTTGCTGCAATACGTCGTAGCGTTCGAGAAACCCGCTGTCGGAAAACTCCGCCCACAGCGGTTGAAATTCATTTTCCCACTCCGCTTTCAGCCAACCTTCGAGTTCGCCGATCACGTCTTGGTAAGAGGCAAAAAGCGCCCGGGTATGGTCCGCCGTCACGTTTGGAAAAAAGCTGATGCGATAACGCTGCCCGCGCCAACACTTGGGGATTTCCAGGATGCCGCTGGGGCCGATCACGTGATGGACCGGCTCGCCGAACGTTTCCTTCCCCGGCTCGCCTGCGATGACCGGTTCCAGCATCACCGGCGTGTCGCCGATCGGGACGAAGCGCGCCGCCTGGAACATGTGCACCAGCGTCAGCGGACCGCCCGTCGGACAAGCGACGACCGTGGCGCTGACGGGTTGATCAAGGTCCTTCGGTGCCGCCAGGGACACTTCGTTGCCGACCTTGAACACCTGCTCGATATCCAGCGCCCAGCCGGCCCAGAAGCTTTCAGCCCAGCTGTCGTAGTCGTTCAGACAAGTGCGGAAATCCGCCAGCACCGCTTCGACATCCGGCTGCTCGGGGTCCATGGCCGCAATCACCAGCGAGCCGATGACGTTGTTCAAAGCCAGGAGTTTGTCGGGGACGAACATGCGGAAATCTCGCGGTACGGAAACGGACGCGAGACTTTGCCGAGGACGGCAGGGAAAATAAGTCAGAGGAGGAGACGGCAGGTGTAAGGCGATTCTTTAAATACGAAACCCAAATGAACGCGTCACGAAACTCGCACGCCCCATTCTTAAATCCGCAACATCCTGTCGCTAACATTCGCCCTACCTCTTGGAAAGAGGCCTTACAGTGCACGGAATCGGTCGGTATCGAACCAAAGGGCGTCAGAAGACTCTGAGCAATGCCCCGAGAAATCGAAGCGGCGTCACGACAAGGAAAACACCTGAAGCCAAAAACTTCGTGGTGCCCGGGTTTGTCAGCCTGATGTGAGAGAGCCGAAGAATATTATTCGATGATGAATCCACTGAATTTCGCCAAACGCTTCAAGCGCCGACCGTGGCTGATGTTGCCTACGCTGCTTGTCGCTTGTGGCCTGGCGCTGTTGCTGGAGTCGAGCGTCAGTCGCGCCCAACCGGCCGACGGCATCCAGACCCTGGTGTTCCTGCGCCACGCCGAGAAACCCGCCGGCGGCCTGGGCCAGCTCAATTGCCAGGGGCTGAATCGCGCCATCGACCTGGCCACCCTGCTACCGGAGAAATTCGGCAAGGCCGACTATGTGTTCGCGGCCAACCCTACCCGCAACGTCGAAGAGGGCGAGCTGGACAATTCCTACAGCTACATCCGCCCACTGATGACCATCAGCCCCAGTGCCATCAAGCTCGGGCTGCCGGTGAACATTGAGTATTCAGCCAATGACACCAGCGACCTGGCGGACGAACTGCTGCACGACAAGTACCACAACTCGACCATCTACACCGCCTGGTCACACGGCTACCTGCCGGAGCTGATCAACGAGGTCGCCAGCGACGCGATGGGCAAGAAGCAGACGATTACCGATGACTGGGAATCGGGGGATTTCGATTCGCTGTACGTGCTGACCCTGACGTGGCACAACGGCAAGGCCAGTCTCACCAGCCAGAACTACAAGCAAGGCCTAGACAACGGGCAGGAAACTTGTCCGACATAGGCTGCTGTGTCTGGAAAGAAGCGATCAGCCTTTGCGGGCCGCTCGCTCACGCAGATATTCCAGCACCGCGCCCTGCTCTCCCGCGAACTCGATCCGCCCGCCCTTCTTCTCGCGCTGGAACACGTACATCGGGTCGTAATACTCACGCAACAGACCTTCGATCCAGCCGCGATGCAAGTCGACGGCGCCGCTGTTCGCCTGCTCGACCAGGGCAGCTTCCATGATTTGGAGCAAACGTCGATGGCGGTCGCCACCCAGGCGTTTATGGATGTTATTGAGGCTTCCCAGCAACCGTTCGCAAAACAGCGAGAACCCTTCATCGCCATGGACTGCGACAAACTCGCCGCACAGGTTGATGACGTAATCACGCAGGATGCGCTCGACCCGTCGCTCCAGGCTGTCCTCAAGCCAGACCATCGGAACCTGTTGCATGCGCTGGTACAAAGGCAGTGGCAAGGCGCAACTGCCGACCATGCGGCTTTCATCTTCCAGCACGAACTGTTCAATACCAGCGGCACGTTTTTTCAGCACATCCACGGCCAGCAGATTCTCGAAATCGATATTGGACGGCTGCCCGGTGGCGCGCTTGCCGAAGCTCGAGCCGCGATGGTTGGCGTAGCCCTCCAGATCCAGACTGTTGCCCAGTTGCGTCAGCACTTCTGTCTTGCCGGTGCCGGTCATGCCGCCCAGCAACACCAGGTCGCATTGGGCAACCGCTTGCTCGACGGTGTCGAGCAAGAATGTACGCATGGCCTTGTAGCCACCGCCGACCCTGGGATAGTCAATGCCCGCCTCGTCCTTGAGCCACTGCTGGACAATCTGTGACCGCAAGCCCCCCCTGAAACAATACAACACACCGTCAGGATGGGCCGTTGCGAACTCGGCCCAGGCCTGGATGCGTTGTGCCTTGGTATTGCCGGACACCAATTGATGCCCCAGGACAATGGCCGCCTGCTGGCCCTGCTGCTTGTAGCAAGTGCCGATCCGTTGCCGTTCGATGTCGGTCATCAACGGCAGATTGACCACGCCTGGGAATGCGCCCTTGAGAAATTCGACGGGCGCACGGGTGTCCATCATCGGTCGGTCATTGAGAAAAATGTCGCGGTAATCGGTGATGTCATTGGTCATCAAGACACCTCGACCGCACAGGTCTGTCGCTCGACCAGTTCACCGATCGGTTCCAGTGCAAGCCCCAGTTGCGCGGCAACCGCCAGAAACGCTTCGTTGCCCTCGGGCGTGACAGCGATCAGCAGCCCACCGCTGGTCTGCGGGTCGCACAACACTCGCTTGTGCAGCTCCTGCAGGCGCCCGACCTTGCTGGCGTAGCTGTCGTAGTTGCGCAACGTACCGCCCGGTACGCAGCCCTGGTCAAGGTAATACTCGACGCCCGGCAGACGCGGCACCGCGTCGTAGCGGATACGCGCCGTCACCTGGCTGCCATCGGCCATTTCCACCAGATGCCCGAGCAGGCCGAAACCGGTGACGTCGGTCATCGCCGCCACGCCGTCGAGCTTGCCGAAGTGGCTGCCCGGTTTGTTGAGGGTGCACATCCAGTCGCGGGCCAGGCCCACATCGGCGGCGCGCAGCTTGCCTTTCTTTTCTGCGGTGGTGAGGATTCCGATGCCCAAAGGCTTGGTCAGGTACAGGCGGCAACCGGCAGTGGCGGTGTCGTTGCGCTTCATATGACGCTTTTGCACCAGGCCCGTGACCGCCAGGCCGAAAATCGGCTCCGGGGCATCGATCGAATGGCCGCCCGCCAGGGGAATGCCAGCCTCGTCACACACGGAACGACCGCCGCGAATCACTTCACGAGCGATTTCCGGGGCCAATACGTTGACCGGCCAGCCGAGAATCGCAATCGCCATCAACGGATCACCGCCCATGGCGTAGATGTCGCTGATGGCATTGGTGGCGGCGATGCGACCGAAATCAAAAGGATCGTCGACAATCGGCATGAAGAAGTCGGTGGTGGAAACCACCCCGCGCTCCTCGTCGATGGCGTATACCGCGGCGTCGTCCCGGGAGGCATTGCCAACCCACAACTTGGGGTCAAGGTTCTGCGCACCGCTGCCGGCCAGGATCACTTCCAGCACCTGTGGCGAAATCTTGCAGCCGCAACCGGCGCCGTGGCTGTACTGGGTCAGGCGAATCGGCTCGCTCATGGGCATACCTCTCGTAAGTCAAGGTGGGCGATTCTAGCAGCAACGCCGCCGGTTCTGTGCCGACGCGAACCCATTGAATTTTCCCCCAGCAGAGGAATCACTAGAAGACCCGCCGAGCGCTCATCTCAGGAGACCGCCGATGTCCCTCGCCCCTACTGCCGACGACAGCACCGACCTTAAATATGGCCTCGACACGCTGTTTGGCCGCCAAACCAAAAGCGCCGATTGCCGCTACGAAGTCCAACGCCTGGATGACGGTGAACCGGTGTGGTTCGCCCTGCACGTACAGCCGCCACTGCCGGATGATCTGGAAAAAGCCGAGGTCGTGGTCTTCAGCACCGAAGGCCGGCACATTGGCGGTATTGTCCGGCTTGCCAAGCGCTTGGACGATGGCAGTCTGCGACTGGAAGTCGAGCCCGACTGACCGTTCTCAGGCCTGCCGCGCACTGCTGCGATACATGAACACCAGCGCCAGTGCCAGGCAGGCCATTGCCAGCACCCGGCTCTCGGACAACGCCATAGCGGGGTTGCCCAACCAGCCGAAATTGTCGATCAGCATGCCCATGGCCAACTGCCCGAGGATCACCGCCACGGTCGCCACGGCGGTGCCGACCCTTGGCACCGCGCCGACCATGACCATCATGTACACCACGCCAAACAAGGCACCGCCAAGTTGCCATTTCGGCACGTCCAGCAAGCTGACGGCGTGAGCGGGTTCAAAAAACACGATCAGTAACCCGGTGACCACCGTGCCCACCACGAAGGTCAGCAGACTGCTGCGCAGCACACCAACCGTCTGGCCCAGGCGACCGTTGATGGCCGCCTGCACGCTCAACACCGCACCGGCAACAACGACCAGCAGCAATAGCAAAAACAGATTCATGTTCAACCTCGGGCAATCAGGACAAGGGCTACGACGATCAGCGCCAAGGCGAGCCAGCGCTCGCCGTTGACCCGTTTGCGGGTTGCACCGAACCAGCCGAAATGGTCGATCAGCACGCTTTTGCCCACTTGCCCGGAAAGGATTGCGACCATGGTCATGGCGATGCCAATGTGGGGCGTGGCAAGCGTCAGCACCACCACGTAGATCGGTCCCAGGAAACCGCCGATCAATTGCCAGCGCGGCAACTCATTCAGAGCCGGGCCTTGTTGCGGACCACTGAGCAGCAACAGCAGAAACAGAATCGCAGAACCGACGCCGAATATGCTCAGGGTTGCCCAGAGATGCCCCACTTGAACCCCCAGAGGCCCCAGTAGACCTGCCTCGACCGACAGGCCCATGCCGGCCAGAATCACCAGGGGCAGCAACAGCCAGCGCAAAAGCGCTCGTGGTTTGGAGGCAGCCGCCGGGGCGGCGGCGTTGAGTGAAGACGCTTGCATGATCAGAACCTGTGAGAAGAACAATGAGCGGGATTATCGGCTGGCGCAGCTGTGCGATAAATGCGAGCATCCCGACAACACTTTTGCGTAACTCGCACAGCGGAGCCGGTCATGCACGGTCTCAACGAACTTGGCTTCAAGGCCCTGCGATTGTTTGTCGCCGTGCTCGACCACGGCAGCTTCTCGGCGGTGGCCCGGCGCGAAGGCTTGGCGCCGTCGTCGATTTCCCGGCAAATCCAGTTGATGGAACAGGCCCTCAACCAGCAGTTGCTGTATCGACACACCCGCGCCGTTTCGCCCACCGAGGCGGGCCGCCTGCTGGGCCATCATGCACGCCTGTTGCTGGTGCAACTGGAAGAAGCCGAACAGGCGCTGCAGGAACAACACAGTGAGCCGGCCGGACTGGTGCGGATCAATGCCCCGGTGGTGTTCGGCCAGCGCCATCTGACGCCGTGGCTGGGGTCATTGTGTGAGCGCTACCCGAAGCTGCAACTGGACATCCAGCAAACCGACAGCTACGTCGACCCACTGCAAGAAGGCGCTGACCTGCTGTTTCGCATCGGCCCACTGCACGATTCAGGCATGCAGGCGCGAATCGTCGCCCCCCACCGCTTTCAGATCGCCGCCAGCCCCGCTTACCTGGCACGTTGCGGCACGCCGCTCAAACCTCAGGATCTGGCAAACCATCAGTGTCTGGCTTACAAGGGCGTGGCCGGCCAGCAGCGCTGGTTTTTCCGCCGTCCGGGTCAGGCCTGGACGCCCTACAGCGTCAAAGGGCCGATCACCGGCAACCACGCCGACACCCTGACCCAGGCAGCCGAACAAGGCCTGGGGCTGGTGATGTTTCCGTCGTGGCTGATCGGCGAAGCCGTGCGCAACGGCACCCTGGTGCCGGTATTGCGCGACTACGAAGCCTCCAACAGCCTTGAGCCCCAGCAGATCGCCATTCTCTGGCCGGGCAGCCGACGTCTGTCGGTAAAAGTGCGTACCGTGATCGACTTTTTTCTGCAGTGCTTTGGCGACGTGCCCTACTGGGATCGCTGAAACTGGAAGGTCGGTGCTAACGTGTCGGCCCGACGCCTGACAAGGACAACCCCGTGCTGCTGCTCAAATTATTGGTGATTCCCGCTTTCCTGCTGCTGATTTCCCTGGCCGGCAGGCGCTGGGGGCCGAGCGTGGCCGGTTGGCTGTCGGGGTTGCCGGTGGTGGTGGGTCCAATTCTGTTGTTCCTGGCCCTGGAACAGGGCGAGGCGTTTGCCGCTCAGTCGGCGACAGCGGCGCTGTCGGCCATGTTCGCAATGATTGCATTTTGCGTGGTGTACGCCCGGGTCGCCCAACATCGTGACTGGCCGTGGGCGCTGGGTATCGCGTTGGGCGTCTGGGCACTGGTGGCGATGGTGCTGTCCTGGTTGCCGGCCTCACTTCCGCTGTCGAGCGTGATTGCCATTGTTGCGTTGCTGGCCGCGCCTTATCTGTTCCCGGCGGTTCGACCGGTGATGACCGGTCCGGCGCCCAAATCCGACAAACTGCTGCTACGCATGGTCGCCGGCGCGCTGTTGACCCTGGCGGTGACGCTGCTGGCCAGCACCGTGGGTGAACGCTGGAGCGGACTCTTGGCGGTGTTCCCGGTGCTGGGCAGCGTCATGGCGGTGTTCTCCCAGCAAACCCGGGGCGCGGCCTTCACCGCCGCGTTGCTGCGGGCCACGGCCACCGGTATGTATTGCTTCACCGCGTTCTGCCTGACCCTGGCCCTCACCCTGCCGTTTCTCGGCATGCCGGCCTTTGTCGTGAGTGTCGCGGTGTCGGTGGTCATGCTGCTGGTGACCCGCCGCTTGCTGGTGCGCGCCTCTGCTCCACGCACAAATGATGTGGCGCACTCGTGACCGGCGCTGGAGCCGGTTGGACGCCCATGGGATGATCGCGCTCAAGCATACCCCCCTGTGGAGCGTTTCAATGTCATTGGTAAGTAAACAAGCCGCTGCCCTGGTGCTGACGGCCATCGCCAGTCTGGTGATGATGCCTGCTTATGCCGCCCAGCCCAAAACCGGCGGCGCAGCCTCGGTACAAAAGGTTTCCCTGCTGGGAGGCAAGTTCAACTTCACCCTGCCCAAGGGGTTCACTGCGACGCCGCTTCCGGCCGGCGACGCCGCCCAGGGCACGGCTGGGGCGAAGGGGACGATGTACAGCAATGCCACGAGTAAAACCGTGGTGATCATGGCTGAAAACACCATCATCGATGGCACGAATGTGAAGGACGACGACAGCACATTCCTCGACGCCACCATGGCCGACTTCGCCGTTCAGAAAACCAAGGCCCTGCCGGACGCCAAGATCCTGAGCGAGAAAAGCCTGACCCAAAAAGGCACCGGCCTGGGTCTGCGCCAACTCGATACCAAGGCGACCCAAGGCGGTGGGCCGACCCTCGATAGCACCTTACTGGGCGCCTCCGGCACGCGCATGGCAGTGGTACAGATCATTTCCCGGGCCAGCGACAAGGCCGGGCATGAGGCGCTGGTGAAGCAGATCGTCGCGGGTCAGTGACTTGATGGACCGGGTGGTTTTCATCGCGAGCAGGCTCGCTCCCACATTTTTCCGAGCGGTGCTCAAATGCTGGATTGCCACCGGTCCTGTGGAAGCGAGCCTGCTCGCGATGGCGGTGGCACACTCAGGATCCCTGTCACTGATCAGGGATTAAGCCGCTCCAGCCAGGCCCGCAGATCCCGCACCTGCATGGCACTGACGCTGTGGCCAACGCCCGGATAGGCATGGAATTCGGGTTCCAGAGCCAGGGTCTTGAGAAAGCTGTCTGCCTCGGTGCCGTCATGGTACGGGATCACCGAATCCGCCGTACCATGACCGATGAACACCGCCAGCGTCCGGCGCGACTCGTCGGGGGTCAGCTCGGCCCGCAGCACTGACAGCACCCGCCCGCCCAACGCGGCAATGCCGCCGACGGCCTCGGGATGGCGCAGGGCGACCTCGTAACTCATCATCGCGCCCTGGCTGAAACCGACCAGGTAGACGTTGCTCGCGTCGGTGGGGTACTTGACCCGAGCCTTCTCGATGAAATCCAACAGCATCTGGCCGCTGGCCCTCAGGTCCGCCGTATCACCGTCGTAGGCGCCCTCGCCCTTCTTGGCAAACCATTGATACTGGCCCCGCTCCACGGTCTTGGGCGCGCGTACCGATAGGTAGTTGTAGTCACTGGGCAGTTCATCCTTGAGGTCGAACAGGTCTTGTTCGCTGCCGCCGGAGCCATGCAGGAAAATCACCAGCGGCCGGTTTCTGGCCTGCTCATCGGCGTGGGCCAGGTAATTGAGGGGTAAATCGGTGTGCAGCGCAGGCTGAGCCTGCACACCGCAAGACACGACCAACAGCAACAGGGCGAGCGCTTTGAACATCAGTCTTCCTCCATCATTCGAGTGCCGCACGGCAACGAGCGTGCGCTGAGGTAGACAGCAGTTATCAGTCGTTGATCAATTTCCCCGCGCGAATCGGCTCTCGCCCGGCAACTTTCGCCTGCCAGATGCCAGGCTGGGTATAGCGCCCACGATCCAGGGCAAACAACACGCCGCTGGTGCCGGCCCGTACAGTGGTGACCCGATCGCTCAACGGATCGACCACTTCGAACAACGGATCGCCCTGCTCCACCCACTCACCGGCCTCGCGCAGGAAGCTCACCACTCCATGATGCGGCGCGAACAGGTATTCAGTGCCTTCGAACGGAAAACCTTCACAACATTGCGCTGGCACGGGCGGCCAGTCACCCCCGATGAACCCCTGCTCGGCCAGGAACCCGAGAATGGCTTCGCAGTTGGCCTGGGCCTGAGCCACCCGGGTGTCGCCCATGCTGCCCAGTTCCAGCGTGGTCGCCAGGTTGGCCGGCGGGATCGCGGCCTCGGGGAAGGTCTTGGCCAGACGCAACCAGGGCGAGGAACAGGACTCGTCGAACGAACTGCCGCCAGAGTCTTCGCACAGCAACGCCACGCCCGCCTTCAACCGCGCGGCCAGGGAGCGCCACTGCGGCCAGTGTTGCGGCAAGGCGTACAAGTGAATCGCCGCCTCGAAGTCGCAATGCAGGTCCAGGGTGACATCGGCGTCGCAGGCATGGCGCAGCAGCAGGCGATGCAGGGCCTCGAGTTGTGAGGGCGGCGCCGGCAGATCATCCAGCACCTGAACCATGGTCTGGCGGATCAGCGTGATATTGGCAGCCGGGTCGTCGCCCAGGCGATCACCGATGCGTTGTGCCACCGGCGCGCTGAGTTCCACGAAAGACCGATTGAAGTTCTTGCCGCTGCCCAGTTCGAAACGTCCCAGGTGAGCGCTCTGCAGATGCTGGTCCAGGCCGATGGGGTTGGCCACGGGCACCAGTTCGATCACGCCGTTGAGCAAGCCTTGGGTCTCAAGCTCGTTGAGTCGTTGTTTCAGCTCCCATGCCGTGCGCATGCCGGGCAACTCATCGGCGTGCAGGCTGGCCTGGATATACGCCTTGCGTGGACCGTGGCCGTAACGAAACACACTGAGCCGGCGCTCGGTGCCCAGGTGGCTCCATGGCAGGGTATGGTCGATGCGTTGCATGAGGAACTCCCAATAACGGTATTTCGACGGGCGCCGGGGTAAAACACTCGCCCATGAAAAAGGTGGCCGACCGGGTCAACGGCGGGCCACCTTGGTTTCAGCGATTAATGCCCGTAGACATCAAAAGCGAAGTACTTGTCCTGCACTTTCTTGTACGTGCCGTTGGCGCGGATCTGCGTGATGGCGTCGTTGAATTTCTCGGCCAGGGCCTTATCGCCCTTACGCACGGCAATGCCAGCACCGCCACCGAAGTATTTGGCATCTTCATAGGTCGGGCCCACGAAAGCAAAACCTTTGCCGGCGTCCGTTTTCAGGAAGCCGTCGTCGAGGTTGACCGAGTCGGCGAGCATGGCGTCGAGACGACCGGCGACCATGTCCAGGTTGGCTTCCTGCTGGGAACTGTAGCGAACCAGGTTGATGCCCGCCGGCACCAGCACCTCGGTGGCGAAACGGTCGTGGGTACTGGCGCGCAGCACACCGACTTTCTTGCCCTTGAGTTCGGTCAGCGGATCCTTGACGTCGCTGCCTTCCTTCATCACGAAACGCGCCGGAGTGTGGTAGTACTTGATGGTGAAGTCGACGTTCTTCTTACGGTCATCGGTGATGGTCATGGACGACAGGATCGCGTCGATTTTCTTCACTTTCAGCGCCGGAATCAGGCCGTCAAATTCCTGCTCGACCCAGGTGCACTTGACCTTCATCTGTTCACACAGCGCGTCGCCGATATCAACATCGAAACCCGTCAGCTTGCCGTCGGGGGTTTTCATCGAGAAAGGTGGGTAACCGGCTTCGATTCCGAGGCGGATCGGCTTGGCGTCTTCGGCCACGGCCGAAAAGGACAACACGGACAGTGCCAGGGCACCAAACATTGTTAGCTTGTTCATTTTTGCTCCTGAGTGCGCAGGGTTTTTATTAGCAGGTTATCGGCAGATTCTTAGGCAGCGTTCGGTCATTAAAAACCGAAGTGGCCGGCAGTCTAGAGGGGCACTCAGGAGGCGAATTGTGTTGAGGCGACAAATATTTATAGAAACAACCAGGTCACAGGGATTGCACCCTGCTTCCTGGAAAGGATCAGCAATCGCAGCCGACAGCCGTGTCCGTCACGCGCTCCACCGCACCGTTCAGGCGAAAGCCCTCATCGAGCCAGCCCATTACACCGCCAATCATTTCCTTGACCGGATAGCCCAGGGTCGCCAGACGCACTGCCGCCTTGTTCGCACCGTTGCAATGCGGGCCCGCGCAATAAACTACAAACAGCGAAGTTTTGGGATAAGCCGCCAGCGCCTGGGCGGTCAGCGAGCGGGTTGGCAAATTGATCGCCCCGGGCACATGCCCGCGCTCAAAAGCCAGTGGCCCGCGCACGTCCACCAGCACAAAATCGACTTCTCCCGCCTGTTGGCTGGCGTGAACGTCGGAGCAATCGGTTTCGAACGTCAGACGCCGGCTGAAATGTTGCAGAGCAACGTCGGACGGGGCGGCAGGCACTTGGCGAACCAGGCTGGTCATGAGGGTGTACTCCACAGACAAATGAGGGGGTGAGCAGACTTTATCCCGCCGATACTTACCGCTACAGTGGCGCACAAGACACTCTGTGGGAATTTTCCGCCATATGCAGCCTAATCCCGGTCTGGTCGCCATCCTCGCCTACGACGGCCTGTGCACCTTCGAATTCGGCATTGCCATCGAGATATTCGGCCTTGCCCGGCCTGAGTTCGACTTCCCTTGGTACAAACACCGGATCGTTGCCGTCGACGACGGCCCGATGCGCGCCATGGGCGGCTTCCAGATCCTGGCCGATGGCGGCATGGAACTACTGCAAACGGCGCGAACCATCGTGGTGCCCGGCTGGCACAGTCGCGACGAACCACCGCCGCCGGCGCTGCTTGAGGCACTGCGCAGCGCTCATGCCCGAGGCGCGCGCTTGCTCTCGATCTGCTCCGGGGCATTCGTGCTGGCCGCCGCCGGGTTGCTCGATGGGCTGGGTGCTACCACTCACTGGCGCTACACCGACGAACTGGCCAGAAGTTTTCCCGCCATCCTGGTAGACCCGGATGTGCTGTACGTGGATTCGGGGCAAGTCATTACCTCGGCCGGCAGCGCCGCGGGCATTGACGCCTGCCTGCACCTGGTGGCGCGGGATTTCGGCACTCAGGTCGCCAACACCGTGGCGCGGCGACTGGTGATGTCACCGCAACGCACAGGCGGCCAGGCGCAGTTCATTCCTGCGCCGGTCAGCCGCACGCCACGCAGCGATTTGTCCGGCGTCATGCACTGGGCCCGCGAACGCCTGCACGAACCGCTCGGTGTGCGCGAACTGGCCAGCCAGGCGGCCATGAGCGAGCGCACCTTCTTACGGCATTTCACCCAGGCCTGCGGGCTATCGCCCAAGGCCTGGCTGCAACATGAGCGCCTGGCCCGGGCGCGTGAGCTGCTGGAAAGCACCGAAGACAACACCGACAACATCGCCCAGTTGTGCGGCTACCGCTCGGTGGAAAGCTTTCGCGTGGCATTTCGCGGCGTCGTGGGGTTGGCGCCGTCAGTTTACCGGGAGCGGTTTGGGCGTGGGGCGAAGGCGGTCAGCTAACACGGGAACTGCCGAACACGGGGGTTTGAGCTATCAAGGTTTGCGTAACAAATAAGTATCCATGATCCACCCATTGGCCTGCCGCGCAGCCTTGCGGGCGAGTTCGATGTCATCAGCCACATCCCCGAGCCGGCCGGCGATGAGGATTTCATCCGGGGTCCCCACATAGGCCCCCCAATAAATATGCGTATCCGGATCGCTCACCTGACGATACGCATCTTCAGCATCAAGCATCACCACCACGCTTGGCGAGTCACCGACCTGCCCTGCCGCCAGCCGGCGGCCCGTGGTGATCTCCAGCGAACCGCCAATGCTGTTCAATGGCACCTTATGCTGCGCCGCGAGGGCCTGGACGCTGGTGATGCCCGCAATCACCTCGAATTCGAAGGCGCAGCGCCCCTCATCGAGAATCGACTGCAAGATACGCACGGTGCTGTCGTACAACGACGGATCGCCCCAGACCAGGAAACCGCCGCACTGCCCGTCAGACAACTCATCATCGATCAACCGCTCGAAGGTGGCCTGCTTCGCCCGGTTCAAATCTTCGACACTGGCGGCGTAGTCCACGTCGCCGCGTTGTCGCTCGGGGCTGTAGGCTTCGACGAAACGGTACGTACGATCAACGATGTAGCGTTGGCAGATTTCCCGCCGCAGATCCAATAACGTCTGCTTGGCAGGCCCCTTGTCCATGAGAAAGAACACATCCACCCGATTCAAGGCTTTCACCGCCTGGATCGTCAGGTAATCCGGATCGCCGGCACCGATACCGATGACTGACAGTTTTTTCATTCAAGTGACTCCTGGCCCGGACCCTGGGTGCGCAACCGCCACACCCCGTTGAAACGCAACTCGACAGTGGACAGCGGTTCGATGTCGATACGGTTGAAGACAGCTGCCGGACAGCCCAATACCGTCACCAGAGCCGCACGGATCACGAACGGATGAGTGACGGCCAACACATGCCCCGGCCGGCCTTCCAGGCTGGCCAGCCAGTCTCCGACACGATGGCACAAGCGGGTGACGGATTCGCCGCCATGGGGAGCGGCATCGGGATCGTCGAGCCAGGCTTGCAGGGGTTGCGGCTCGACCTTGAGCAACTGGTCGATGGACAGGCCACGCCAGCGACCCAGATCGCAGTCGGCCAGATCAGCGACCACCTGGACCTCGTCGCCAAACAGGGCGGCAGTCTGCCGGGTGCGCAACTCCGGCCCGCAGAGCAACTGCCGGACATTTCGGTAGCCGTGGCCCGGCTCCGGGCGTTTGGCCAGCCAGTCGGCCTCCAGCGGTTCATCCAGACCGAAACGCGCCTGCTTCTGGGCGACGGTGCGGGCATGGCAGATCAGGGTCAGGCGAGTGGCTTGCACGCACGGTACTCAGAGAGTCGAACGGGTTTCATGGAGGTGATACTCAGGGTTTTTCTTGTACAGCACCTTATATGAAATCAAATAACTGAGACAAAAAGGCGTTATGTCTTACACCGACAGAGGCATCAACTGACATATCGGATCTATGCGATCAAGTCCCCGTCCTACAAGGCTTTCGCACTACTTTCGTGCATTTTAAACAGAACGTAAAAACCACTGGACATGTAGTACCCGCTACATAAATACTATTTTCAGGAGTTATGAAAGAAATCCAACACCCATCCAGGCAAGGAGCACGGATGCCGCCTCTTCGAGACCTGATTACCGATCCGGGCTTGGTTTTGACGCCGTCAGAACGCAAGGTCGTACGGGCCCTGCTTGATCATTACCCGCGCAACGGCCTCGGGCCAATGTCGCGCCTGGCCGATCATGCCGGGGTCAGTGATCCGACTATCGTGCGGCTGGTGAAAAAACTCGGATTTGGCGGTTATGCCGAATTCCAGGATGCGCTGCTCAGTGACATGGACCATCGCCTGCGCTCCCCTCGCACCCTGTTGCAACCGCGGGCCAAATTGCAGCAAGGCGACACCTGGAGCCAGTACCTGGCCACCAGCCAGCGTATCCTCACCGACACCCAGGCCCTGACTCAACCCGAAGACGTGCGTATTCTTGTGCAATGGCTGCTCGACAGCCGGCATCAGGTGCATTGTTTTGGCGGGCGCTTCAGCAGCTTCCTTGCCCAATACCTGCTCAACCACTTGCGCTTGCTGCGTGCGGGTTGTTTTGCCCTGGAAGACAACGCCCAGTTACCCGACCGGTTGTTCGACGTGCAGCGCCAGGATGTGGTGCTGATCTTCGATTATCGTCGCTATCAGGCCCAGGCCCAACGCGTGGCCAGCGCGGCCAAGGAGCGCCACGCGCGGGTGGTGCTGTTCAGCGACGTCTACACCTCACCGCTACGGGAACTGGCCGACCTGATCATCAGCGCTCCGGTGGAATCGATCTCGGCCTTCGACAGCCTGGTGCCGGCACTGGCCCAGGTCGAAGCCCTCATCGCCTGCCTGACTTTGCAATGCCCTGATCTGGCCGAGCGCCTGGAAGGTATCGACACCTTGCGCACGGCGTTCAACACGCACCTGTTGGAGGAAAAATAAGGATGTTCTCGCTCCCTCACCACTCCCCTCGGGATTTGCCATTCACCTGCGACCATACCGCCTTGCTACTGGTGGACATGCAACGCGCCTGGCTGGAACCGCAATTCGATGCCCACCTGGCCACGCCCGAGGCCGACTATTTCATCCGCCGTGCCCGCCAGCAGGTGATCCCCAATCAGCAGCGCCTGCTCGAAGCGGTGCGGGCGGCGCAGCAAAACGTGTTGCACACCCACATCCAGAGCCTGACTGCCGATGGTCGTGATCGCTCGCTGGACCACAAGCTGTCGGACATGCACCTGCCCAAAGACAGCCCGCAAGCCCAGATCATCGCCGAGTTGGCGCCGCGGGAAAATGAGATCGTGCTGCCCAAGACGTCTTCGGGGGTCTTCAACTCCACCAACATCGATTACGTGCTGCGCAACCTGCAGACCCGTCATCTGATCATCGCCGGCATCGTCACCGACCAGTGCGTCGACATGGCCGTGCGCGACGCCGCCGACCGCGGCTATCTGGTCACACTGGTGGAAGATGCCTGCGCCACTTACAGCGAACAACGTCATCTGGCCTGCCTGAATGCGATCAAAGGTTATTGCTGGATCACCGATACCGACACCGTGCTCGGTCGGTTGCAGGAGATGCAACCGTGAGCCGTCTCGATGCCGCAACGCCCCTGGCCCCGCTGCCCGTGTCCACGCTGGTCTGCACCGACCTGATCGGCGTAACCCGCGGTCGCTCGTTGCCCAGTGATGAACTGCCCCATTACGTCGACGCCGGTTGTGGCTGGGTGCCGGCCAACAGTGCGCTGACGCCCCAGGACATCATCGCCTCGGCCAACCCGTGGGGCGCTTATGGCGACCTGCGACTGATCCCGGACCTCTCCAGCCGGGTCACTGTCGACAATGGCCCGGATGCCCAGGCACCCGCCCTGGATTTCATTCATTGCGATGTGCGGGAAACCGATGGTCGGCCCTGGGCCGCTTGCCCTCGCACATTGCTGCATGACGAAGTGCAACGTTATCGCGCCGAGCTGGGCTTGCAGGTGTTCGCCGCGTTCGAGCATGAATTCAACCTCGATACCCCTCACCCCCAACCGGATCGCCTGGCCTTCAGCCTCCAGGCCCAGCGCCAGCAGGCCGGGTTCGCCGGATGGTTGCTCAGCGCATTGCGGGCAGGCGGCGTCGAACCGGAAATGTTCCTGCCGGAATACGGCAAGCATCAGTATGAAATCACCTGCCGCCCGACCCTGGGCGTGGCCGCCGCCGACCGTGCGGTGAACGTGCGGGAAATCACCCGGGAGATCGCCCGGCAGATGGGCCTGGAGGTGAGTTTCGCCCCCAAGACTTCGGAACATGCCGTGTGCAACGGCGTGCATTTGCACATGAGTCTGCAAGACCTGGACGGCGTCCCCGTGCTGCATGATGCTGGCGTCGCCAACGGCCTGTCGGACCTGGGCCAGCACTGGGCCGCCGGGGTGCTGCACTATCTGCCCGCCCTGTGCGCGATCACCGCGCCGACACCGGTGTCCTATGAACGCCTGCAACCCCATCACTGGAGCGCGTCCTACGCCTGCCTGGGGCAACGTAACCGCGAAGCGGCGTTGCGCATCTGCCCGACGGTGAGCGTGAGCGGAAAACCGGTGGCGACCCAGTACAACCTGGAGTTTCGCGCCATGGACGCCACCGCTTCGCCGCACCTGGCGCTGGCGACGCTGTTGATCGCCGGGCGACTGGGCATCGAGCAACGGCTGGCGCTCACGGCGGTCACCGATGAAATACCCGATGAATTGAACGAAGCACAACGTCGTGCCCGTGGCATTATCGCCCTGCCGACGACCCTGGCCCAGGCGCTGGATTGCCTGCGCCACAGCGGGGCGCTGTTGGAAGCCCTGCCCGGCCCGCTGGTCGAAACCTATTTCGCCTTGAAGGCCCAGGAGCTGGCCTTGACCCAGGCGCTGTCACCTGCTGAGCTGTGTGAGCACTATGCGCGAATCTATTGAATGTGCTGAATCGGGCCTTTATACCGGGCCGGCTTATCGCCTGATCCGGGAAGACGCCGAACACCCGTTGATCCTGGTCTGTGAACACGCCGACCGCTTTATTCCCGCCGCGTTGAACGACCTTGGCCTGGATGAGACGGCGGCCCAGGAGCACATTGCCTGGGATATCGGTGCCCTGGCGCTGGCCGAACAACTGTCCGAAACCCTTGGAGCGACCTTGTTGGCGGCCAACTATTCACGGCTGCTGATCGACCTGAACCGTCCCCTTCACGTCGCCGACAGCATCCCGCACCAGAGCGAGATCTACCAGATTCCGGGCAACCAGTCCCTGGATGAGGCCACCCGTGAATATCGCCAGCGGTGCCTGTTCCATCCCTTCCATGATCGACTGCGAGCGTTGATCGACCAGCGTCTGGCCGACAACCGGACGGTGCGGGTGGTGGGCATCCACAGTTTTACGCCGGTGTTCTACGGCCAACCCCGCGCCCTGGAAGCGGGCGTGCTGTTCGGCGAGGCCAAGGACTATGCCCAACGCATCGTCGACGGGCTAAGCCGGCACTCGCTGCGGGTCGCCGGCAACCAGCCGTACAAGATCAACCCTTCGACCGATATGACGGTTCCGGTACATGGCGATGGACGCGGCCTGGATTCGGTATTGATCGAAGTGCGCAACGACCTGCTACGCAGCCCGACAGCGGTGCAGGCCTGGAGTGCTTATCTGGCGCCGTTGTTGTAGGAAAGCAGCGGCAAGGTTTGAGCGGCAAGCGACAAGCAAGAGCACACCCACACACAGCTGAGAGGGAGAACGGCTTATGAGTATCGAGGCATTTGGCTATAAACAGGAATTGAAGCGCAGCCTGTCGCTGACGGACCTGGTGGTGTACGGGATGATTTTCATGATCCCCATCGCACCGTTCGGCGTGTATGGCTACGTCAACGCCGAGGCGCCGGGGATGGTGCCGTTGGCGTATATCATCGGCATGGTGGCGATGCTCTTCACGGCCTTGAGCTACGGCAGCATGGCCAGGGCTTTTCCGGTGGCCGGCTCCGTCTATTCCTACGCGCAACGGGGCCTTAACCCACACGTGGGCTTCATCGCCGGTTGGCTGATGCTGCTGGACTATCTGCTGATCCCGCCCCTGCTCTATGTCTACGCCGCCATGGCACTGAACCATCTGTACCCGGACGTTCCCAAGGTCGGTTTCATTCTGGCATTCCTGGTCAGCGCGACCTTCGTCAATCTGCGGGGCATCACCTTCACCGCACGGATGAATATCATTTTCCTGCTGGCGCAACTGATGGTGCTGGCCATTTTCCTGTTCTACGCCTGGAATGCCTTGCAGGGTGGCGCCGGTAACGGCCAACTGACCCTGGCACCGCTGTACAGCCCGGAGCGTTTTGATTTCGCGCTGTTGATGCAGGCCGTGTCCATCGCCGTGTTGTCGTTCCTGGGCTTCGATGCCATTTCCACCCTGGCCGAAGAAATCAAGAATGATCCGGGGCGCAGCGTGGGCAAGGCAGCGTTGATCACGCTGCTGGTGATGGGAGTGATTTTCGTCGTGCAGACCTGGATTGCCACCGACCTGGCGGCCGGTATGGGCTTCAAATCGGCCGATACCGCGTTTTATGAAATCGCCGAATTGGCGGCCGGCAGTTGGCTGGCCACTTTGACCGCCGTCGCCACGGCGCTGGCCTGGGGCGTGGCTGTGGCGATCACCTCGCAAGCGGCGGTATCGCGGCTGTTGTTCGGCATGGCCCGGGACGGCAAGTTGCCCAAGGTGTTGGCCAAGGTCCATCCGAAACATAACACCCCATACTTGAGCATCTATCTGGTAGCGGTGCTGTCGCTGTTGATCTGCTACCTGTTCATCGATGCCGTGGACACCCTGACTTCCCTGGTCAATTTCGGCGCCTTGAGCGGCTTCATGTTGTTGCATATCACCGTGATCAACCATCACTGGCGCCGCCAGCGGTCCGGCCAGGTGATTCGTCACCTGATCTGCCCTTTGATCGGCTTCGGCATTGTCGCGGCCATCATGTACAACATGGGCGTGGATGCGCAGAAGCTCGGCTTGATATGGATTGCCGCAGGCCTGGTCTATCTGGTCGTGCTCAATAAGTTCGGCACCGATACTGCCCTGCCTGACCCTGCGGGACAGTGAGGATCGGCGGTCGAAGGGGTTCGACCAGCCGTCGTCACAATGCGTGGACATCGACAGTGATCGTCAAGCCCGGTGCACGTCACCGGGCTCTTTGGAAAAGGAGTGCAATCCATGCTGGCCTTACGTCCAGTTCAATTAAGCGACCTGCCGCAATTGCAGCAACTGGCCCGTGACAGTCTGGTGGGCGTCACATCGCTTCCCGACGATACCGAACGCCTGAGGGACAAAATCCTCGATTCATGTGCCTCGTTCGAGACCGACGTGCAGAGCCCTGGTGCAGAGAATTATTTCTTCGTCCTGGAGGACCTGGCATCCGGGCAATTGACCGGCTGTTCCGAGATTCTCGCCAGCACCGGCTGCAATGAGCCGTTCTACAGCCTGCGTCATCGACCGTTTACCAGCGAGTCCCGGGAATTGAACATCCAGCACGGCGTACCCGCGCTGTCGCTGTGCCAGGACCTCAATGGCCAGACGCTGCTGCGCGGCTTTCATATCGACGCCGGACGAGTACGCACGCCGGAATCGGAGTTGCTGTCCCGGGCGCGGCTGATGTTCATCGCCGCCCATCCGCAACGTTTTGCCGAATCAGTGATCACTGAGATCGTTGGCTTCAGCAGCGATGACGGTCAGTCACCGTTCTGGGATGCCGTCGGCCAGCATTTTTTCGACCTGCCCTACGCCGAAGCCGAACGCTTGTGCGGGCTGCAGAGCCGCACCTTTCTCGCCGAACTGATGCCGCAATACCCGATTTATGTACCCATGCTGTCTCAGGCGGCCCAAGCCTGTATCGGTCGGGTGCATCCCGACGGCCAGGAAGCCTTCGACATCCTGGAGCGCGAGGGTTTCGAAACCAACAGCTACGTGGATATCTTCGACGGAGGGCCGACACTGCATGCTCGTGTGGCGAACATCCGCTCCATCACCCAAAGCCGTATAGCCACGGCCCGACAATGCTCAAACATTGACCTGGGCGGGCGCTTTCTGCTGAGCAACGACGGCTTGAAGAATTACCGGGCCATCGTGGCCGAGCTTGACGTCAGTGCCGAGGGCACCGTGTCCCTGACACCGCAGATGCTGGCAGCACTGGGTATCACCGACGGCGAACGGGCCCGGGTGGTTGCGCTATGAACCTGACGCGATTCCCCGCCCGGCATCAGCGCCCCGACTGGCACCATGAAGGAGCTGCATCATGATTGTGCGCCCGGTCGCTCTGACGGATCTGCCCGCCTTGCTGGACCTGGCCCATTGCGCGGGTCCCGGGTTCACCAGCCTGCCGGCCAACGAAGAACGCCTGGCCCATCGAGTGCGCTGGGCCCAGCGCACCTTTGCCGGACAAGTCGAACGCGCCGACGCCGATTACCTGTTCGTGCTCGAGGACGATGATCGGCAAGTAGTCGGTATCAGCGCCCTGACCGGCGCGGTCGGACTGCGTGAGCCCTGGTACAACTATCGAGTCGGGGTCACCGTCAGCTCCGCGCCTGAACTGGGCATCCAGCGGCAGATACCCACGCTGTTCCTCAACAATGAGATGACCGGGCAATCGGAGATCTGCTCCTTGTTCCTGCATCCCGAACAACGCCGCGGCCATAACGGACGCCTGCTGTCCCTGGCGCGCTTGCTGTTCGTGGCCGAGTTTTCCCAGTTGTTCGGTGAGAAACTGATCGCCGAGTTGCGAGGGCACGCCGACGAGCACGGCTGCTCACCGTTCTGGGACAGCCTGGGCCGGCACTTCTTCCAGAAAGACTTCAGCTACGCCGACCAATTGTCCGGCATGGGCAACAAATCCTTCATCGCCGAGCTGATGCCGCGCCAACCGCTGTACACCTGCCTGCTCACCGAACAGGCCCAGGCGGCTATCGGCAGGGCCCACCCGAACACCGAGCCGGCCCTGAAAATCCTCGGCGCCGAGGGTTTTACCCATAAAGGCTACATCGACATCTTCGATGGCGGCCCGGTGATCGAAGCGCCAGTGGCGAAAATCCGAACCGTACGCGACAGCCAGTCGCTGACCCTGGCCATCGGCACGCCAGACGAACAGGCACCGGTCTGGCTGATCCATAACCGTCGGCTGGCGAGCTGCCGCGTTACCAGTGCCCGAGCACACCTGCACGGCCACAGCCTGCTGGTAGACCGCCTCACGGCCAAACGTCTGCAAATGCAACCAGGTGACACGGTGCGCGCCGTGGCGTTGCTTAAACAGGGGCGGCAGGCGGTGGCGGCGTAGGCCGGGTTCGAGCACAAAGACCTCGTCCACTGAAACGCGTCAACTACCGCCCCTTTGCCTGCACCTTGGTCACGTCAATCATTGCGTGCAACGTGTCGAGTTGCTGTTCAATCCGGCATCGCCCATGCACATTCGTCATCATCTTTAAGCCTTGCGCGTGATAGCCTTTGGATCTTTCGGCGTTGACACTTTTGCTCAAGCCTTTCCATTCCAATGGTGGAACTCATATGCCCAGGCTTTCCCATCAAGACTTGCGTCGCAACTTTCGCCAACTGCTGGCGAGCGAAACCTGTTACCACACCGCCTCGGTGTTTGATCCGATGTCAGCGCGCATCGCCGCCGACCTGGGTTTTGAAGTAGGGATACTGGGAGGTTCGGTCGCGTCGCTGCAAGTGTTGGGGGCGCCGGACTTTGCCCTCATCACACTCAGCGAATTCGCCGAGCAGGCCACGCGCATTGGCCGCGTAGCCCAACTGCCGGTAATTGCCGACGCCGATCACGGTTATGGCAACGCCCTGAACGTGATGCGCACCATCATCGAACTCGAGCGCGCCGGCGTGGCGGCCCTGACCATCGAAGACACGCTGCTGCCGGCCCAGTTCGGCCGCAAATCCACCGACCTGATCGGCGTTGCCGAAGGCGTCGGCAAGATTCGCGCAGCGCTGGAAGCCCGGGTCGACCCGGAAATGGCGATCATTGCCCGCACCAACGCCGGGATCTTACCGGTCCAGGAAATCATCAGTCGGACCCAGCAATATGAACGTGCCGGCGCCGACGGGATTTGCATGGTGGGTGTGCAGGACTTCGACCACCTGGCGCAGATCAGCGAAAACCTGAGCGTGCCGTTGATGCTCGTCACCTATGGCAATCCATTGCTGCGTGACGACAAACGCCTGGCAGAGCTCGGCGTGCGCGTCACCATTGATGGTCACGGTGCCTACTTCGCCGCGATCAAGGCCACCTATGACAGCCTGCGCGAACAGCGGCAGATCTTCACCCAGGCGTCGGACCTGAGCGCCACCGAGCTGACCCACACGTACACCCAGCCCGAGGATTACATCCGTTGGGCCGAGGAATACATGAGCGTCAAGGAGTGAGCTGACTTCCCGCGTCACATTGCAGGACGCCTCGCGAGCAGGCTCGCTCCCACAGGGTCATCCATTAATGGACGCCTGCAATCAACTGTGGGGGCGGGCTTGCTCGCGAAGACGCAGGCACATTCAACATCAACTGTTCAGACAAACCGCATTCGCGAGCAAGCCCGCTCCCACAGGGGATGGCGGTGGGCTCTGGACTGGCTCATCCAATAGAAAGCCGCTAAACGAAGCCTTCAACGCCCGCTGCGCAACATCTCCTTGGGCACGTACTTGCCGATTTCGAACTTGCCGATGGCGGCGCGGTGCACTTCATCCGGGCCGTCGGCCAGGCGCAAGGTGCGTTGCATGGCGTACATGTAGGCCAGCGGGAAATCGTTGGAAACCCCGGCGCCACCATGGATCTGGATTGCCCGGTCGATGACCTTCAAGGCCACGTTCGGCGCAACGACCTTGATCTGGGCGATCTCACTCTTGGCGACCTTATTACCGACGGTGTCCATCATGTACGCCGCTTTCAAGGTCAGCAGGCGCGCCATGTCGATTTCCATCCGTGAATCGGCGATCTTGTCGACGTTGCCGCCCAGGCGCGCCAATGGCTGGCCGAAGGCGGTGCGGCTGACGGCACGTTTGCACATCAACTCCAATGCACGCTCGGCCATGCCGATGGAACGCATGCAGTGGTGGATCCGGCCTGGGCCGAGGCGACCCTGGGCAATTTCAAAACCGCGCCCTTCGCCCAGCAAGACGTTTTCGTACGGCACCCGCACATTGTCGAACAACACTTCGGCGTGGCCGTGGGGCGCATCGTCGTAGCCGAATACCGGCAGCGGACGGACGATTTTTACCCCAGGTGTGTCCACCGGCACCAGAATCATCGAGTGCTGGGCATGACGCGGCGCGTCGGGGTTGCTCAGGCCCATGAAGATCAGAATCTTGCAGCGCGGATCACAGGCCCCAGAGGTCCACCACTTCTTGCCGTTGATCACCCACTCGTCGCCATCGCGCTCGGCGCGGGCGGCCATGTTGGTGGCGTCCGAAGAAGCAACGTCCGGCTCGGTCATGGCGAAGGCCGAGCGGATCTCGCCGCGCAGCAGCGGTTCCAGCCAGCGTTGTTTCTGTTCTTCGTTGGCGTAACGCACCAGCACTTCCATGTTGCCCGTGTCCGGCGCCGAGCAGTTGAACGGCTCCGGCCCCAGCAACGAACGGCCCATGATCTCTGCCAACGGCGCGTATTCGAGGTTGGTCAGGCCAGCGCCCAGCTCAGACTCGGGCAGGAACAGATTCCACAGCCCCTCGGCTTTGGCCTTGGCCTTGAGCTCTTCCATGATGGAGGTGGGCTGCCAGCGGTCGCCTTCGGCCACTTGTCGTTCGAACACTGCTTCAGCCGGGTATACGTAGGCGTCCATGAACGCGGTGACACGTTCACGCAGTTCCTGAACCTTGGGGGAATACGCAAAATCCATGAGAAGCACCTTCTTGGCAGAGGTTGTTTTTAGGTCATGAAATCGATGCTAGTTCAGCTACGAAAATTTACCTAACCTATTCTCGGCGTGTATTAACATTCATCACCGATATATGGTTCACTGATTTGCATCGCCACCCGGCACCTCACAACAAGCTTAAGAACAAGCCCAATAACAAGAGTGCAGCGCCATGAATCTGAGCAAGGTCGACCTCAACCTTTTCATCGTCTTTGATGCGATCTACACCGAAGCCAACCTGACCCGCGCCGGGCAGATCGTCGGCATCACTCAGCCGGCGGTGTCCAATGCCCTGGCGCGTTTGCGCGAGACCTTCAATGACCCGCTGTTCGTGCGCACGGCCCAAGGCATGGTACCCACGCCCATGGCCCAGAACATCATTGGCCCGGTGCGCAATGCCTTGTCACTGTTGCGGGTGTCGGTGCAGGAAAGCCGGATCTTCAACCCGCTGCAAGCGGTCAAGACCTACCGCATCAGCATGACCGACCTTACCGAAGGCGTGATCCTGCCACTGCTGTTCCAGCGCCTGCGACGTCTGGCGCCGACCGTGGCCATCGAGAGTTTCCTGTCCAAGCGCCGTGAAACCACCAAGGAGTTGGCCGCCGGTCGCCTCGACTTCGCCGTCGACGCGCCACTCAATACCGACCCGCAAGTGCGCCACGTCAAGCTGATGGAAGACCGGTACGTGTGCGCCATGCGCAAGGGGCACCCACTGGCGAGCAAGGAAAAAATCAGCCTCGATGATTACCTGGCCCAAACTCATGTGCATATTTCCAGCCGCCGTAACGGTCTGGGTTATGTCGACCTGGCCCTGGGCAAGATGGGCATCCAGCGCAAGATCGCCCTGCGCTCCCAGCATTACTTGATGGCGTCCCAGGTGTTGCAACAGACCGACATGGTCATGACCGTCCCCGAGCGCTTTGCCCGTCGTCACGATCTGCATGCCTTTGTGTTGCCGGTCAACGATGTGCCCCCCGTGGAAACCCATCTCTACTGGCATGAAAGCACCGACCAGGACCCGGCCAACCGCTGGATGCGCGAACAAATGATCGAGCTGTGCCAGCAGGTGACGGCGCATGAGAAAAAGCTTGATAAGGTTTAGGCGATCAAAATTGTGGGAGCGAGCCTGCTCGCGATGGTGCCGGGTCAGTCAACATTAATGCTGACAGGTATACCGCTATCGCGAGCAGGCTCGCTCCCACAAGTGGTGTGTCTGCATTGAGACCTGATTGCTTGACGTGAACGTCAACCTGCCATTAGCTTAGCGCCAGCCCCTTTCGTTTCGAGCGCTTCCATGAGCAGCCAGACCTACAGCATCTCCGACCTCGCCCGCGAACTGGATATCACCACCCGGGCCATCCGCTTCTATGAAGAGCAAGGCCTGCTGAGCCCGGAGCGACGTGGCCAGGAACGCATTTATTCACCTCGGGACAAGGTCAGCCTGAAGCTGATCCTGCGAGGCAAACGCATCGGTTTTTCCCTGGCCGAGTGCCGTGAACTGATCGAACTCTACGACCCCACCAGCGGCAATCAGAAACAACTGCACAGCATGCTGGCGAAGATCACCGAGCGCCGGGAGCAGCTCGAACAGCAACTGCTGGACATCGAACAGATGAAACTGGAACTCGACACCGCCGAAGAACGCTGCATCCAGGCCCTGGAGCAGACGATCAAAGGCCAGGAATTCATCCAATAACGACGCCAATCCCATGTGGGAGCGGGCTTGCTCGCGAATGCAGACTTACATTCAGCTCATCTGGCGACTGTCACACTGCTTTTCGCGAGCAAGCCCGCTCCCACATTGGATCGGCGCACTCAACTACAGGTCAATCCCCATGTCCCTTCCCTCCTTTGTACGCCTGATTGAAGTTGGCCCCCGCGACGGCCTGCAGAATGAAGCACAACCCATCAGTGTCGCCGACAAAGTGCGCCTGGTGGATGCCCTGAGCGCCGCCGGCCTGGGTTATATCGAAGTCGGCAGTTTTGTCTCGCCCAAGTGGGTGCCGCAAATGGCCGGTTCCGCCGAGGTGTTCGCGCAGATCCAGCGCAAACCCGGCGTCACCTATGGCGCCCTGGCGCCGAACCTGCGGGGGTTTGAAGACGCGCTGGCGGCCGGCGTGAAAGAGGTCGCCGTGTTCGCCGCCGCGTCCGAAGCGTTCTCCCAGCGCAACATCAACTGTTCCATCAAGGAAAGCCTTGAGCGCTTCGTGCCGATCATGGAAGCCGCCCGGCAGAACGGTGTCAGCGTGCGCGGTTACGTCTCCTGCGTGCTGGGCTGCCCGTACGAAGGCGCGGTCAAGCCCGAACAAGTGGCGTGGGTCGCCCACGAACTGTACGCAATGGGCTGCTACGAGGTGTCCTTGGGAGACACCATCGGCACCGGCACCGCTGGCGCCACACGCAAGATGTTCGAGGTGGTTTCGGCACAAGTGCCCAGGGACAAGCTTGCCGGGCACTTCCACGATACCTACGGCCAAGCCATGGCCAACGTCTACGCCAGTCTGCTGGAAGGCATCGCCGTGTTCGACAGTTCTATCGCAGGCCTGGGCGGTTGCCCGTATGCCAAGGGCGCCAGCGGTAACGTTGCCACCGAAGACGTGTTGTACCTGCTCAATGGCCTGGGCATTGAAACCGGCGTCGACCTGGACGCACTGATGGGTGCCGGCCGGCAGATCTGTGACGTGCTGGGTCGCCCTACCGGTTCGCGGGTAGCCAAGGCGCGCGCCGCACAGTGAGGTGTTACCGCTCCCTGTGTAACAGCTACGAAACGAGTAACACGGAAACAATTTGTCAGGTTTGGTCTGACAGCTTTTTCTACAAGAATCCATAACTCATTGATTTTGTTCATTTTTTAAAAGTTGGCACGGCACCTGCTATATCTCTGGCATAACAAGAATAAAAAAAAGCGACAAACCCAATAAAAACAAGACGAAACGACTCTGACATAACAAAAACAACACGACAGAGGCGCAGCTAACAGATTTTTTTGGAGAAGATGGGCTTTTCAGGGTGCTTTCAGGAGCAACCCGCAACCGGGCAGAGAACAATAAAACTACCTTCAGGTAGCTCCCGAATCGGTTGGATCGCGAAGCGAAAAAGCAGGTCAGCGCTCAAAAAAATACGTTTGCTCTTGATCCCGGATGGGGATCACCAAAACAGCGGTAAAGGGTCACGGCTACTAAAAACAACAACAGGCCGCCCCTCAATAATAAAAAAAGAGCACGTGACGACAAAATTAAAGGGGAGCTTCGGCTCCCCTTTGTGCTGTCTGGCGTTTGCTATTTTCTTGTGGGAGCGGGCTTGCTCGCGAAAGCGGTGTGCCAAGCGACATAAATGTTGACTAGGCCGCCGTCTTCGCGAGCAAGCCCGCTCCCACAGGGGATCTTGTTCAGCCTTCTTTATCACGCAGTTCTTCGATGCTGATCTCGCGCATGCGAAACTTCTGGATCTTGCCGGTCACGGTCATCGGGAACTCCTCGACGAACTTGAAATGACGTGGCGTCTTGAAGTGAGCAATGCGCTCTTTGCACCAGGCCTGTAACGCTTGCTCGGTGGCGCTGTGGCCGGGATGGAACTTGATCCAGGCGACGATTTCTTCACCGTAGCGCGAGCACGGAATGCCGATCACTTGCACATCAGCAACAGCGGGGTGAGTGAAGAAGAATTCTTCCAGCTCACGCGGGTAAATGTTCTCACCACCACGGATGATCATGTCCTTGTTGCGCCCGACGATGCAGACGTAACCTTGTTCGTCCATGCTCGCCAGGTCGCCGGTGTGCATCCAACCGTCCCGATCGATGGCGTCGGCGGTGCCCTTGGGGTTGTTCCAGTAACCGAGCATCACGCTGTAGCCACGGGTACACAACTCGCCGATGGTGCCACGGGGAACGATATTGCCGGCCTCGTCGACGATCTTGCTTTCCAACTGCGGCTGGGTACGGCCAACGGTGGTCACGCGCAATTCCAGTTCGTCTGAAGGACCGGTCTGCAACGACACCGGGCTGGTTTCCGTCATGCCGTAGGCAATTTGCACTTGGGCCATGTGCATCTCGCTGATGACCCGGCGCATCACCTCAATGGGGCAAGTGGCCCCGGCCATAATCCCGGTACGCAGGCTGGACAAATCAAAATCGCCTCGTTGCGGCTGGTCCAGCATGGCGATGAACATGGTGGGCACGCCATACAGCGCCGTGGCTTTTTCTTCGGCCACGGTACGCAGGGTCAGCAACGGATCGAAGGCGTCGTTGGGGTAGATCATGGTGCTGCCGTGGGTCATGCAGCCCAGATTGCCCATGACCATGCCAAAACAATGGTAGAGCGGTACCGGGATCACCAGCCGGTCGCTCGCCGTCAGTCCCAGGCTTTCGCCGACCATGTACCCATTGTTGAGGATGTTGTGATGGCTGAGGGTTGCGCCCTTGGGAAACCCAGTGGTGCCGGAGGTGTACTGGATATTCACCGGGTCATCATGATGCAGGCTGGCTTGGCGCTCGACCAGTTGCTCAGGCGAAACCGCAGCGCCAAGGGCTGCCAGTTGCGACCAGGGCAAAAAACCTGAGGGGGGTTGAGCATCCAGACTGATGACCCCGCGTAGCTCCGGCAGACCCTCGCTGTGCAACTGACCTATCGACTGCTGCGCCAGCTCAGGCGCAAGCGCTTGCACCATGGCGTGATAATCCGAGGTTTTGAACGCTGCGGCGCAGACCAGCCATTGGCAACCCGACTGCTTGAGCACGTATTCGAGTTCGGAACTGCGATACGCCGGGTTGATGTTGACCAGAATGACACCGATCTTCGCGCTGGCGAACTGGCTGATGCACCACTGAGCACAGTTGGGGGCCCACACGCCAAGACGGTCGCCGGCTTTCAAGCCCAGCGCCAATAGGGCTCGGGCGTGCAAGTCGACGGCTTCGGCCAGTTGCCGCCAGGTATAACGCAACGATTGGTGGCGAACCACCAACGCCTCGCCATCGGGATACCGGGCCACAGTCTGATCGAAGGCCTCGCCGATGGTGTGCGCCAGTAGAGTCTTGTCCTGAGAGCCGCGGGTGTAGCTGAGCTGCGATTGCGAACCGGGTTGATCCATGATGACCCCTCTTGTCTTTATTAGTGGGTGTATCGGTGAACCTGCTGACTCAAGCGCACTTACTGTGGCGCAAGTTGACGTTAACGTAAAGGGTGATTGACAGTCATTCGTCACAGGCTTACGTTAACGTAAAGGTGAGAGCCAACCCCCCCTCTCCACACCCGACAAAAAAGCCAAAAGGTGTCCCATGAGCTACCCATCCCTGAACTTTGCCCTCGGCGAAACCATCGACATGCTTCGTGATCAGGTGCAGGCCTTCGTCAAAGCTGAGCTAGCGCCACGGGCCGCCCAGATAGACATCGACAACCTGTTCCCTGCCGACATGTGGCGCAAATTCGGCGACATGGGCCTGCTGGGCATCACCGTCCCGGAAGAATATGGCGGCGCTGGTCTGGGCTATCTGGCCCACGTGGTGACAATGGAAGAAATCAGCCGCGGCTCGGCCTCGGTCGCCCTCTCCTACGGCGCCCACTCCAACCTCTGCGTCAACCAGATCAACCGCAACGGCAATCACGAACAGAAAACCAAGTACCTGCCCAAGCTGATCAGCGGCGAACACATCGGCGCGCTGGCCATGAGCGAACCCAACGCCGGCTCTGACGTGGTGTCGATGAAGCTGCGGGCCGACAAGCGCGGCGATCACTACGTGCTCAACGGCAGCAAGACCTGGATCACCAACGGTCCCGACGCCAACACCTACGTGATCTACGCCAAGACCGACCTGGAAAAAGGCCCCCACGGCATTACCGCCTTCATCGTCGAGCGCGACTGGAAGGGCTTCAGTCGCAGCAACAAATTCGACAAGCTCGGCATGCGCGGCTCCAACACCTGCGAGTTGTTTTTCGATGACGTCGAAGTCCCGGAAGAAAACATCCTCGGGGTGCTCAACGGCGGCGTGAAAGTGTTGATGAGCGGCCTCGATTACGAGCGTGTCGTGCTGTCGGGCGGCCCTACCGGGATCATGCAAGCCTGCATGGACCTGATCGTGCCGTACATCCACGACCGCAAGCAGTTCGGCCAGAGCATCGGCGAATTCCAGTTGATCCAGGGCAAAGTCGCGGACATGTACACCCAACTCAACGCCAGCCGAGCCTATCTCTATGCCGTAGCCCAAGCCTGCGAGCGCGGCGAAACCACCCGCAAGGACGCCGCCGGGGTCATCCTCTACAGCGCCGAACGCGCCACGCAGATGGCCCTCGACGCGATCCAGATTCTGGGGGGTAACGGCTACATCAATGAATTCCCGGCCGGTCGCCTGCTGCGTGACGCCAAGCTGTACGAAATCGGTGCCGGCACCAGTGAGATTCGTCGGATGTTGATCGGTCGTGAACTGTTCAACGAAACCCGCTAAACGGAGCTGTCCATGGCCACGCTGCATACCCAGCTCAATCCGCGCTCAGCGGAATTTATTGCCAACCGCGAGGCGATGCTCAAACAGGTCGACGCTTTGCACACCCTGCTCGCTCAGGTTCAACAAGGTGGCGGCCCCAAGGCGCAGGAACGCCACACCTCGCGGGGCAAACTGCTGCCCCGTGAGCGCATCAATCGCTTGCTCGATCCGGGTTCGCCGTTTCTCGAGATCAGCCAACTGGCAGCTTACGAGGTGTATGGCGAAGACGTGCCGGCCGCGGGCGTGATTGCCGGGATCGGCCGGGTGGAAGGCGTCGAGTGCATGATTGTCGCCAACGACGCGACGGTAAAAGGCGGTTCCTACTATCCGCTGACGGTGAAGAAACATCTGCGAGCCCAGACCATCGCCCAGCAAAATCGCCTGCCGTGCATTTATCTGGTGGATTCGGGCGGTGCCAACCTGCCGCGCCAGGACGAAGTGTTTCCCGACCGTGAACACTTCGGACGGATCTTCTTCAATCAGGCAAACATGAGTGCCATGGGCATTCCACAGATTGCCGTGGTCATGGGTTCCTGCACCGCCGGTGGCGCCTACGTGCCGGCAATGGCCGACGAAGCGATCATGGTTCGCCAGCAAGCCACGATTTTCCTCGCCGGCCCACCGCTGGTGAAAGCGGCCACCGGAGAGGTGGTCAGTGCTGAAGACCTGGGCGGTGCCGATGTGCACTGCAAGATCTCGGGCGTCGCCGACCACTACGCCGACAACGATGAACACGCCCTGGCCATTGCTCGGCGCAGCGTCGCCAACCTCAACTGGCGCAAGCTCGGCGAAGTGCAGCAACGCGCCCCCATCGCCCCGCTGTATTCAAGCGACGAGCTGTACGGCGTGGTTTCGGCGGACGCCAAGCAGCCGTTTGACGTGCGCGAAGTGATTGCGCGGCTGGTGGACGGTTCGGTGTTCGATGAGTTCAAGGCGCTGTTCGGGACGACGCTGGTATGCGGTTTTGCTCACTTGCACGGCTACCCGATCGCGATTCTCGCCAACAACGGCATCCTCTTCGCCGAAGCCGCACAGAAAGGCGCGCACTTCATCGAGCTGGCCTGTCAGCGGGGTATCCCGCTGCTGTTCCTGCAAAACATCACGGGTTTCATGGTCGGGCAGAAATACGAAGCCGGCGGCATCGCCAAGCACGGCGCGAAGCTGGTGACGGCGGTGGCCTGCGCCAAGGTGCCGAAATTCACGGTCATCATCGGCGGTAGCTTTGGGGCCGGCAACTATGGCATGTGCGGCCGCGCCTACGACCCACGGTTCCTGTGGATGTGGCCGAATGCGCGGATTGGCGTGATGGGTGCCGAACAGGCCGCCGGCGTATTGGTGCAGGTCAAGCGCGAACAGGCCGAACGTAGTGGCCATCCGTTCAGCGCCGCCCAGGAAGCTGAAATCAAACAACCGATTCTCGATCAGTACGAAGAGCAGGGCCACCCCTACTATTCCAGCGCGAGGCTGTGGGACGACGGCGTCATCGACCCCGCCCAGACCCGCGATGTACTGGGCCTGGCCTTGTCCGCGTCGTTGAACGCGCCCATCGAACCGAGCCGCTTCGGCGTGTTCCGGATGTAAACGGGGAATGCACATGGATAACTTCAACACCCTCGAACTGCTCAGCGACCCCCGCGGCTTTGCGACCTTGTGGCTCAGCCGTGAACAGAAAAACAACGCGTTCAACGCCGAAATGATCCGCGAGCTGATCCTTGCCCTGGACCATGTCAGCAGTGATCCGAATCTGCGTTTTCTGCTGATCCGTGGTCGCGGTAAACACTTCAGCGCCGGTGCCGACCTGGCCTGGATGCAGCAGTCAGCCGAACTCGATTACCACACCAACCTGGACGACGCCCGGGAACTGGCGGAGCTGATGTACAACCTCGCCAAGTTGAAAATTCCTACCGTGGCGGTGGTCCAGGGCGCGGCGTTTGGCGGCGCGCTGGGGCTGATCAGCGCCTGCGACATGGCCATTGGCGCCGATCAAGCGCAGTTCTGTCTGTCGGAAGTACGCATCGGCCTGGCGCCGGCGGTGATCAGCCCCTTCGTGGTGCAAGCCATCGGAGAGCGGGCCGCGCGGCGTTACGCCCTGACCGCCGAACGCTTCGACGGACAGCGGGCGAAAGAGATCGGGTTGCTGTCGGAAAGTTACCCCGTCGAAACCCTGGAGCAGCAGGTCGAACAATGGGTCGACAACCTGTTGCTCAACAGTCCGGCGGCCATGCGCGCCAGCAAGGAACTGTTGCGTGAAGTCGGCAATGGCGCCCTGACACCGGCATTGCGGCGCTATACCGAAAACGCCATCGCCCGCATCCGCGTCAGTGCGCAAGGCCAGGAAGGTTTACGAGCGTTCCTGCAAAAGCGCTCGCCCAGTTGGCAAGCCGAATCGAACAACAAGGAGCCGCGTTGATGAGCGCCCCCATCCTCACCACATTGCTGGTGGCCAACCGTGGTGAAATCGCTTGCCGCGTGATGCGCACCGCCAAGGCCATGGGGCTGACCACAGTGGCCGTCCACAGCGCCACCGATCGCGATGCCCGTCACAGCCGTGAAGCCGATATCCGTGTAGACCTGGGCGGTAGCAAGGCCGCTGATAGCTATTTGCAAATCGACAAACTGATCGACGCGGCCAAGACCAGCGGCGCCCAGGCTATCCATCCCGGGTATGGTTTTCTTTCGGAAAATGCCGGGTTCGCCCGGGCCATCGAAAACGCCGGCCTGATCTTCCTCGGCCCGCCCGCCTCGGCCATCGATGCCATGGGCAGCAAGTCCGCCGCCAAAGCCCTGATGGAAACCGCCGGCGTACCCCTGGTGCCCGGTTATCACGGCGAAGCCCAGGACTTGGAGACCTTCCGCGACGCCTGCGAACGCATCGGCTATCCGGTACTGCTCAAGGCTACGGCCGGCGGCGGCGGCAAAGGCATGAAAGTGGTCGAGGACGTCAGCCAACTGGCCGAAGCCCTGGCTTCGGCCCAGCGTGAAGCGCAATCGTCGTTTGGCGATTCGCGGATGCTGGTGGAAAAATACCTGCTCAAGCCACGGCACGTGGAAATCCAGATTTTTGCCGATCAGCACGGCAACTGTCTGTACCTCAATGAACGTGATTGCTCGATCCAGCGGCGGCATCAGAAGGTCGTCGAAGAAGCACCCGCGCCGGGCCTGAGCCCGGAACTGCGGCGGGCCATGGGCGAAGCCGCCGTGCGTTCGGCTCAAGCCATCGGCTATGTCGGTGCCGGTACCGTGGAATTTCTGCTGGATGCGCGTGGTGAGTTCTTCTTCATGGAGATGAACACGCGCCTGCAAGTCGAACACCCGGTGACCGAAGCCATAACCGGCCTTGATCTAGTGGCATGGCAGATTCGCGTGGCACGTGGCGAGCGGCTTCCAATGACACAGGAGCAAGTGCCACTGCGGGGCCACGCTATCGAAGTGCGCCTCTATGCCGAGGACCCGGCCAACGACTTCCTGCCGGCTACAGGGCGCCTGGCGTTGTATCGCGAGTCGAGTGCGGCACCGGGTCGTCGGGTCGACAGCGGCGTGGAGGAAGGCGATGAGATTTCACCGTTCTACGACCCGATGCTCGGCAAGCTGATTGCCTGGGGCGAGGATCGTGAACAGGCGCGGTTGCAGCTTTTGAGCATGCTCGACGAGTTTGCCATCGGCGGGCTGAAAACCAACATCGGATTTCTACGACGCATCGTGGCCCACCCCGCCTTTGCGGCGGCGGAGTTGGACACTGGATTTATCCCACGTTACCAGACGCAACTATTGCCAGAGCCCGGCGAATTGGATGACGACTTCTGGCGCGCGGCGGCCCATGGCTTCGCCTTGAGCCTGACGCCGCGTGCACGGCCCGATGACGCCAACTCACCTTGGGCCAACACCGCAGGACTGCGTCTGGGGCTGCCAAGACAGACCACTGTGCACCTTAGCTGTGAGGGCCAGGATCGAGCGTTGACCCTGGACGTCACAGCCGGTCGTACAGAATTCCTGGGTGAGCAACTGGTGATCGAGCACGATGGCCTGCGTCGCAAGCATCGCGCCATTCGCCAGGGCGACAGTCTGTATCTGCAATGGGAAGGTGACCTGCACCGAGTCGACGTGTACGACCCGCTGGCCGCCGCCGAAGCCAGCCACAGCCACCAAGGCGGCCTGACCGCCCCCATGAACGGCAGTATTGTTCGGGTGCTGGTGAGTGCTGGCCAAACGGTGGAAGCCGGGACGCAACTGGTGGTATTGGAGGCGATGAAAATGGAGCACAGCATTCGTGCGCCCCAGGCCGGTGTGATCAAGGCCCTGTATTGCCAGGAAGGCGAAATGGTCAGCGAGGGCTGCGCGTTGGTGGCGTTCGAAGAATAAGTATCGGCCCGCTCCCACAGGCCGATCCAGTCAGAACCTGATGGTGGCCTGCACGACCACACCGATGATGCGGCATTGCTCGGTGTACAGGGTTTTCGGGTAGGTGGGATTGAGCGGGACCAGGTAACGCTGCCCGCTCTCTTCGATCAATTTGCGAAAGGTGGCGTCACTGCTGTCAGGCAACTGGGCAACCACCAGTTTGCCGGGCACAGCTTCAATGGCCGGGTCCACCAGGATCGACATTCCCTCGGGAATGCTCAACCCGCTGGGTGATGTCATCGCATCCCCCACCACCACCAGCCAGAATGCGTCCCCCTGAGCGTGATAGTCCGTCAGCTCATAGCGCGCCTGGCTGCAGGACGGCAGATCGCCTTCGCGAATCTCGCCTACCTCGCTCCACTCACTTACCGGGTAGCGGAAGTACGGATTGTACTTCTGCGCCAGGGCCATGCCTTCCTCGGTGGAGGTGTCCGGCTCGCGGATCACCATTGCCACTTCAAGAAACTCCAGCCCCAGCTCCCGCAGGACCCGGTTCATGTCGTCGACACTGGGTTGCCGGCGCTTGGTCAGCCAATGGCCGACGCCGCCCTGGGACATCCCCAAACGTTCTGCGAGCACCACTTGCGTGATGCGCAGCTCCTTCATCTTGGCCTTGACCAACTCTATCCATTTATCCATGTGCGGCACGATACTTGGCTGGCTCCGACCATCAAAACACAAAATGTAGTATTTAAATTATCGTCACAATTACGATAGGTACTATTCTGGATTCAGGATTTCAGCCCCTACACGGAGAATCTAGACACCATGGACAGACTCAACAACGATGAGCCCACTCGCCCTTTCGACAGTACATTCACCTCGCTGCAGGACTGCCCGGCGGCCCAACGCGCTCTGGACTACTACTTGAAACCGGGTATGTCAGAAGCGCCTGCAGAACATCGCTTCTTCGACGTGAACCGCAACATCAGCGCAGAAGAGGCCTTGGTCCATGCTTGCGACCTGCTGCGCTGTGCGGCCGCCACCGCCCAGGAATCCGCCAGCCGACTACAAGGGTCGAGCCGCGACCTGGCTTTTTCAGTGGTGCATATGATTGATCTGGTCAAGGTGATGCTTGACCGGTCACTGGATGGCTACCCTACTCGCTAGGCGTAACACTTGGGAATGGCACCGCGAATGCGGGACCAGGAAAATATTTTCCAATAGGCAGGATAAAAACATTTGACTTGCAAATGATAATGATTATTATTGCATCAGCTGGTCGCGAGATCAGTCGATAGGCCAGAAGACCTTAGGTCGGACTTCTGGAATATCTCCTCATCAGGCTAATCACGGTTTTTGACCCGGCTTTTTGCCGGGTCTTTTTT
>NZ_JABWQV010000279.1 GCF_014268615.1 Pseudomonas tehranensis | reverse complement strand
AGCGGGAGCAAGCTCCCTCGCCACAGGGGCGGTAGACCCACCGCAGAAGTTAGATGACACCCCTCAGTGTTCCTGCTCCCGATAAGCCCCCGGCGTCACCCCCGTCCACTTCTTGAAGGCCCGGTGGAACGCCGACGGTTCAGAGAACCCCAGCTGTTCGGCAATCTGTTGCAACGACAGGTCCGCGCGTCCCAGATGGTAGATGGCGATATCCCGCCGCAACTGATCCTTGAGTTCCTGGAAGCTGGTGCCTTCCTCCCGCAGATGCCGACGCAGCGTCTGCGGACTGATGTGCAAATGTGCGGCGACGGTGTCCAGATCTGGCCAGCGTGCGGCGTCGCGGCTGAGCAGGCGGCGTAACTGGCTGGTCAGGCTGTTGCCATCGTCAGGCCGTGACAGCAGGTCGGCGGGGGAGTGTTCGAGGAAGTGTTTGAGGGTTCGTTCGTCCTGCAACAACGGCATATCCAAGTAGCGACTGTGGAACAACAGGCTGCATCGCTGCGTCTGGAACACCAGCGGGCAGGGGAACAACAGATCGTACTCGGCCCCATGGGCCGGCTTGGCATAGCTGAAGGTCGCCTGTTCCAGGCCGATCCGCTGGCCGATCAGCCAACTGCCGAGGCGATGCCAGATCACCAGCAGGCTTTCGGCCAGGAAATGGTCGGGGTCGCGCAGTGTCGATTCATCCAGGCTCAAGCGCACCCGCTCCCCTTCGGCCTCCAGTGTCAGGCTCGGTGCGTCGGGGAACAGGCTGTAGAACAACAACCCGCGCTGAAGCGCCTTGCCCAGGGTCCGGCAATGGATCAACGCGTGGCACATCATGGCAAACGTCCCGGGTTTACTCGGGGCCAGACCAAACCCCAAATATTCGTCCCCCAGTGCCAGCCGCAAGGCCTGCAACAGGCTGGCGAACTGCGCGGGCGCCAGGCGTGCTCGCGGCTCGTCCAACAGCTCGGGGCTGATGCCTAGCTCTTGCAGCAAGGGAACGTAATCGAAACCTTGCCGGCGCGCGCCACCCAGGGCGGCGCGGGCGAAGTGGCTGGCGATGGTGCGTTGGCGCATGGCAGGAATCCGTTTATTGAGCGGCCGATGGTAGCAGGGGGCTTCGGCGCGACAAGGCGGATATCCGCCAAATCCCGGAGCGATAACCGCGGTGTGGGCGGGAATCCGCCATCTGTGTGTGGGTGACTAGGCGTGTTTAACGATGTGTAGCCCTTGTGGCTCAAGGGTTGTAGGCATTTTCCCGAAAATGGCATGGGCCTTGCGATAGGCATCCGCAGGTCTGCCACCGTGCAGCCGCCAAAACAAATCCCTCCAATGCAGGAGGGTTCGAAATTGAGGTTTCGTGGACGACAGGTGGATGTTGTCACACGGGACGCTTGAGGAAGGTTTGCCATGACGACTCGTCAGCCACTGTACAAATCCCTGTATTTCCAGGTGATCGTAGCCATTGCCATCGGCATTTTGCTTGGCCACTTCTATCCGCAGACCGGCGTTGCCCTCAAACCGCTGGGTGACGGATTCATCAAACTGATCAAAATGGTCATCGCCCCGATCATCTTCTGTACCGTTGTCAGCGGTATTGCCGGCATGCAGAACATGAAGTCGGTGGGCAAGACCGGTGGCTACGCGCTGCTGTACTTCGAAATCGTCTCCACGATCGCCCTGTTGATCGGCCTGGTCGTGGTCAACGTCGTGCAACCGGGCGCCGGCATGCACATTGATGTGACGACCCTGGATACCAGCAAGATCGCCGGTTACATCTCGGCCGGTAAAGACCAGAGCATCGTGGCCTTCATCCTCAACGTGATCCCGAACACCATCGTCGGCGCGTTCGCCAATGGCGATATCCTGCAAGTGCTGATGTTCTCGGTGATCTTCGGTTTCGCCCTGCATCGCCTGGGTGCCTACGGCAAACCGGTACTGGACTTCATTGATCGCTTCGCCCACGTGATGTTCAACATCATCAACATGATCATGAAGCTGGCGCCCGTCGGTGCGTTCGGTGCCATGGCGTTCACCATCGGCGCCTACGGTGTCGGTTCGCTGGTGCAATTGGGCCAGTTGATGATCTGCTTCTACATCACTTGCGTGGTGTTTGTACTGGTCGTGCTGGGCGCCATCTGCCGGGCCCACGGCTTCAGCGTCGTCAAGCTGATCCGCTACATCCGTGAAGAGCTGTTGATCGTACTGGGCACGTCCTCGTCGGAATCGGCCCTGCCACGCATGCTGATCAAGATGGAGCGTCTGGGCGCGCAGAAATCCGTGGTGGGTCTGGTGATCCCGACCGGCTACTCGTTCAACCTCGACGGCACTTCGATCTACCTGACCATGGCGGCGGTGTTCATCGCCCAGGCCACCGACACGCCGATGGACCTGACTCACCAGATCACCCTGTTGCTGGTGCTGTTGCTGTCGTCCAAAGGTGCGGCCGGCGTGACAGGTAGCGGCTTCATCGTGCTGGCGGCCACCCTGTCGGCCGTGGGTCACCTGCCGGTGGCCGGCCTGGCGCTGATCCTGGGTATCGACCGCTTCATGTCCGAAGCCCGCGCCCTGACCAACCTGGTGGGCAATGCTGTCGCCACCATCGTGGTTGCCAAGTGGGTCAAGGAACTGGATGTAGACCAGTTGCAGAGCGAACTGGCTTCCGGCGGTCGCGGCATCTCCGACACCCGTGAAGAAGACGACCTGGGCGTGGCCGAAGGGCCAACTCCTGCTGGCGTGAAGTAACCTTTCGCTGCAATAAAAAACCCGCTTCGGCGGGTTTTTTATTGGGCCCGGGTTCTCAAGGCGCGAACGCTTTTGTGGCGAGGGGATTTATCCCCGCTGGGCTGCGCAGCAGCCCCTACAAATGCACGCAGGTGTATCGGGCAAATGCCAGAGGGCCGCTTCGCGCCCCAGCGGGGATAAATCCCCTCGCCACAAAGGATCTGTGACAGCCATTGAGCGCAATGGTCAGCCAGACTGACCCCTGCGGTAATTGCCCCACCGCCAACCCCTGCCTAGTCTTGAGTCCATCATCCCTCGGAGATCGCCCATGCAAGGCCCACTGGCATCGCTCAAGGTTCTGGACTTCTCGACCCTGCTGCCCGGCCCGTTCGCCTCGCTGTTGCTGGCGGACATGGGGGCCGAGGTGTTGCGCATCGAGTCGCCGACCCGCCCGGACCTGTTGCGGATACTGCCGCCCCATGATCAGGGCGTCTCGGCCAGCCATGCCTACCTCAACCGCAACAAGCGCAGCCTGGCCCTGGACCTCAAGCAGCCGGCGGCGCTGGAGGTGATCAAGCAGTTGCTGGGCGATCACGACATCCTGCTGGAACAGTTCCGCCCCGGCGTGATGGAGCGACTGGGCCTGGGGTACGAAGCCTTGAAGGCGATCAATCCCCGGTTGATCTACGTGTCCATCACCGGCTACGGCCAGACCGGGCCCTACAAGGACCGCGCCGGCCACGACATCAACTACCTGGCCCTGGCGGGGCTGGCCAGCCACACTGGGCGTGCCGACGCCGGGCCATTGCCTCTGGGCATCCAGGCGGCGGACATCGCCGGTGGCTCACTGCACGGGGTGATCGGGCTATTGGCGGCGGTGATCGCCCGGCAGCAGACCGGACAGGGCCAGCATCTGGACGTGAGCATGACCGACTGTATGTTCAGCCTCAACGCTTTGGCCGGTGCCGGTTATCTGGCCTGCGGCGTGGAACCTGAGTGGGAGAACCAGATGCTCAACGGTGGCAGCTTCTATGACTATTACCGCACCCGGGATGGCCGTTGGATGTCGGTGGGCAGCCTGGAGCCGGCCTTCATGCAGGCGTTGTGCGAGACCCTTGGACGACCGGAACTGGCGGCCCAAGGGCTGTCGCCCAGTCCAGATCAGCAACAGCGGCTAAAGCAGCAACTGCAGGCTGAATTCGAGAAGCATGATTTCGCTGAGCTTTGCAGTTTATTTGCGGGGGTTGATGCTTGCGTCGAACCGGTGCTGAGCCTGGAAGAAACACTCAGGCATCCCCAGTTAGCGGCCCGGGACGTCGTGATCGAGGTGCCTCGTGGCGATGGCTCGAATCAGGCGCAGATGGCCTGTCCGTTGAAGTTCTCGGCAGGCTTGCCCGAGCCTCGGCATATCGGCGCGGAACTGGGAGCGCACACGGATCAGGTGTTGGGGGAGTTGGGGTTCAGTGTTGAGCGGATTGCTCACTTACGGAGTGCCAAGGTGATTTTGTAGTGCCCTTTAGGGCCTCTTCGCGAGCAAGCCCGCTCCCACACTGGATCTATGGCGTTCACAAACCCTTGTGGGAGCGAGCCTGCTCGCGATGAGGCCGGCCCAGACACCACAAGAACCAGCTACTCCACCCGCGTCTCCCCACTGAACACCAAGGTATTGCGACAACTGCGGCACAAGTAACGGCGCCCCTGGCGCACCAGGCTGTGGCGCTGGGCCGAGAAGGGAAAGTCGCTGCCGTCGCAGGGGCATGTGTAGATGTAACGGGTCACGCTGCGGCGTTTGATCTCGTAGGTATGGCAGCGGTTGGGCGGCAGTTCGTAAACGCCGCGCATGATCAGTTGCCATTCTTCGCCGTGGGGCTGAATGCGTTCGCCAAACAGCTGATGGGCAATCAGGTGCGCAACCTCGTGGGCGACGGTCTGCTTGAGAAAGTCTTCGGCGTTTTCCCGGTACAACTGTGGATTGAAGCGCAGCAGATTTTCATGCAAGTGCGCGACGCCGGCCTTCTGGCCACGCAACTTGAAGCTGACCACGGGACGTTTGAAAGGACGTTTGAAAAAGGTTTCGGCTTGTTGGTAACACTCTTCGACGCGGGTATTGAGTTGCTCAAGCATGCTGTACGGGTCTCCAGAGGCTCGAGTATGCCGCAAGCGCCGGCCGTTGCGAATCGCCCAGACGCCCAGTGGTCGTTTCGCCAGCGCCAAACACAGGAAGGCCGCCTTGCGGCGGCCTGTGTTGGCAGATATTGCTTTGTTTTCAGGAGGGAACCCTGAGCGGGTTAGAACACTTCAGCTGGTATACACCGGACCGACGCCCAAACCCCAGACGATCACGGTAAACGCCATGATAGCCACCAGCACCACCAAGCCCACGGCGAGCACCGAACTGGAAAACAGAAAACCCTCGTCCTGAGGAATATTCATGAAGGTGGGCAGGCCCACATACAGCAGGTAGACGGTGTAGCAGATGGCCGCCGTACCGACGATCATCCCCAGCCACATGTGCGGATAGAGCGCCGCCAGGCCGCCAATGAACAAAGGTGTCGCGGTGTAGGTGGCGAACGCGACGCAGCGCGCCAGGCTCGGGTTGGCGTCATAGGTGCGGGCCATCCAGTGCACGAAGGCCCCCATCACGGCCACACCGCCCAACATGGCGAGGTACGACATGATGGTCATCCACAGTGCGCTTTCCATGGTCAGCATCACCGGTGGCCGGTTGCCGATGACCCATCCCACCTGTGTGGTGCCGATAAACGCCGAAACAGCCGGAATGGCCGCCAGGATCAGCGTGTGGGTGAGGTACATGTGGCTGATGCTTTCCTCCTGATCGCCACGGATTTCTTTCCATTCTTGATCAGGGTGGGTAAAGAGCCCCACGACATGATGGATCATAGTCAGTCACTCCTTTGTTATTGCCATCGCCCCCCAACGGAGCGCCTACGGGCCAAACGGCCGAGTAAGTACAGGTCTGTAAGTGTGTGCGACCTTATGTCGCAGTATAGAAAGGAGTTCTCGCCAGGGGGATGGGGGGCTTAGAGCAAATCGCGCTGTAGGAAGGTGTGTTAATCGCCGATGAGTCTGTGCACCGCTCCGGCTGGCAGGAACTCTCCTGTGGCGAGGGGATTTATCCCCGTTGG
>NZ_JABWQV010000278.1 GCF_014268615.1 Pseudomonas tehranensis | reverse complement strand
GGGGTTTTTTGTGTCTGCTTGTTGCATCGGGCAGTATCTTCGTCGTTCCACCGAATTCGCGTCTTTTTCCCGCAAATAACCCCCAGTAGACTTGTAACCCGTTTGAGACAAGATTAGCCACGCGGCCTGGCAGCGTTCTGTTGCACAATACGCCCCGGATCGTTTTCCTCAGGATGTTCAATGTTCAAATCATTCCCTATGCGCACCGTCGGGCTGGCACTGGTGCTGGCCGCTGCAGCCGGTTGCTCGTCGAAGAAAACCGCTATCTACGAGCATGAAAACTTCGATGACTCTGGTACGTTCTCGCGTTCCTATTCAGTGAATGATGCGGCGACCTGCGAAGCCGGGCGCCGGGCATTGCTCAGCCAGGGCTACATCATTACCAGCAGCGATCCGAAGCTGGTCAGCGGTCATAAGAGTTTTCAGCAGACCGGCGAAACCCATATGGAGATCAGCTTCAATCTGGTCTGTGCTGAAGACAGTGGTCCCGGACACCGTGCGACCATGTTTGCCAATGCCTTGCAGGACCGTTATGCGCTGAAGAAAACCAACAACTCCGCCAGCTTGGGCGTGGGGGTGCTGGGATCGGTGTCGATGCCGATCGGCTCGTCCGATGATTCGATGGTCAAGGTCGCCAGCGAAACCGTGTCGTCGGCGAAGTTCTATGAGCGTTTCTTTGCCCTGGTGGAGTTGTTCCTGCCTCCCGAGGCGAAGAAACCCGTGGAAGAAACCGAAAAACCCAAGGCTGAGCTTGGCGTTCCGGAACCCCAGGTCGCGCCAGCGGCGTTGTCACCGGTTTCTACTCCGGAGCCGGCACCGATGCCTGTACCTGCTCTTGCTCCAGAGCCGGTGCCGGCTCCCGAACCGGCTCCAGAACCGACTCCAGCGCCAGTTGCGCCGGTGGAGGAAGCCACGCCCGCGCCTGCCGAGACTTCTCCGGCCAGTTCGGAGCCGGTCGCGCCGCCGGCAGAGCCCGCGCCCATCGCACCCAGCGAGCCTGAATCATCCGAGCCAGAGTCGTCGACGCCAGCCATTACACCGCCACCCTCCAGCGCCTTGCCGGCCCCTTCCGAGCCGATTCAGCCGCTTCCCGCCTCTTGATGCTCAGTGGCAAGGGTGGAAGTCCCTTGCCACACCTGCACGCAGTAATTTCCCAGCGCTGTGCTACGTTTAATTCATGAAGCTTTTGCTTCATGTTTTGTTCATAAAGCGGCTTTATGCTGACTCCAGCGCCATCAGGCATCGGTTTCAACGTTACGTTATGGGAAGGATTCAAGATGGATGATTATCAGGAAGAGCTGCTGGAATATCAGGCGTATGAGCTTGATCCCCTGGAACCCGCCGAGGATGCAACAGAGCTGTAAATCCGCTACAAGCTACACGTTATAAGCGGCAAGTTTGCAGCTTAACTGCTTCTCCGACTGCGCCGAAACTCGCCCGGAGTCTGGTTGTTCCAGCGCTTGAAGGCGCGTTGAAATGCCTCGGCCGAGGCGAACCCCAGCAGGTACGCGATTTCACCGAACGCCAGTTCAGTGTCGCGAATGTAGGTCATGGCCAGGTCGCGGCGAGTGTCGTTGAGGATTGCGCGAAATTGCGTGCCTTCTTCGGCCAGTTTGCGCCGCAGTGTCCAGGTGGGCAGCTTCAGACGCGTCGCCACTTCTTCCAGGTCGGGTTCCCGGCCACCATTGAGCAACGGCCCTAGCAGTTGGATGATGCGCTCGCGCAGGCTGCGGGTGCGCGTCAATTGCTCCAGCTCCCGTTCACACAACTGAACCAGATGTCGCCAGGTGCCGGGGCAATGTTGGGGGTTGCGTTGGGCGAGACTGTCGAGCCCCAGGCGCAACTGATTGTGTTCGGCACCGAACAGGATCGGGCAGTCACCGAGCTCGCGATAGGCCTCCAGGTATGCGGGTTCTTCGAACTCGATTTCCACACGTTCAGCCCGCAACGCGACAGCACTCACGCAGGACAGCTGCGCCAGCCAGCCAGCGATGATCGAATCCACGACGAAGCGGTTGTAGGCGTTATAGGGACTGATGGAATAGAACCGCAGCCATGCGCCTCGGGCATCTTCATGAAAACTCGACTGACCGCGATAGTTGGAGCCGTACAGCGGCTCAAAGCGGATCAAGCACCGCGCGGCTTCGCGCACCGTCGGTGCCTGGGCCGCTGTCACGCCTGCCAGCCCGGCCTGGCTCAAGCGGCTAAGTTGGCCCATGCGCAAACCCAAGGCAGGGTCTTGGGTCTGTTGGATGGCGGCGTGCCCCAGGCGCATGTAGCGCGGGATCGACAGACGAGCCCCAGGCTCGGCCAGGCGTGCCGCATCCAGCCCGTATTGTTCAAGCAAAGGCTGGGGATCGTGTCCATGGCTGGCAACCGCGTCGGCCAGGCTATGGACGAAGCTGACTGACAAGTCTCCCAGTCGCATCGGTTGCGGTTTCATGGTGTTACAGCCACAGATTCAGCAGACGGGCGCCACGAGCTTCACCGTCGGCGAAATGTTCGCCGTTATGGCTGACGAAACTCTGCCCGGCGCTGCCGCTGTCCCAGAACTGTCCGCGCAGGAAGACACTGACGCCGCCCTTGGCTTGGCTGATGGGCGGCTGGCTGGTCAGTGTCAGGCGATGCCAGGCCTGGCCTTCACTCACTTCCCCCGGTTTGAGGCTGACTTCGCTCGGTGTGGACAGGCCTCTGTAGCCACTCCAGGGTTTTTCCCAGCTATTGCGACCGTTGACAAAGGCGGGCACCGCCACCAGTTGCGCACCCTGTTCATTTAGCTGGCGATAATGAACCGGGTACCAACTGTCGCTGCCGATCAGCACGCCCAGGCGACCGGCCGGGGTGTCGACGACACCGACCGTGTCGGGATGGTCTGGCCCCAGCACGCCTTGTTGTTCGAACAAGGGATGCTGTTGGCGCTGTGGCTGGCCCAGCGGCCGACCGTCGCGGCCGAACACCACGCTACTGTTGTACAACGGGCCCCGGCCAGCTTTCAGTTGGCCATCGCTGACGCTGGGCTCGGGCAGCACGATGGAGCCGGCCACCAGCGTCACGCCGAACTCCTTGGCGAGCCCGCCGAACAGTGCCTGGTAGTCACGGGCCATGGTGTCGGCTTTCATGCGCAGGTAAGCATCGTCCAGCCGGTTGTCACCTTTTGCGCCGACCAGCGCCCGGATGAACACCAGCGGGTTGCTGACCGCCAGCCAGTTCATCGCTTCCTTCAACGTCGCGGCCTGATACAACTCGTCTTTTTCACCGACGATCATCAGCCAGGTGCCAATGTGCTCGGGCAACACCACCACGGTTTTGTCATTGAGCAAGCCTTGGTCACGAGCGGTTTGCAGATAGGCCGCCAGTTTGCGGTGCAGGCGTTTGGGGCTCTGGTAGTCGGTGGGGAACAGTTCGGGCTGGATGCCCAGCAAGTTGCCTTGATCGGCGGGGGTGCCCTGGTTCACCGCCAGGTTGATGCGAAGGTCTGACAGGTAATGACCCGCCGGACGATCCACCGTCCACAGTGCGTAGGTGATCAGGGCGGCAATCAAGGCCAGTGACAACAGCAGGTACAGAAGTTTGCGCATGGGGAACAGTCAGCGGCCGTGTGCGGATTCGCTGACTAGGGTAGGGCCCACGATGGGGTGTTGCCAAGGGGCGTTGCGCATTTGGATCATTAAGTTGTCAGTTACGGCCATTGAGCACGCAGCTTCCGGCTCTTAGGCTGTTTGGCATGACCGATGGAAGCCACAGAGCCTCCACATTTTTCCGTGATCGCCCGTTGTGGAGTTATCGATGACCGCCCCTCATTACCCGCACCTGCTGGCCCCGCTGGACCTGGGTTTTACCACGTTGCGCAACCGCACCCTGATGGGGTCGATGCACACGGGCCTTGAAGAAAAACCCGGTGGTTTCGAGCGCATGGCGGCGTATTTTGCCGAGCGCGCGCGTGGCGGCGTGGGGCTGATGGTCACCGGCGGAATCGGGCCGAACGACGAGGGCGGCGTGTACTCCGGCGCGGCCAAGCTGACCACCGAGGAAGAAGCCCTCAAGCACCAGATTGTTACTCGTGCCGTGCATGAGGCCGGTGGCAAGATCTGCATGCAGATTCTTCACGCCGGGCGCTATGCCTACAGCCCCAAGCAGGTAGCGCCGAGCGCGATCCAGGCACCGATCAACCCGTTCAAGCCCAAGGAGCTGGACGAGGAGGGGATCGAGAAACAGATCAGCGATTTCGTCACCTGTTCGGTGCTGGCCCAGAAAGCCGAGTATGACGGTGTCGAGATCATGGGCTCGGAAGGTTATTTCATTAACCAGTTCCTGGCGGCCCATACCAACCACCGCACCGATCGCTGGGGCGGCAGCTATGAAAACCGCATGCGCCTACCGGTGGAAATCGTGCGTCGGGTGCGTGAGGCGGTCGGTCCCAATTTCATCATTATCTTTCGCCTGTCGATGCTCGACCTGGTGGAAGGTGGCAGCAGCTGGGATGAAATCGTTCAGTTGGCCAAAGCCATCGAGCAGGCCGGGGCGACGATCATCAACACCGGTATTGGCTGGCATGAGGCGCGGATTCCTACCATCGCCACCAAGGTTCCGCGGGCGGCGTTCAGCAAGGTCACAGCCAAACTGCGCGGCTCAGTGAGTATTCCGCTGATCACCACCAACCGCATCAACACCCCGGAAGTGGCCGAGCAGATCCTGGCCGAAGGCGACGCCGATATGGTGTCCATGGCGCGACCGTTCCTGGCCGATCCGGAGTTCGTCAACAAGGCTGCCGCCGGGCGCGCGGATGAAATCAACACCTGCATCGGCTGTAACCAGGCCTGTCTGGACCATACCTTTGGCGGCAAGCTCACCAGTTGCCTGGTGAACCCACGGGCGTGCCATGAAACCGAACTCAATTACTTGCCGGTCACCCAGGTGAAAAAAATCGCCGTGGTCGGCGCCGGTCCGGCCGGTTTGTCCGCTGCTACCGTGGCGGCCGAACGGGGGCATCAGGTGACGCTGTTCGATTCGGCCAGCGAAATTGGCGGCCAGTTCAACATCGCCAAGCGGGTGCCGGGCAAGGAGGAGTTCTTCGAAACCCTGCGTTATTTCAAACGCAAGTTGCAGACTAGCCATGTCGAGCTGTGTCTCAACACGCGGGTGGATGTGGCGCAATTGGTCGCGGGCGGTTTTGACGAGATCATCCTGGCCACCGGTATTGCGCCGCGGGTGCCGGCGATTCCTGGGGTGGAGCATGCGAAGGTTCTCAGCTACCTGGATGTGATTCTGGAGCGCAAGCCAGTGGGCCGCAGCGTCGCGGTGATCGGGGCCGGCGGTATCGGCTTCGACGTGTCGGAGTTCCTGGTCCACCAAGGGGTTGCCACCAGCCAGGACCGTGAAGCGTTCTGGAAAGAATGGGGGATCGATACCCTGCTCCAGGCGCGCGGCGGTGTGGCGGGTATCAAAGCCGAGCCCCATGCCCCGGCGCGACAAGTGTTCCTGTTGCAGCGCAAGAAATCCAAGGTGGGCGACGGCCTGGGCAAGACCACTGGCTGGATTCACCGCACGGGCTTGAAGAACAAGCAGGTGCAAATGCTCAACAGCGTCGAATACCTGAAAATCGATGACCAAGGCTTGCACATTCGCATCGGTGAAACTGGCGAGCCGCAGGTGCTGGCCGTGGACAACATCGTGATCTGCGCCGGCCAGGATCCGTTGCGCGAGCTGCAGCAAGGTCTGGAAGATGCCGGGCAAACCGTCCACCTCATTGGCGGTGCCGACGTGGCGGCAGAGCTGGATGCCAAGCGGGCGATCAATCAGGGTTCGCGATTGGCGGCGCAGTTGTAAGGCACAAGATTGAAGCCACAATCCCCCTGTGGGAGCGGGCTTGCTCGC
>NZ_JABWQV010000277.1 GCF_014268615.1 Pseudomonas tehranensis | reverse complement strand
CCTGCTTTCGCAGGCGGGGTTTTTCAGTACAGGGGTAAGGCTGGCTTACATCATGCCGCCCATGCCACCCATGCCACCCATGTCTGGCATGCCGCCGCCAGCTGGAGCGTCTTCCTTGATTTCAGCGATCATCGCCTCGGTGGTGATCATCAGGCTGGCAATCGACGAAGCCGCTTGCAGAGCCGAACGAGTCACTTTGGCCGGGTCCAGGATGCCCATTTCGATCATGTCGCCGTATTCGCCGGTAGCAGCGTTGTAACCGTAGTTACCCGAACCCTGCTTGACCTTGTCGACCACAACGCTTGGCTCGTCGCCGGAGTTGGCAACGATCTGGCGCAGCGGTGCTTCAACAGCGCGACGCAGCAACTGGATGCCCACGTTCTGGTCATCGTTGTCGCCTTTGAGCTCGCTGATGGCCTGCAGGGCACGAACCAGTGCCACGCCGCCGCCAGGTACCACGCCTTCTTCGACGGCTGCGCGGGTTGCGTGCAGGGCGTCTTCAACGCGGGCTTTCTTCTCTTTCATTTCAACTTCGGAACCAGCGCCAACCTTGATCACTGCAACGCCGCCAGACAGCTTGGCCAGACGCTCTTGCAGTTTTTCACGGTCGTAGTCGGAGGAAGTGTCGGCCACTTGTGCGCGGATCTGAGTCACGCGAGCCTGGATATCAGCCTCGACGCCGGCACCGTCGATCACGGTGGTGTTTTCCTTGGACAGGATCACGCGCTTGGCGTTACCCAGGTGCTCCAGGGTGGTGCTTTCCAGGCTCAGGCCGATCTCTTCGGAGATAACGGTACCGCCGGTCAGTACGGCGATGTCCTGCAGCATGGCCTTGCGGCGATCACCGAAGCCCGGTGCCTTGACGGCAGCGACTTTAACGATACCGCGCATGTTGTTCACAACCAGAGTCGCCAGGGCTTCGCCTTCAACGTCTTCAGCCACGATCAGCAGTGGGCGACCGGCTTTGGCAACGGCTTCCAGCACTGGCAGCATTTCGCGGATGTTGGAGATTTTCTTGTCGACCAGCAGAATCAGCGGGCTGTCCAGCTCGGCAACCATGGTGTCCGGCTTGTTGACGAAGTACGGCGACAGGTAGCCACGGTCGAACTGCATGCCTTCTACAACCGACAGTTCGTTTTCCAGGCCCGAGCCTTCTTCAACGGTGATCACGCCTTCTTTACCGACTTTTTCCATGGCTTCGGCAATGATGTCGCCGATGGAGTTGTCGGAGTTGGCCGAGATGGTGCCGACCTGAGCGATGGCCTTGGTGTCAGCGCATGGCTTGGACAGGGCTTTAAGCTCTTTGACAATGGCGATGGTCGCCTTGTCGATGCCGCGCTTGAGGTCCATCGGGTTCATGCCGGCAGCGACAGCCTTGAGGCCTTCGTTGACGATCGATTGAGCCAGTACGGTGGCGGTGGTGGTGCCGTCACCGGCGTCGTCGTTGGCACGGGAGGCAACGTCTTTGACCAGCTGCGCGCCCATGTTTTCGAAGCGATCTTTCAGCTCGATTTCTTTGGCGACGGAAACGCCGTCCTTGGTGATGGTCGGAGCGCCGAAGCTCTTCTCGATGATCACGTTACGGCCTTTAGGGCCCAGGGTCGCTTTTACTGCGTCAGCCAGGACGTTGACACCGGCGAGCATTTTCTTGCGGGCGGAATCGCCGAATTTAACTTCTTTAGCAGCCATGATCGATATTCCTTAAATACTTTGTAGTAACGGGAAAATGAGCGGGGGAATCAGCCTTCCAGGACAGCGAGGATTTCGTTCTCGCTCATCACCAGCAGGTCTTCGCCGTCGACTTTCACTGTGTTGCTGCCGGAGTAAGGGCCGAACACAACCTTGTCACCCACTTTCACGGCCAGCGCACGTACTTCACCGTTTTCCAGAGCCTTGCCTGGGCCTACAGCGAGAACTTCACCGTGGTTGGCTTTTTCAGCAGCCGAACCTGGCAGGACGATACCGCCAGCGGTTTTCTTCTCTTCTTCGCTGCGACGGATGACGACGCGGTCATGCAGAGGACGAAGCTTCATTGTCGATCTCTCCTAATTTTGGTTTTCATCGGCCGGTGTAGTCCCGGCGGGTTTAACAAAAGCCGGCGGAGCCGGATGCGGTTCGTCAAGCGAACCGCGGAAGTCTGTCCAGTGTCGCCACCGGAAACCTTGCGGTGACCCATACATAAGGGCGTACAAGCCGATTTCAAGGGTCGGGTAGAAAATTTTTTACTTCACGAAGCCGAAAACGAACACGGCACCCGAAGGTGCCGTGTCGCTGGTTTTACTTGGGATCGCGGTGCTCGAACTCGCCTTCGATCACATCCGGTTCGCGCCCCACAGGTTCTCGTGGAGTCGGCCCGCCACGGGGCTGAAGGTCGTCGGCGAAGGCTCGCTGGCGAATCGCCTGTTCTTCGGCACGCTGGCGCATTTTATTGGCCAGCAACCGACGGGTGAACGGCAGCAGCATGACCAGGCCCAGCACATCGCTGATGAAGCCAGGCAGGATCAACAGACCGCCACCCAAGGCCAGCATCAGGCCTTCGAGCATAGTCTGGGCAGGCAGCTCGCCACGGTTCAGGCTTTCACGGGCACGCAAGGCCGTGGCGAGGCCGGCGATGCGCAGCACGAACACGCCGAGCATCGAGCCGAGAATGACCAGCAGCAACGCCGGGAAAAACCCGATCGCACCGCTGACCTTGACGAATACGAACAGCTCCAACACCGGGAACAGCAGAAAGAGCAACAAAAAAGGGCGCATCAAAAGGTTCCTCAACGCAAGAATGCCTTGCTATCAAACCCTAAATGACGTCGCCCTTTCGTGAATTCAAGCGTCAGCCTCAGCATTTTTTGGCCATTGCTCGGCGTGAGCCAGATAAACCAAGGCTTCGCGCACTTGTGTCGGCGTATTGCAAGGCGCTGGAAACGCCAACCAGTACAGGGCCTGACCGATCCGCAAGTGCATGCCTTCGCTGTCGATACCGGCCAGTTGCGCAGGTTCGGTTGCGGGCAGACCGGCCAGTTCGACGTAATGCGCGATAGCCTTGGCATGGTCGGCATTCATGTGGTCGATCATGCTGGCTTCGGCCTTGCCGACGAAGGGGTTGGCCAGGGTGATCTGGTCGATCCAGTGAATGGCCCCAAAGCCACCGATGTAACGATGACGCACCGGGTGGAGCACCCAGAAATCGAAGTCATGGGCCTTGTGGTAGTTCTGCGATTCAGGGAAATAACGGTAGTAACGTTCAGCGGCGGCGTCGATGGCGACGTTGTCTTGCAGCTTGCGCGCCTCGGCCAGATAAGTCAGGCGCCCTACGGCCTGCACATCCTCGGCCCCTCGCTCACCGACGAGCATTGAACACTTGGGGTCCTTTTGCAGGTTGTGGGTGTGTTGGGCGATGCGGCTGATCAGGATCAGTGGACGGCCTTGGTCGTCCAGGCAATAGGGCACCACGGAGCCGAACGGGAAACCGGGCATGGATTTGGAATGGGTGGAGAGCATTCCACGGTATTCCTTGAGCAGCAATTCTCGTGCATGCTTGGCAGCTTCAACGCTCAATTTATGACTCCTTTGATCAAATCCGTCTGGAAACGGTCAGGCGACTGGAGCAATGTACCAGCGCGCCTTTGGGCAGTTCTCGTGTGCAACCGGGCTACGCCGTCGCAGATCGAGAGGCCAGTAAAAGGACATCCTCCAACCGTTCTGCAATCTGGACATGCGAATGCAACTCACCGACAAAGTAATCATTATCACCGGCGGTTGCCAGGGTCTGGGCCGCTCCATGGCCGAGTATCTCGCTGGCAAAGGCGCGAAGCTCGCCCTGGTCGACCTCAATCAGGAAAAACTCGACCAGGCGGTTGCCGCCTGCGCGGCCAAGGGCGTAGAGGCCCGGGCTTATCTGTGCAACGTCGCCAATGAGGAGCAAGTGAGCGACATGGTCGCCCGGGTCGCCGAGGACTTCGGCGCGATTCATGGCTTGATCAACAACGCCGGGATCCTGCGCGACGGCCTGCTGCTCAAGGTCAAGGACGGCGAAATGAGCAAAATGAGCCTGGCCCAGTGGCAGGCAGTGATCGACGTCAACCTCACGGGTGTCTTCCTGTGCACCCGCGAAGTGGCAGCGAAAATGGTCGAGCTGAAGAACAGCGGCGCGATCATCAATATTTCGTCGATCTCGCGCGCTGGGAACGTCGGCCAGACCAACTATTCGGCGGCCAAGGCCGGTGTCGCGGCCGCCACCGTGACCTGGGCCAAGGAGCTGGCACGCTACGGCATCCGCGTTGCCGGCATCGCGCCGGGCTTCATCGAAACCGAAATGACCCTGGGCATGAAACCCGAAGCCCTGGAAAAAATGACCTCTGGGATCCCGCTCAAGCGTATGGGCAAACCCGAAGAGATCGCCCATTCGGCGGCGTACATCTTCGAGAACGACTATTACACCGGCCGGATCCTGGAGATGGATGGCGGGTTGCGGATCTAAGCATCTGCACACAACCAATTGTGGGAGCGAGCCTGCTCGCGATAGCGTCGGATCAGTCAACCTTGATGTGACTGATACACTGCTATCGCGAGCAGGCTCGCTCCCACATTGAATTGCAGTTCAGCCGATCAATCGTCGCTATCAATCGTCGCTGACGGTGATGTTTGGCATCGCCGGCGTGGCGGCTTCCTGCAACACGATCCGCGCGCCCACGTGGCGGGCCAGTTCCTGATAGACCATGGCGACCTGGCTGTCCGGCTCGGCAATGACCGTGGGTTTGCCACCATCGGCCTGCTCGCGAATCAACATCGACAGCGGCAGCGAGGCCAGCAGTTCGACGCCGTACTGGCTCGCCAGTTTCTCCCCGCCGCCCTCGCCAAACAGATGCTCGGCATGCCCGCAGTTCGAGCAGATGTGCACGGCCATGTTTTCCACCACACCCAGCACCGGGATGTTCACTTTGCGGAACATCTCCACGCCCTTGCGGGCGTCCAGCAGGGCCAGATCCTGCGGCGTGGTGACGATCACCGCGCCAGCCACCGGGACTTTCTGCGCCAGGGTCAGCTGGATATCCCCGGTGCCTGGCGGCATGTCGATCACCAGGTAATCCAGATCGCCCCAGGCGGTCTGCGTCACCAGTTGCAGCAACGCGCCGGAAACCATCGGCCCGCGCCAGACCATCGGCGTGTTGTCATCGGTCAGGAAAGCCATGGACATGACTTCCACGCCATGGGACTGGATCGGCACGAACCACTTCTGATCCTTGACTTGTGGCCGGGTGCCCTCGGCAACACCGAACATGATGCCCTGGCTCGGACCATAGATATCCGCGTCGAGAATCCCGACCTTCGCGCCTTCACGGGCCAAGGCCAGGGCCAGGTTGGCGGCGGTGGTGGATTTACCCACGCCGCCCTTGCCCGAGGCCACGGCGATCACGTTCTTGACGTTCGCCAGCCCCGGCACTTGCGCCTGGGCCTTGTGGGCAGCGATCACGCTGGTGACGTCGACTTTGGCGGCGACCACACCGTCCAAGGCCTCGATCGCCATCTGCAGCATCTGCGCCCAACCGTTCTTGAACAGATCGGCGGCGTAGCCGATTTCCAGTTGAACGCTGACGCGATCCCCCTGGATGTCGATGGCGCGCACGCATCCGGCGCTGACCGGGTCCTGGTTCAGGTAAGGGTCGGTGTACTGGCGAAGAACGGCTTCCACCGCTGCGCGATTGACGGCGCTCATGGGCAACTCCGATAACAAGACTTGAAAAACAGGCCGCTATCCTACGCCCCACGCTCCCGCGTGGCGACCCGATTAAGGGCGGCGAACGCTCTTGTGGCGAGGGAGCTTGCTCCCGCTCGGCTGCGCAGCAGTCGCAATGGGCTGATGTGGTTTGCCTGCATGCCTGAGACTGACAGCTTTGGGGCGGCTTCGCCGCCCAGCGGGAGCAAGCTCCCTCGCC
>NZ_JABWQV010000276.1 GCF_014268615.1 Pseudomonas tehranensis | reverse complement strand
CCCAGCGGGGATAAATCCCCTCACCACAGGGTTGTGCACTGCCCCCGATGGATCATCTTTACCAGGTCAACACCGCCCCCACCGCAAAGGTGTCGGTGTCTTCGTTCTGGGCGCTGGTGTCGTGGCCGTCGATTTCGAACTGGTTGTATTCGGCCACAAGCTTGAGGTTGTCGTTGACGTCATGGAATAGCGCGATGCCGCGGGTTTCATAGTCGGCACCGCTGCCCACCACGCCATTGCCGTCGTCCTCGGTCTTGCCGTAGGACAGCGCCAGGCGGTTCTTGCCCAGTTTGTAAGAGCCCTGCATCAGGTAGCCAGTGCTGTCGACATTGCGCAATGTCGCTTCGCCGGCGTTGTTGGTGAAGAACGGGTTGATGCCCTTGGCCTGGAACCCGGAACCGGTGAGCGACAGCCCGCCCATCTTCGCCTGTACGCCATAGCCCAGGCCTTTGGAGGTCACTGAATCGACCGCGGTGTCGGTGTTGTCCGAGGTCTGGTAGCTGCCGTTAAGCCAGCTATAGATCTTCGCCCCGCCCAGGTCGAACTGGTAGGTCACCTCACTCTCAGTGCGCGGGTTCTCCTGGTAGGCCTTGCCGGTGGCGCTGCTGTCGTTGGTGTCCACCGGGTCCATGATGCCCACCGCCACCCGCAGCCCGTCCATCACCGGCGTGCGGTAGGTGATCTGCGAAGTGGGGAATGGATAAGGATAGCCGCTGCCGATGTTGCCGAACGACACGCCGCCGCCGTCCACCAGCCCGAGGGTGTCGCTGACCTGCCCGTACCCGGCCAGCAACTCGTCCAGCAGAATGTTGGAGCGGGCGAACAGACCGAAGTCCTTGCCGATCAACACTTCGCCCCATTCGGGGTTGGCCACGGTGCCGTAGAACTGTCGCACGTCAATCGCGGTGTCGGTGCCGTTGGTTTCACTGTCGTTGATGGTCACCCAGAATGAGGCACGGGCGCCGAGCTTGAGGTCATCGACCTGCTTGCCCATGTTGAAGCCCAGGTAGTTGGGCAAGAAGCCCATCTTGACCCGCGCCTGCCGGCGATCGAACTGCTCCCCTGCCCGGTCAACATCGCTGTTGACGTAAAAGGCGTTGATGTAACCATCAGTGGAAAAGGTGGTCTGGTCCTTGTCATACAGCATGATTTCGGCCTGGGCCCAGGGCGTCAGGCCCAGGGTCGAAAGACCGGCGATGACCGCAGGCAAAAAACGTTGGCGGGTGTTTTTATTGTTGTGCATGGCGCGCTCCGCAACATGAGACGAGATGTCGGAGGCGATTATCGAAAGGCGTCAGGCCGCGTCATACGCTGCCTTGGAGGCAATTGGCGGATGCTTTGGCAGCGCCGGCCCGGCGCGGCTGTTTGGGTGTAAGACTGCGATGCCGACGGGCGCGGTACTTTGGGTGCGGGCCGCACGGGGAGGCTGAGGAATGTAGGGTTGGTGCTGGAGTAGCACCGACTTGTAGCAAGGGGTATCTGTGAGAGCAAGACCTGTAGGAAGTCTGTGGGAGCAAGGCTTGCCCGCGATGAACGATAACGCGGTTCAGCTGTTCGACCGCGGCGCGGCTATCGCGGGCAAGCCTTGCTCCCACAGACCTTGCTCCCGCTGGGCTGCGCAGCAGCCCCCCGCCTTCACCTCAGAACCTTGGCTTGACGGTTTTCCAGTCTGGCTTGTAGCGCTGCATCTGCCGCACATCGTCGCGCTGGCGGATGCCGCAACTGAGGAACTGCTCATGCAGTTTGCCCAGTTGATCGCGGTCCAGCTCCAGCCCAAGCCCCGGTGCGCGGGTGATTTTCACGCAGCCATCGACAATCGGCAGCTTGCCGCCCTTGATCACTTCTTCATCCGGTTCCTGCCACGGGTAATGGGTATCACAGGCATAGTCCAGGTTCGGCACCGCAGCCGCCACGTGGGCCATGGCCATCAGGCTGATGCCCAGGTGGGAGTTCGAATGCATCGACACCCCCAGGCCAAAGGTGTCGCACATTTTCGCGAGCGCCTGGGTGTCTCGCAGCCCACCCCAGTAATGGTGGTCGGCCAAGACGATCTGCACGCTGTTCAGCGCCACGCTACGACGGAATTCGTCGAAATCGGTGACCACCATATTGGTCGCCAGCGGCAGGCCCGTGCGTCTGTGCAGTTCGGCCATTCCCTCAAGCCCCGGCGTCGGGTCTTCGTAATATTGCAGGTCATCACCCAGCAGCTCGGCCATGCGAATGGAGGTTTCCAGCGACCAGTTGCCATTGGGGTCGATGCGCAGCGGGTAACCGGGGAAGGCCTGTTTCAACGCCTTGATGCAGGCCACTTCGTGTTCCGGCTCCAGGGTGCCGGCTTTGAGCTTGATGCTCTTGAAGCCGTAGTCCTGAATCATGCGCCGGGCCTGAGCGACGATTTGCTGTTCGTTGAGCGCCTCGCCCCAACTGTCCGGCGGATAGGGCGAATCGACGTGTTCGGCATATTTGAAAAACAGATAGGCGCTGAACGGGATCTCATCCCGAATCGCCCCCCCCAGCAGATCCACCAGCGGCACGTTCAGGTAATGGGCTTGCAGGTCCAGGCAGGCCACCTCAAACGCCGAGTAAGCATTACTCACCGCCTTGCTCGCATGGGAACCCGGTGCCAGCTCCGCACCGGCAACACTGGCGGGCCGGGGAGCGGCGACGGTGGCCTGGACGATGGCCCGCAACTGGTTGAGGTTGAACGGGTCCAGCCCAATCAACTGGCTTTGCAATTGCTGCTGGATCGCCAGGGCAGGCGCATCGCCGTAGCTCTCTCCCAGGCCGATGTAACCGTTGTCGCTCTCGATCTCGATGATCGAGCGCAGCGCGTAGGGCTCATGAATACCGCTGGCGTTGAGCAACGGCGGATCGCGAAAGGCGATGGGTGTGACGGTGACGCGGGTGATCTTCATGCAGCGGCTCCGATCATTGTTTTTGTAGAGGACGGGAGGATGATGGACGGAGGGTATTGTTCCCGTCTAATCTAACTTGGCACTTGATTGATACCTGGATTGAATCAATGTTTGAACTGGCCCAGCTACGCTGCTTCACCACGGTGGCGACCGAACTCAACTTCCGTCGCGCCGCCGAACGTCTGAACATGACCCAGCCTCCGCTGAGCCGGCAGATCCAGTTGCTGGAACATCACCTGGGTGTCGAACTGTTCACCCGCAGCACTCGCAGCGTGGCGCTCACGGCCGCCGGGCGGGCGTTTTTCATCGAAGCACAGAACCTTCTGGAGCAGGCGCAACAAGCCGCCGTGGCCGCCAAGCGGTTTGCCCAGGGTGACATCGGCTCGGTCACCATCAGCTTCGTCGGCAGTGCGGTGTATGAGTTTCTGCCCAAGGTCATCGCCGAAGCCCGCTTGAAACAACCCCAGGTAAAAATCGTCCTGTCGGAGATGAACACTTACCAGCAGCACGAGGCCCTGCGTGCCCGCCGCATCGACCTGGGGATCGTCCGCTCACCCCTGCTGGAAACCGGCTACGCCACCGAGTGCCTGGTGCGCGAACCCTTCGTCCTGGCCGTGCCGGCGGGTCATCCGCTGGCCAGTGCCGATTCGGTGGGCGTCGAGGACCTCGACGGTGAACCCTTCCTGATGTACTCCCACTCCGCCTACCCACCCTTCAACGAACTGCTCACCGGCATGCTGCGCTCGGCCCGCGTCGCACCGCAGTTCGTGCAATGGCTGGGGTCCTCGCTGACGATCCTGGCGCTGGTCAACGCTGGCATGGGTCTGGCGCTCGTGCCCCGCTGTGCCACCAGCGTGGTGTTCAGGCAGGTGGTGTTTCGTGAGATCGATCTGGGCGAAGGGGTACAGAGCGAGTTGCACCTGGTATGGCGCCAGGACAATGACAACCCGGCGTTTGCCATGTTGCTGGAGGGCATTCGCGGCGCGGTTCGGGAGGGTCTCTGAATCTGAAGCCTACCGATGTCGCCCCTCGCCACACTAACCAAACTTGACGGCCTATTCCCGCCCACTCAAACAAGTTGTACGATGACAGACGAGATCAGCCTAAAACGCTCATCCGCTCCGATACCTACAAAAATAAGGAAATACCCATGAAAAAAGCCACATTGGTCATCAGCTTTCTGTGCCTGTTCAGCGGCTACGTCGCGGCTGCCTCTTCACCGGCCGAGCAGGAAGTGGCCCAGGCCGTCGACCATCTGACCCAAGCCATGCTGCACAAAGACATCCCACAACTCCAGGCACTGGCCGCCGAAAACCTGACCTACGGGCACTCCAGCGGGAAGATTCAGGACAAGAAAGCCTTCATTGCCGACATCGAAACCGGCAAAAGCGCGTTCAAGACCTTGGAAATGAAGGATCAGCAAATCACCCTGTCAGGCGATGTGGCCCTGGTGCGCCACCACTTCTCCGCCCAAGCGCTCAAGGGCACCGAAGTGGTTCCGACGGAAATCGAGAACTTTCAGATCTGGCAGAAGCAGAAGAATGGCAAGTGGTTGCTGATTGGGCGGCAGGCGTTTCGGTTCTGATACCGGGCTAGGCCGGGCACCTCTGCGGCAAGCGCGTTATTTGAGCCTCAGGTGATCCATTGTGGCGAGGGAGCTTGCTCCCGCTCGGTTGTGAAGCGACCGCAAAAAAGGGGCCGCTACGCAGCCCAGCGGGAGCAAGCTCCCTCGCCACAAGGATGTCTGCTCTGCCCTGACGCCTTGCTTCAGGCTCCGGCCCATTGCTGGCGGTACTGCAGCAGGAAATCGACAAAGGCGCGCACCCGCTGCGGCACGTACCGACCGTGGGGATACAGCAAGGTGAACGGACGTGAGCGCCCCGCGAAAGGCGCAAGTACCTCCACCAATTGCCCGTTGGCCAGCTCCTGCTCCACGATGAATTTGTAGGTCTGGAACAAGCCGGCGCCATGTTTGGCCAGCGTCACGCCGCCGAGCACATCGTCCGAACAGCAATAACCCCCTTCGCCGAACACCTCCTTTTCCTTGCCTTCGACATTGAACAACCAGGAAATCCGCCGCCCGCTGCTGGGCAATTCGAACTGGATGCACTCGTGATCGTCCAGGTCTTCAAGGACCTGCGGCGTGCCGGCCTTGCGCAAGTAATCTGGGGACGCGACCACCACCAGTTTCGCGTCTTCCAGCAGTCGGGCGATCAAGGAGGAGTCCGGTTGGGCCCGCACCCGAATCGCCAGGTCATAACCCTCGGCCACGAAGTCGATGTTGCGGTTGCTCAGGTGGAGGTCCACGGTCACTTGTGGGTACAGAGCCCGAAATGCCGGCAGCAGCGGCAGGATCCGGTGATGAGCGTAAGTGGTGGGAAGGCTGATGCGCAGTTGCCCGGACGGCACCGCTTGCGCGCCCATCATTTGCTGTTGCGCCTCCACCAGTTGCGTTAACGCCTGGCGGCATTGCTCGAAGTAGGTCCTGCCGGCTTCGGTCAGGCGGATGCTGCGGGTGGTACGCACGAAAAGTCGTGAACCCAGGCGCTCTTCCAGGCGAAAGATCGAGCGGCTCACTGCCGCTGGAGTCACACCGGCAAGCTGGGCCGCTGCGGTGAAACTCCCTGCCTCCGCCGCCAAGCAAAACAGTTCTATGCTGCCCAATTGCAGGTCTTCGAAATGCCGCTTCATGATTCGTTACACCGCGTATCAACTGAAGATTCCAGACACCTGTTTATCAGCCGCAGGCGGATAAATATAGTGGCCCTCGTGGCGCGGGAACCCTCCTGCGCTTATTTCTCATCAGCAGGAGTGCCTCATGCCTTTCGTCAATGTGCGTATTACCCGCGACGGCGTCACTCGCGAGCAGAAAGCCCAGGTCATTTCCGAGATCACCGAAACCCTTCAGCGGGTGCTGGGCAAGGACCCGCACTTGACCCACATCGTGATAGAGGAGGTCGATACGGATAACTGGGGGTATGCGGGTATGACGACAACGCAATACCGAAGTCTTCCCAAAGAGTGACGTTCTGCCCTTCCAAGCCCGGTCTGATTGACCGGGCTT
>NZ_JABWQV010000275.1 GCF_014268615.1 Pseudomonas tehranensis | reverse complement strand
GCGAGGGAGCTTGCTCCCGCTGGGCCGCGACGGCCCCCAAGAAGCGACGGGCGTTGCGCACCCGAACGGGAGCAAGCGCCCTCGCCACCAGAGTGTGTTAGCCGGAAATCAATGGGCAGTCAGCTCAATCACGCAGCATTGGCCGTGGGTGGAGATGTCCAGCAACTCGGTGTTACCGCTCAGTTGCAAGCAGTCGTAGAGGCCCAGGCCAACGGTGGACTCACCGATCTTGATCGCCAACCCCGGGGCCGCGCTGAACACCAGCACTGTCCCCGCCTCGCTGAAAAACCGCTGCTGGCCGCCCATCCATTGCACCCGTGCGCGGTAACGCTGCGGCGCATAGATCAGGTTGAAGTCGCGAATCGGTCCGCCCAGCAACGTGCAATGCACATGGCTTTCGCCGTTGAACGCAAAGGGGTCCAGCGGATGCAGAGGTCGCGTGACCTGGCCATCGACGCTCAGGCTCATGCCGTCACCTTGCAAGACGCTGATGACGCGTTCGTAACCGGCGAACGTGGAAAAACCACCCGACTCCGCGATATCGGCAATCGACAGACGCCAGCCGAAACCGTCCAGGCCGGTGCCAGCGTCTCGGGTAATTTCTTCGGTGCTGCCACCGCCGTTTTTCCACGGCATACGTGGGTAATCCGCGGCGCGTAAAACCTTCAAGTCACTCATTTATGAAACCGACCTTCCAGACGATGACGGGAACCGGGGTGAATCAGGCGCGCGGCGGTTACCGGCTGACGCCCCGACCAAGTGCGGCGGCGAATCAACAGGCACGGCTCGCCCCGCTCGATCTGCAGCAGCTTGCACTCGCTCGCTTCAGCGAGAATCGCTTCAACCACGTGCTCGCCTTCGGTCAGCGGCGCCACCTGGTTGAGGTAGGCGTAGGGCGTTTGCAGGGTGAAATCCTGCTTGAGGTAATCCGGGGCCACCAGGGCATTGACGAAACGGTCCTCGATTTGCACGGGGATGTCGTTTTCGAAATGCACGATCAGCGAGTGGAACACCTTCTGGCCTTCGCGCATGTCCAGGGCCAGGGCGCGCTCGGAACCGGCGGCCTCCTCTTCCAGGGTGATGACTTTGCACGTATGGCGATGGCCCCGGGAGGCGATCTCGTCGGCAATGTTATGCACTTCAAACAACGCCGACTGGCTCTTGGGCTCGGCCACGAAGGTGCCGACGCCTTGCATGCGCACCAACAAGCCGTCGGCGGTCATCTCACGCAGGGCACGGTTGATGGTCATGCGGCTGAAACCCAACTGGCTGACCAGTTCGCTTTCCGACGGCACGCGGTAATGCGGCGGCCAGTTTCCACTGTCGATCTGCTGGGTGATCATCTGTTTGACGCGGGCGTACAAGGGCGCCGGACTGTCACCCATGTTTGCGGCCAGCGGCGGTTTGGCAGGCGGAGTCGGCACGGCGGTTCCTTGTTCTGCAAAAGAAGGGTGCTAGCTTGCCGGAGTTTACCGGGCAGGCAAACGTCTGTATATGTATATACAAATTACGCACGATGAGGTTGAACCATGTCCGCCTTCTTTGCCGAACGCGCACTGCTGCCTAGTGGATGGGCCCATGATGTACGTTTTGAAGTCGACGCCAGCGGCGTGTTGACTCATATCCAGGCCGACTCCCAGGCAGACGGCGCCGAGCGGCTGGGCGGGCCACTGTTGCCCGGCATGCCGAACCTGCACTCCCACGCCTTCCAGCGGGCCATGGCTGGGCTGGCGGAAGTGGCGGGCAACCCCAACGACAGTTTCTGGACCTGGCGCGACCTGATGTACCGCCTCGTCGGAAAAATCAGCCCCGATCAGCTCGGCATCATCGCCCGACAGCTGTACATCGAAATGCTCAAGGCCGGTTACACCTCGGTCGCCGAATTCCATTATGTACACCACGACACCGACGGCACGCCTTACGCCGACCCGGCGGAACTGGCCCTGCGCATCAGCCAGGCCGCCAGCGCCGCCGGCATCGGCCTGACCCTGCTGCCGGTGCTCTACAGCCATTCCGGTTTCGGCGGCCAGGCCCCCAATGACGGGCAACGTCGATTCATCAACAGCAGCGAAAACTACTTGAAACTTCAGGCACGCTTGCAGCCGATTCTGGCCGGGCAACCGACCCAAGCGCTGGGTTTGTGTTTCCACTCCCTGCGCGCCGTGACGCCCGGGCAAATCCAGGAAGTGCTGGCCGCCAGCGACCGCCATTGCCCGGTGCACATCCACATTGCCGAACAGCAAAAGGAAGTCGACGACTGCCTGAGCTGGAGTGGCGCCCGTCCGCTGCAATGGCTGTACGAAAACACCGAGGTGGATCAGCGCTGGTGTCTGGTCCACGCCACTCACGCCAATGCTCAGGAAGTCAGCCTCATGGCCAGGAGCCAGGCGATTGCCGGCCTGTGCCTGACCACTGAAGCCAACCTGGGCGACGGGATTTTCCCGGCCGTTGAGTTCCTCGCCCAGGGTGGACGTCTTGGGATCGGTTCCGACAGCCATGTGTCGTTGAGCGTGGTGGAAGAGCTGCGTTGGCTGGAATACGGCCAGCGTCTGCGAGACCAGCGGCGAAACCGCTTGTATCGGGCGGATCAACCGATGGTCGGGCGCACCTTGTTCGATGCTGCGCTGCAAGGTGGTGCCCAGGCGTTGGGACAACCGGTCGGCGCCCTCGAAGTCGGCAAGCGCGCCGACTGGCTGGTGCTCGATGGCAACGATCCTTACCTGGCCACCGCCAACGGCGATGGGATTCTCAATCGCTGGCTGTTTGCCGGCGGGGATCGTCAGGTGCGGGATGTGATGGTCGGCGGACAGTGGGTTGTGCGGGACGGGCATCACGCCGTGGAAGAGGAAAGCGCTCGGGCGTTTACCCAGGTATTGCGCGAACTTTTAGGCTGACGCCGATAAAATGTGGGAGCGGGCTTGCTCGCTCCCACATTAGATATTCCCAGGCAGCTAATCCGAAGTCTTGGCCATCTGCCGATCCGACGCACGCCAGATCAACCGTGTCGTGTCGTAACCCTGCTGGCGCGCCTTGCTCAGCAGTTCTTCGCGCACAACGCCGTTGACCGTCGGGGTTCGGGAAAGCAGCCACATGTAACGACGGCTCGGGTCACCGACGATGGCGGTCTTGTAATCATCGCTGACATACAGGACCCAGTATTGCCCCTTCGCCACGCCCGGCACGATCCGCGAAAACCAGTTATCAAACTCGACCCAGAGCTTGTCGGTCTTGCCCGGCACTTGAGGCGTTGCAGTGCCCCTGGCTTCTTCCCACTGCCAGTCCGAGGTCAGGCAGCGGTTGAACACATCCACATTGCCGTCAGGCTCGAGGGTGTAGTGGGCTTCGGATTGCGCGCAGTTGCGCTGGAAGTACATCGGTAGACGGGCCAACTCGTACCAGGTCCCTTGGTAACGCTTGAGGTCGACGCTGTTGACAGTCTTCGGCGCCAACGGGTCTTCGCCAGAAGTGGCACAGCCAGCCAATACCAGGCCGGCAAAAAGCACTAACAATAACCGCATCATTATTTTTCTCCCGCGGGCCGGTGGCCCCGGTTTACTTCAGGCCTTGGCCGGAAAACATTAACACTTTGTCACCGGCGTACTGCACGCTGATAAAGCTCTTCTGGTCGCCCCAGGTGCAACTGGACATGCCGAGCGCGCCCGAACAATCGGTCGGTTTCCCCAGTAACGTTTCGACTTCGGCCTTGGGCATGCCGGCCGACAATTTCGAATAGTTTTCCTGGTTGACCTTGCTGCATGCCGTCAACAAGACGCACAAGGACAACAGGGCGATAGATCGCAGCGACATGGTGTAACTCCTGGAACGGAAGGGGGTGGCAGGGTGCCAACCAGAACCTTAGAAGAGAAAACCCCTATCTGGTTCCCCGACAGACCCAGTATTTGTTGGGCGTTGGGCCGGTGTTTCATGGGTGAAACAATCAGTTTGTGACGCCGTCGTGTATTTCGTCGGGATTAGCCTGCGCACGCCTGATTCAAAGCGCTTTGGAGCCGATAAAAAGAGCAGCGCAATGCCAGGCGTTATGGCAAATTGACGCCCCTTCCTGACCAGCTCCTCTGCGGTAGCGTTCTTAATGACCAGAAACATGAAATTCAGCCACAAAATCCTGCTGGCTGCTGCGCTCGTGGTAGCCGTTGCATTCGCCTGCTTCATCCTGTTCAACGATTACCGTCAGCGCCAGGGCTTGCATGCCAGCACCGAGACTTCCATGCAGGAGCTCGGCAGCCTGACCAGCCGCAACATTCAGACCTGGGTCGAAGGCCGCACCCAATTACTGCAATCGCTGGCCCAGCAGATTGCCGTGGACGGCAGCAGTGCCGATAGCCTCAAGCGCGCCGTGGGTCTACCGGCCTACACCGGCAACTTCCAGCTCAGCTATTTCGGCGGCACCGACGGCGTGATGTTCTCGGTACCGGCCGGCAATCGTGCGGCCGACTACGATCCCCGCGCCCGTGGCTGGTACAAGGCTGCCAACAGCGCTCAACAAACCATCGTCACCGAACCCTACATCGCCGCCTCGTCGGGCAAACTGGTGATAACCGTCGCCACCCCGGTACAGCATCAGAACCAGATGATCGGCGTGGCCGGTGCGGACATCGACCTGTCGAGCGTCAGCACCATCATTAACTCGTTGAACTTCGGCGGCCACGGCCATGCCTTCATCGTCAGCGCCGACGGCAAGATCCTCATCCACCCCGACAGCCAGCGCGTGCTCAAGACCCTGGCCGAGGCCTACCCTGACGGCGCCCTGCAAATCAGCCCAGGCATGAAGGAAGTCGAACTCGACGGCAAGACCCAATACCTCTCCTTCACGCGGGTCAACGGTGTACCGGGGGCCGACTGGTACGTGGCGCTGGTGCTCGACAAGGACACCGCCCTGGCGATGCTCAGCGAGTTCCGTACCTCGGCGCTGATCGCCATGGTCATTGCCGTGGTGTTCATCATCGCCCTGCTGGGCATGCTGATCCGCGTGCTGATGCAACCGCTGCTGACCATGGGCCGCGCCATGCATGACATCGCCGAAGGCGAAGGCGACCTGACTCGCCGCCTGACCATCCATGGCCAGGACGAATTCGGCGCCCTGGGAACGTCGTTCAACCGTTTCGTGGAGCGCATTCACACGTCCATTCGCGAAGTGGCCTCGGCCACCGGGCTGGTCAACGAAGTCGCGCTGCGTGTGGTCAGCGCGTCCAATTCATCGATGGTCAATTCCGATCAACAGGCTTCGCGCACCAGCAGCGTGGCCGCGGCGATCAACCAGCTCGGTGCCGCCGCCCAGGAAATCGCCCAGAACGCCGCCCTCGCCTCGCAACATTCCAGCGATGCCCGCAGCCTGGCCGAAGACGGTCAACAAGTGGTGGATAAAACCATCACCGCCATGCAGCAGTTGTCCGCCAAGATCAGCGATTCGTGCGGCAACATCGAAACCCTGAACAGCAACACGGTGAACATCGGCCAGATCCTTGAGGTGATCACCAGCATTTCCCAGCAGACCAACCTGCTCGCCCTGAACGCCGCCATCGAAGCCGCCCGGGCCGGTGAAGCCGGTCGCGGCTTCGCGGTGGTGGCCGATGAAGTGCGCAACCTGGCTCATCGCACCCAGGATTCGGCGCAGCAAGTGCAGAAGATGATCGAAGAACTGCAAGTCGGCGCCCGGGAAGCGGTCCTGACCATGACCGACAGCCAGCGCCAGAGCGAAAGCAGCGTCGGCATCGCCAACCAGGCCGGTGAACGCCTGGGCAGCGTGACCCAGCGCATCGGTGAAATCGACGGCATGAACCAATCCGTGGCCACCGCCACCGAAGAGCAGACCGCCGTGGTGGAATCGATCAACGTCGACATCACCGAAATCAACACGCTGAACCAGGAAGGTGTGGAAAACCTGCAAGCCACCTTGCGCGCCTGTGCCGACCTTGAACAGCAGGCGGCGCGGTTGAAGCAGTTGGTGGGTAGTTTTCGGATCTAGTGCGCTCAAGGGCCCTTTCGCGAGCAAGCCCGCTCCC
>NZ_JABWQV010000274.1 GCF_014268615.1 Pseudomonas tehranensis | reverse complement strand
GCGGGAGCAAGCTCCCTCGCCACAAGAGCCGGCAAGGCCTTCATGTAAGTGGCAGCCTCACCGCTCAAACAACTCCAACTGCTCAAACCCGCCTCGCAGATCCTCCAGCCGTACCCCTATCCCCAACAACCGCACCGGCTTGCCGCCGCGGTTGAACGCCTGGGTCAATAACAACTGATAACTGCCCAGATCGCGCCCTGCCCCAGCCTGCTCCAGAGTGGTCTGAGTGAAGTCGTGGAATTTCACTTTGACGAACGGCTTGCCCGGTCGATAACTACTGTCGATCCGTGCGATGCGCCCACTCAGGGACTGCATCAGCTCCGGCAACTTATCGAGGCAGCTTGTCAGATCAGGCAGATCGACGTCGTAGGTGTTTTCCACACTGATGGACTGCCTTCGGCTGTCATTGTGCACCAGACGTTCATCAATCCCACGAGCCAGGCTCCAGAGTCGCTCACCGAAACTGCCGAATTCGCGCACCAGCGCCAGCTTGTCCCATTGACGCAACTGCAGGCAGTCGACAATGCCGAGCCGATTCAGTTTGTCGGCGGTCACTTTGCCCACCCCATGCAGCTTGCTCACAGGCAGGGCCGAGACGAAGTCTTCGACCTGATCCGGGGTGATGACGAACAAACCGTTGGGCTTTTTCCAATCGCTGGCGATCTTGGCCAGAAACTTGTTGGGGGCGACGCCAGCGGACACCGTGATGTGCAGTTGATTGGAAACCCGTCGCCGAATGTCCTGGGCGATGCGGGTGGCACTCCCTCCGAAATGGGCACTGGCGGAGACATCCAGGTAGGCCTCATCCAGAGAAAGCGGCTCGATCAAGTCAGTGTAATCGCTGAAGATCGTATGAATTTCCTTCGACGCCTCCCGGTAGGCGTCCATCCGCGGCTTGACGATGGTCAAGTCGGGGCAGAGCTTCAAGGCATGTCCGGATGACATGGCCGAGCGCACACCGTAGGCCCGGGCCTCGTAGTTACAGGTCGCGATGACCCCGCGCCGGTCCGCCGAACCACCCACCGCCAAGGGCTTGCCGGCCAGCCGCGGGTCATCGCGCATCTCGATAGCGGCGTAGAAGCAGTCACAGTCGACGTGGATGATTTTGCGTTGCGTCATAAGAGAAGCGGATGTGCGACGAGTCGGGACGCCAGTATCGCACCGACAACTGTATATAGCACCAGTAGTTGAAAAATCCTTCACTGCGACTGGAAAAACCCACCTGAATTTATTTCTTCAATCGCAGCGAAGCGTCCAATAGAGCGCCAGCCCTTGCCAGGCTTGCGTCACAGCGCTGTCACAATGCCCATGACTTAGGCTAAGCAATTGAAGCTGAACAGATTTTCCTCGCGCCAGGGTTGACAGCCAGCCGATCCTCTGTAGAATGCCGCCACACAGACGCGGGATGGAGCAGTCTGGTAGCTCGTCGGGCTCATAACCCGAAGGTCGTCGGTTCAAATCCGGCTCCCGCAACCAAACATCAAGAAAGGCTACTCGAAAGAGTGGCCTTTTTTGTGGCCGTTTGTTTTTTGAGCAAGGTGTCGTGAAGAGAAGGCATGCGAACCTCGCCCAGCCCCACGGCGACGCAATGCAGACGGCCTGCTTGTAGGACAATTTCCTTTTGATTTCTTGTGTTTAGCTCGGTCGGCGACGAATTGGCCGTTTATTTGACCTCACCACCTTTTAACGGTTGACACTCAGGCGTTCGCCTGTAGAATGCCGCCACACAGACGCGGGATGGAGCAGTCTGGTAGCTCGTCGGGCTCATAACCCGAAGGTCGTCGGTTCAAATCCGGCTCCCGCAACCAAACATCAAGAAAGGCTACTCGAAAGAGTGGCCTTTTTTGTGCCTGTCGAAAAAAGCTTTCATAACAAATATTTTGTAATTATTTTTTTCAGCAGGGATTGGTAACTGAGCAGGTTGCCCCCATCCTGTCGCGCATAGTTCAAGAGGTGATTGATGCGCGCTCACTCGTCGGCCCCACAAGACACTGTTACTGCGGTACAACCGATCAAGGCCGGGCGCTTGCGCTGGCTGGAGCGTATCAGCCAGTACCGTCAGCCTATCGGCCTCGCCATTACGCTGCTGCTGTTCGCCCTTGCATTGATTGCCTGTCGCCACCTGCTGAACGAGCTCGATCTGTACGCTCTGCACGACTCGATCATGCAGGTGCCGCGCTCAGCCCTGCTCGGCGCCGTCACCGCAACTGTCGTCGGATTCGTCATCTTGCTGGGCTATGAATGGTCCGCCAGCCGTTATGCCGGTGTGAAATTGCCCGCGAAAACGCTGATCCTGGGTGGATTCAGCGCTTTTGCGATCGGCAACGCCATCGGACTCTCGTTATTGTCGGGGGGCTCGGTTCGCTACCGGCTGTATGCCCGCCAGGGCCTGGGCGCGACGGATGTCGCCCACATGACACTGTTCGCCAGCCTGTCCCTGGGCTGTGCACTGCCGCCGCTGGCGGCTCTGGCAACCCTCAGTGATCTGCCCGCCGCTTCCGCCGCCCTGCACTTGCCGGCCACCTGGCTGGGAGCGATCTGCGTGGCGGTGCTCCTGCTCACCTGTGCGCTGGCTATTGGCATCTACCGTCGGCGCCTGCCAGAACAGCCCTATCGGGACAGCCTGCTGGTCAAGGCCGGGCGCCGCACCCTGCGCCTGCCGGGCCGGCGCTTGACGCTCCTGCAACTGATCATCACCACGCTGGATGTCGCGGCGGCCGCCACGGTGCTGTACGTGTTGTTGCCCGAAACACCACCGTTCGGCGCGTTCCTGCTGGTGTACCTGTTGGCGCTGGCAGCCGGCGTGCTCAGTCATGTACCCGGCGGGGTCGGGGTGTTCGAGGCGATCCTGCTGGCGGCCTTTGCCGACAAACTGGGGGCCGCGCCATTGGCCGCCGCGCTGCTTCTGTATCGCTTGATCTACGTGCTGTTGCCGATGCTGGTGGCCTGTGTGCTGCTATTGATCAATGAAGCGCAACGGCTGTTCCAGACCCGTCAGTCCCTGCGGGTTGCCTCGGGCCTGGCGGCGCCGATCCTGGCGGTGCTGGTGTTCCTCTCGGGCGTGGTGCTGCTGTTTTCCGGTGTGACCCCGGAGATTGATACGCGCCTGGAGCACATTGGTTTCCTGATCCCTCATCGGCTGGTGGACGCCTCGCACCTGGGCGCCAGCCTTGTAGGCGTGTTGTGCCTGTTGCTCGCCCAGGGCCTGCGCCGTCGCTTGTCCGCCGCCTGGATGCTGACCACCGTTTTACTGTTGGTGGGCGCCCTGCTCTCACTACTCAAGGGCTTCGATTGGGAAGAGGCCACGCTGTTGACGCTGACGGCCAGCTTGCTGGCGGTGTTCCGACGTTCGTTTTATCGTCCGAGTCGCCTGACCGAGCTGCCATTTTCGCCGCTGTTTCTGATTGCCAGCCTGTGCGTGCTCGGTGCGTCGATCTGGCTGCTGCTGTTTGCTTACCAGGACGTGCCCTACAGCCATGAACTGTGGTGGCAATTCACCCTCGATGCCGACGCCCCTAGAGGTCTGCGCTCACTGCTGGGCGCGGCGGTGCTGCTGGTGGCGGTGTCCCTGACCTGGCTGCTGCGTACCGCCCGACCGGTGATCCAGCTGCCGGCGGCAGAAGAACTGGAGCGAGCCAAAAAGATTCTCATGGCCTCTTCGCAGCCCGACGGTGGCCTGGCCTTGACCGGTGACAAGGCACTGCTGTTTCACCCCAACGACGAAGCGTTTCTGATGTATGCCCGCCGTGGCCGCAGTCTGGTGGCGTTGTACGACCCGATCGGCCCCACCCAGCAACGCGCTGAAATGATCTGGCAGTTCCGCGACCTGTGCGATACCCATCATGCGCGTCCGGTGTTCTACCAAGTGCGCGCCGAAAACCTGCCGTACTACATGGATATCGGCCTGACGGCGATCAAGCTGGGTGAAGAAGCACGGGTCGACCTCAAACATTTCGATCTCGAAGCCAAGGGCAAAGAGATGAAGGACTTGCGCTACACCTGGAACCGCGGCACCCGGGACGGTCTGTCGCTGGAGATCCACGAACCGGGCCAGGCGCCAATGGATGAACTGAAGGTCATTTCCGACGCCTGGCTGACCGGCAAGAACGTGCGGGAGAAGGGCTTTTCACTGGGCCGCTTCAGTGATGACTACCTCAAGCATTTTCGCATCGCAGTGATTCGTTTCGAAGGCCGTCCGGTGGCATTCGCCAATCTGCTGGAGACGCACAGCCATGAATTGGCCAGCCTGGACTTGATGCGCGCCCATCCCGACGCCCCGAAACTGACCATGGAATTCATGATGGTCGGGCTGATTCAGCATTACAAAGCCCACGACTATGCCCGCTTCAGCCTCGGAATGGTCCCCCTGTCGGGCCTGCAACCGCGACGCGGCGCACCGCTGACCCAGCGCCTGGGTTCGATGGTGTTCCGCCGTGGCGAACAGCTCTACAACTTCCAGGGCTTGCGCCGCTTCAAAGATAAATTCCAGCCTGACTGGGAACCTCGTTACATGGCCGTGCCCGCCGGACTTGATCCGCTGGTAGCCCTGGCCGATACCGCCGCCCTGATTGCAGGCGGCCTGACTGGATTGGTGAAACGCTGATGATGCAACGCTCCTGGCGATACGTAGTGGCCACCCTGTTGGTGTTGGCGGTGATTCTCGGTGGCGGTTACTGGTACTGGAACCGCCCTGCCCCGCAACCAACACTTGAACAGCTGTCGCCGGTCGACGGTGCCCCCATGACCCGGATCACTCCCGGCACCCCGCCCCGCGCCCATGTGCTGGTGGCGGTCAACGAAGACCAGAAACTCAGCGACACGCAATTGCTGACCCTCAGCCGCAGCGGCTCGGCGCAGATCGTCCAAGTGATCCTGCCCAAGGACTGCATGCTGCAAGGCCGTGCCCTGCAGGCCGGCCTGAAGCAGCTCCAGGGGCCGGCGACGCTGGTCAGCGGTATCGGCCCCGGAGCCGTGCTGGCCTGGCGCTGGCTGGCCGAGCAGAAGAACGACAAGGCCCAGGCCGTGTCGGTGGACCTGGCCCTGGAAAAACCCGGCTGCACCCACCTGCTGCCTAAAAGCGCGGCCCACGGCCACTGGCTGGTGGCCTGGAATGACAACCCCGACGACACCAGCGCCGGTTTCGTACGGGATCAACCGAACGCTGAAACCAGCATCAGCAACTACGACATCAACCTGCCACAGGTGCTGAACAACGAACTGCACAAGATCCTGGTAGGCACCGACCAGGGCGGCCTGAGCATTCCCGTGGTAGAAGTGCCCGCCAGCCAGGCCCGGGACACCGTGACGCTGTTTCTCTCCGGAGACGGCGGCTGGCGGGACCTGGACCGGGACGTGGCCGAAGAAATGGCCAAGATCGGTTATCCGGTCGTCGGCATCGACACCCTGCGTTACTACTGGCAGCACAAGAGCCCGGAACAAAGCGCCCAGGACCTCACCGAACTGATGCAGCACTACCGTCAGGTCTGGGGCACCAAGCGCTTCATCCTGACCGGTTATTCCTTTGGCGCCGACGTGCTGCCCGCCATCTACAATCGCCTTCCGGCCAGCGAGCAGCAAGGGGTCGACGCAATCATCCTGCTGGCCTTCGCGCGCACCGGCAGCTTCGAGATCGAAGTCGAAGGCTGGCTCGGCAATGCCGGCACCGAAGCCGCCACGGGCCCGGAAATGGCCAAGCTGCCCGCCGACAAAGTGGTGTGCATCTACGGCGTAGAAGAAGCGGCTGAAAGTGGCTGTACCGACAAGACCGCGGTGGGCGAAGCCATCCAGCTACCGGGTGGCCATCATTTCGACGAGAACTACCCAGCACTGGCCAAGCGCCTGGTGGACGAAATCAATAAGCGGCAGCACAAAGGTGCCGAACAGTGAACTGAGCCTGGTTTTTTGTGAACGCTGCGAACCTAATGTGGCGAGGGGATTTATCCCCATTGGGTTGCGAAGCAACCCTCTGGATTTTCCTGGGTTCATGACCTGTGCGAGTGCTTCGCACTCGAGCGGGGATAAATCCCCTCGCCACAGG
>NZ_JABWQV010000273.1 GCF_014268615.1 Pseudomonas tehranensis | reverse complement strand
CGCGAGCAAGCCCGCTCCCACACTGGTTTGTTGGTTAGCCCGGGATTACCAGGTCACGCCAAAGCCGGCGGTGTAGCGCGTCTTGCTCAAGTCGCTGTCTTCGGTGCCCTCAATGACATCTTTCTCGGCCTTGAGGTTGAGCGAAGCCCAGTCGGTAACTTTGTAGCGCAGCCCCACCTCGGCGTCGTAGGCGTATTCGGCAACACTGGACAGCGGCTTGCCGACTTCGCCATTGGTGAAGAACTCGACGCGCTTGCCGATCAGGTAACGGTTGTAGTCCCACTTCATGGCGATGGAATAGAAGTTGTCGGTCCCACCGTCGCGGTATTCGTAATCTGTGCGGTTGAACAGCGAGCCCAACGAGAAAGCCCCCAGTTCGTCATCCCAGAACTGGTAGCCCGGACCGGTACCCACCACGCGCTGGCGGGCCAGATCTTCGACTTTGTCGCGCTTGTAGTTCAGGCGCCCTTGCCAGAACCATTTATCCGTCAGGAATCGGTCGAGGGAATACTCCAGCCTCCAGTTGTCGGTGGAAACCACGTCATCCTGGAATTCACGGTTGTATTCGCCCTCAGCCGTATGCCGCCATCTGCCGTGGCGCGCCGAGGTCTTGAAATCAATGTCGTAGTCATCGGTATCGTTTTCCGCGCGCTGATAATCCAGGGCAGCGTCGATATTACCCTTCCACACCAGATCCTCGACCACCGGTTTGGGTTTGAGGATTTGCTGGATACTGGCCAACTCGACGGTTTTGGGTCCATCGCCGTTGGCCAGGGTCACCTTGCCGTCCTCGGCAGCCTGCAGCGCCTTGGCTTTTTCGCCGGTGTAGGCATCCTGCTTGACCAGCAACTGCTGGTCGCTCTCAAGAGTCTTGACCTGTTTCCAGTCGATGGGAATCGCGCCGGCGTAATCGGTCTGGATCAGCAACTTCCCTCCATCGAAAACGGTGATCTTGCCGCTGAGCTTGTCACCGTTCTTCAACCAGACGGTATCGGCAAGCAATGGCATGGAGGCGCTGGTAACAGCTAGGCATAGCAGGGTTCTAGACAACATAAGCGTATAAAGAGCTCAAGTTTGCGGTAAAAAGGCGGCATTATCCCCCGGGACGACACCTTAGCAAGGACTGACCGAAGTATTTGTAATGAGTTCATTTCTCAACCACCCTTGCGGGATTTAATCTACAAACGGCAATACGCCCTTGCCCAGGACACCTGAACTTGACTGATGCTCCCGCGGCCCCAGAGAACGCCGCCCAGATCCGCCGCACCACCCTGTACCTGACCCTGGCACAAGTGCCGGCCGGCAAGGTCGTGACCTATGGCCAACTCGCCGAGATGGCCGGTCTGGGCCGAGCGGCGCGCTGGGTAGGGCGTACCCTCAGTCAGCTGCCGAACGACACAAAGCTGCCATGGCATCGAGTGTTGGGCGCCGGTGGTCGGATAAGCCTGCCGGTCGGCAGCGCTTCAGGGGATGAACAACGCGCGCGCCTGCGCATGGAAGGGGTCAGTGTCCTGAACAATCGTGTTGATATTCAGCGCCATGGCTGGCGCCCGGTAGAGCACAGCGGTTAGAGTGCGCGCTTTGTTTTCGCAATTTTTGAGGCAGACTCCAGCCCATGCCCCGTAAAACCTGGCGCGCCGCCCTCGCCGCCTATGCCAGTCCCTCGACGCTCGTGCTGTTGCTGCTTGGCTTCGCCGCCGGCTTGCCCTACATGCTGGTGTTTTCCACGCTTTCGGTCTGGTTGCGCGAAGCCGGCGTGGCCCGCGAGACCATTGGTTACGCGAGCCTCATCGGCCTGGCCTATGCCTTTAAATGGGTCTGGTCGCCGCTGCTCGACCAATGGCGCCTGCCGCTGCTGGGCAAACTCGGACGTCGGCGTTCATGGCTGGTGCTCTCCCAGGCCCTGGTGATCCTCGGCCTGATCGGCATGGGCTTCTGCGATCCGCAAAAACACCTGTCATGGTTGATCGCCATCGCGGTGATCGTGGCGTTCGCTTCGGCCACTCAGGACATCGCCGTCGATGCCTATCGCCTGGAGATCGCCGACGACACCCGCCAGGCGGCCCTCGCGGCCAGCTACATGTCCGGGTACCGAATCGCGGCATTGCTGGCCACCGCCGGCGCACTGTTCTTCGCCGAAGGCTTCGGCTCCACCGGTTTCAGCTATAAACACTCGGCCTGGGCAGGCACCTATCTATTGTTCGGCGTGCTGATGGTCCCCGCCCTGCTCACCTCTCTGTTCATGCGCGAACCGCCGGTGCCGCTGCGCACCCAGTTGCAGGCCGGTCGCTATAGCTTCGTCCACCAGTTGGCCTCGGTGTTCGTCCTCATCGTGCTGCTGGTGTCGGTGCCGGCGATGTTCACCCAGCTCTATAACACCGACTTTGCCAGCGTCCTGTTCGAAGGCGTCAGCCTGCTGGACCTGCTGCTCGAAGATCGCGCCTTCCTGCGGGCCATCCTCTATATCACCCTGACTGCCCTGTGCCTCTCGGCCATGGGGCGCCGCGGGCTGGCGCCGGTGCTGACACCGGTCAACGATTTCATTCTGCGTTACCGCTGGCAGGCCCTGTTGCTGCTTGGACTGATTGCCACCTACCGGATGTCCGACACGGTCATGGGCGTCATGGCCAATGTGTTCTACATCGACCAAGGCTTCACCAAAGACCAGATCGCCAGCGTCAGCAAGATTTTCGGGCTGATCATGACGCTCGTCGGCGCCGGCATGGGCGGCTTGTTGATCGTGCGTTTCGGCATTCTGCCGATCCTGTTTATCGGCGGCGTGGCCTCCGCCGGCACCAATATCCTGTTTCTGATGCTCGCCGACATGGGCGCCAATCTGCAGATGCTGGTTGTCACCATCTCCCTGGACAACTTCAGCTCAGGCCTGGCCACTTCGGCGTTCGTCGCCTACTTGTCGAGCCTGACCAACCTGAAGTTCTCGGCCACCCAATACGCCCTGCTCAGCTCGATCATGCTGTTGCTGCCGCGCTTGATCGGCGGTTACTCAGGGGTGATGGTGGAGAAATTCGGCTATCACGACTTCTTCCTGATCACCGCCTTGCTGGGGGTTCCGACCCTGTTGCTGATTGCCTTGCACTGGTATCAGGAAAACCGCCGCCAGGGTTCAGGCTCGGCTTCGGACCCGGAACCGACACCCACGCGACCTGCGCAAGAATCGTAGGAAACTTCAGCAAGCGCCGGCGAAACCGGCGCTCGTGCCTGGCGACCAGCCACGCGCCTGTACGCCAGGGCATCTCGCCCGTACAATGCTCCGTCACTTCTCGTCATCAGCAACCGACAACGGCCAACCATGCGCACCAGTCAATTTTTGCTCGCCACACAGAAAGAAACGCCTTCCGACGCCGTCGTGATCAGCCACCAGCTGATGCTGCGTGCCGGCATGATCCGCAAACTCGCCTCGGGCCTGTACACCTGGCTGCCGATGGGTCTGCGTGTGATGCGCAAGGTAGAAGCCATCGTTCGCGAAGAAATGAACGCCGCCGGCTCTCTGGAAGTGTTGATGCCGGGCACCCAACCGGCCGAGCTGTGGCAGGAATCGGGCCGCTGGGAAGAGTACGGCCCGGAGTTGCTGCGCATCAAAGACCGTCACGGTCGTGACTTCTGCGCCGGCCCGACTCACGAAGAAGTGATCACCGATCTGATGCGCAACGAGTTGAGCAGCTACAAGCAGCTGCCTATCAACCTGTACCAGATCCAGACCAAATTCCGTGATGAAATCCGTCCACGCTTCGGCCTGATGCGCGGCCGCGAATTCATCATGAAGGATTCGTACTCCTTCCACGCCGACCTGGCCTCGCTACAAGTCACCTACGACCGCATGCACCAGGCGTACTGCAACATTTTCACCCGTTTGGGCCTGAAATTCCGCCCGGTTGAGGCCGACAACGGTTCCATCGGTGGCGCCGGCTCCCACGAGTTCCACGTACTGGCCGAGTCCGGCGAAGACGACATCGTCTTCAGCAACGGCTCCGACTACGCCGCCAACATCGAGAAAGCCGAGGCCGTGCCCCGGGAAACCTCTCGTCCTGCGCCGGCCGAAGAACTGCGCCTGGTGGACACGCCAAACGCCAAGACCATCGCCCAACTGGTGGAAGGCTACAACCTGCCGATCGAACGCACCATCAAGACCCTGATCGTGCGCGCCGAAGAAGAAGGCAAGCTGATCGCCCTGATCATCCGTGGCGATCACGAGCTGAACGAAATCAAGGCTGGCAACCAGCCTGGCGTTGCCAGCCCCCTGGTCATGGCCACCGACGCCGAACTGCGCGACGCCATCGGCGCCGGCGCCGGCTCCCTCGGCCCGCTGAACCTGCCGCTGCCGATCATCATCGACCGCTCGGTGGAGCTGATGAGCGATTTCGCCATCGGCGCCAACATCGATGACAAGCACTACTTCGGCGTGAACTGGGAGCGCGACCTGCCGGTTCCGACCGTGGCCGACCTGCGCAACGTCGTGGCCGGTGATCCGAGCCCGGACGGCAAAGGGGTCCTGGAAATCAAGCGTGGCATTGAAGTCGGGCACATCTTCCAGCTGGGCAACAAGTACAGCAAGGCGATGAAGTGCGAAGTGCTGGGCGAGAATGGCAAGCCGGTGACCCTGGAAATGGGCTGCTACGGCATCGGCGTATCCCGCGTGGTCGCCGCGGCCATCGAGCAGAACAACGACGAGAAAGGAATCATCTGGAGCGACGCCCTGGCGCCATTCCAGATCGCCCTGGTGCCGTTGCGCTACGAGACCGAACTGGTTCGCGAAGCCACCGACAAGCTCTACGCCGAACTGACGGCGGCCGGCTTCGAAGTGCTGCTGGACGACCGCGACAAAAAAACCAGCCCCGGCATCAAGTTCGCAGACATGGAACTGATCGGCATCCCGCATCGGATCGTCGTCAGTGACCGCAGCCTGGCCGAAGGCAACCTGGAATACAAAAGTCGCACCGAGGCCGAGCCGCAAGCGCTGCCGGTCGCTGACGTGCTGTCGTTCCTCCAGGCCCGTATCCGCCGCTGACACCAGATAGAGACGTCATGTTCAAGCGAAACACCTTAGGCCTCGGGGGCGCCGCGCTATGCGGCGCCCTGCTGGTCAGCGGCTGTGCCAACCAAATGTCGCAACGCAGCGAGCACGAAGAGCGGGTCGAGCGCAAACTGCTCGACCATAGCCTGCATATCGAAGTGGGCGAGCCCAAAGTGCTCGAACTGCCGCAACGTCGGGTGCGGATCAATGAGCAGAAGACCTTCGAAGTCACCGAATTCGAAGTCACCCGCCATTATGATCGCTATACGCCGTATCAGCCCTGGCGCGAAGTTTACGAAATTCCGCTGGGCGCGGTGGCAGTGGTGGCGGGTGTCGGCGCCAACGTGGTCAATGTGTTCGCCCTTGGCAACCTCCCGGAGAGCGCGACTCGAGACTGGATCAGCTACGGTTTCGCCGGGCTCAATCCCTTCATGAACGTGCCATCCCATGGCCGCGCCCAGCAGAACCTGGCCGGAATCGACGAAGTGCAACACGACAAACGCGTCGAACACACGAGCCTGCCTTGGAGCGAACGCCCGGTACAGGTCAAGGCTGCCCGGCAGACCTTCGAACTGAGCACCGACCGCAATGGCGTGTTGCGTTTGAATCTGCTGGAAAGCCCATTCGCCGAGCATGATCTGAGCCACTTCGGCAAGTTGCAGATCAGCGTGACGGACGCCCTGGACGAGGTACACACCGACTCGTCCCTGAGCATCAGCAGCACGTTGCGCAGCAAGCTGGTGGAAGCCCACGCGCTGATCTACGACGATCTGGAAGATGACGAAGTGGAGCAATGGGTTCATCGGGTCAAGCGACTATCGGAGCTGGGGCTTGAAGAAGAAGCCAGCGAACTGGAACAGAGCCTGATCGAACTGACCCGCAATGATCCGGAGTTACAGACCGAGTTTCTGAAAGCCCTGACCAAGGATGGCGGGCGCTTGGTGGCGGATCCAGGGGCTCACTGAAATCCCCTTTGCTCCCACTGGACCTGTAGGAGCTGTCGAGCGAAGCGAGGCTG
>NZ_JABWQV010000272.1 GCF_014268615.1 Pseudomonas tehranensis | reverse complement strand
CTGTGGAAGCGAGCCTGCTCGCGATGGCGGCAGGTCTGTAAGGAACCTTAGTGTTCAGGCTTTCAACTCAGCCTCAAGAAAACTCACCAACGCCTGCACCCGTGCGCTGCGAACTTTGCGCGACGGCACCAGCAGGTTGATCGGTGCGCTGTCGAATTGCCAATCGGCGAGCACCCGGACAAGGCTGCCATCGGCGATGGCTCTGCTGACATCCCATTGCGAGCGCAGCACCAGGCCCAACCCCTCTTCGGCCCAGCGTCGGGCCACACTGCCGTCGTTGCTCAGCAAGGCTGGCTGGATGCGCAGGGTCTTGCGTTCCTGCTCATTGCGCAGATGCCACAGCGTGACGTCCTCATCGTTTTCGCGAATGCAAATACAGCGGTGCTCAGCCAGTTGCTCCGGTGAAGACGGCGTGCCGTGCCGCTCCAGGTAGGCGGGGCTGGCGCATAACCAGCGAGCATTGTGGCTCAGGGGCCGGGCAACCCACTGGCTGTCGCTGAGGTTACCGATGTGAATCACCGCATCACTGTCGTGACGATCGGGCCAGGGCGTTTCCCGTAAATCCAGGTGCAGGCACAACTGTGGGTGCAACCTGGCAAAACGCGCCAGCAACGGCGCGATGCGTTGCCGTCCATAGCCGAACGGCGCCGCCAGCCTGAGGGTGCCGGCCAGTTGATTGTCCGGCTGTTTGAACGACTCGGGAAGCGCCTCCAGTTGCTCCAGCAACAGCGCGCTCTGGCGGGAGAAGCGCTCGCCATCGGCGGTGAGGCTCAGGCGCCGGGCATCGCGGTTGGCCAGGGTCAGGCCGAGCAATGTCTCCAGTTTGCGCAAGCGCATGGACAACGCAGGTGGCGAGACATTGAGGGCCCTGGCCGCTGCGCTCAACGACTCGGAGCGCGCCAGCGTCACGGCCATGCGCAGGTCTTCGATGCTAATCATTCAGTTCAACTTAATGATTGATGACGCAGCATTGAACCACGACTTCACGACGACTGAGTAGAGTCGCCCTGTCCCCATCCACCGAGTGCTGCTCATGACCGCCTCAATTCCCCTCCTTGATACCCCTGTCGCGCTCATCGATGTACCGCGCATGCAGCGCAACATCCAGCGCATGCAGCAACGCATGGACACCTTGGGTGTGCGTTTACGGCCCCACATCAAGACCAGTAAATGCCTGCCCGTGATCCAGGCGCAGATCGCCGCAGGCGCCAGCGGCGTCACCGTGTCCACCTTAAAGGAGGCGCAATATTGTTTCGCGGCCGGCATCCAGGACATTTTCTACGCCGTGGCCATGGCGCCCGGCAAACTGGCCCAGGCCCTGACACTCAAGCGCCAAGGCTGTCGCTTGAGCATCCTCACGGACAGCCTGACGGCGGCCCAGGCCATCGTCGATTTCGGCCAGCAGCACGATGAGCGGTTCGAGGTCTGGATCGAGATTGATTGCGACGGCCATCGGTCCGGCGTGCGGGTCGAGGACGATTCACTTGTGGGCATCGCCCGGCTACTGGATGAAGGCGGCATGCAGCTTTGCGGCGTGATGACCCACGCCGGCTCCAGCTACGAACTCGATACGCCCGACGCGCTGCAAGCCTTGGCCGAACAGGAACGCAACCTTTGCGTGCGCGCTGCCCAACGCATTCGCGAAGCCGGGCTGGCCTGCCCTGAGGTGAGCGTCGGCTCCACGCCCACGGCGCTGTCGGCACAGAACCTGGAAGGCGTCACCGAAGTTCGCGCAGGCGTCTATGTATTCTTCGACCTGGTGATGCACAACGTCGGCGTCTGCCAGGCAGGCGAACTGGCGCTGAGCGTGCTGACCACCGTCATCGGTCATCAACAGGAAAAAGGCTGGATCATCACCGATGCCGGCTGGATGGCCATGAGTCGTGACCGGGGTACGCAGCGCCAGTCACGGGACTTCGGCTATGGACAGGTGTGTAGCGAAACCGGCGACTGGATCGACGGCGCGCTGCTCACCAGCGCTAATCAGGAGCACGGCATCATCACCCTGACGAACGCCGAACACGTGGATATCACCGCGCGGTTTCCCATCGGCAGCCGCCTGCGCATCCTGCCCAACCATGCATGTGCCACTGGCGCACAGTTCCCTCATTACCTCGCCTGTGATGCCACGGGCCAAGTGCACAACTGGAGTCGTCTGCATGGCTGGTGAGATTGGGTTTATCCATACCACCCACGCCGCAGCGCCGGGTGGACATTACGCCCAGGCGCTGTCGTACCAGGGCGTCCTGTATGTGTCCGGGCAATTGCCGGTGCGCGCCGATGGCAGCCACAGCGTCGACCAGCCCTTCGAGGTCCAAGCTGCCATCGCCCTGGAAAACCTGCTGGCGATTCTCGACGCCGCAGGCCGGGGCCCAAGCGATCTGGTGAAGGTGACGGTCTATGTCGCCGGCATCGAACACTGGCCGGCCTTCGACCGAATCTATGCCCGCTATCTGGGCGAGCACCGCCCCGCACGCGCCGTGGTGCCCGTCCCGGCGCTGCATCATGGCTACCTGATTGAAGTCGAAGCGCTGGCTCGCGTGTCGGCAACGGGCAATGGGCAACCGGCAATGGGTACAGATACGTTTTTGCCAAGTTAGCGCGCCAGATACAGCAGATTCTCCTTTGCCAAGGTCGAGAACGGCACAACTGATCAGGGCCTCTTTGTTAGTTTATTGAGCAGACACGGCATAACGATCTGCCGCAGGCCATGCCATAAACGCTCTATGGGAGCCCGTTGGATGACAACCCGATCTTCGAACAGCTACACCCTCGACCCGCACACAACCCGACAGCTTTATATCAATGGTGACTGGTCGTTCCCGGCACATGCGGCCACGTTGCCGGTGATCAACCCGGCCACCGAAGAGGTTGTTGCCCACGTCGCCCAAGGGTCGTGCGAGGATGTTGATCGGGCGGTCGCGGCGGCGCGTGCGGCCTTTCCCGGCTGGTCCTCGACTTCGCCAGCCTCGCGCGCACTGGTGATCGGCAGAATTCATGAACTGATCCTTGAACGAAAGGAGGCGCTGGCCCAGGCGCTCTCTCTGGAAATGGGCGCAGCCATCGGTTTTGCCCGGGCGATGCAAGTGCCGCTGGCGGCCGAACACGTGCGCGTAGCCCGTGATGTGCTGTCCGACTATTGTTTCCAGAAGGTCGAAGGCGGCACAGCCATTACCCGCGAACCCATCGGCGTCTGCGGGCTCATTACGCCGTGGAACTGGCCGCTGTATCAGATCACCGCAAAAGTCGCTCCGGCCATTGCGGCAGGTTGCACGGTCGTTCTCAAACCCAGCGAACTGTCGCCCCTGAGCGCCCTGCTCTTCGCGCAACTGGTGCATGACGCTGGCCTGCCTCCCGGGGTCTTCAACCTGGTGAACGGCAGCGGTGCCGAGGTCGGTGCGGCCATGGCGGCGCATCCTGATATCGACATGATCTCCATCACCGGCTCGAACCGTGCAGGCGCGCTGGTGGCCCAGGCGGCCGCCCCGACGGTGAAACGCGTGACCCAGGAGTTGGGCGGCAAGTCACCGAACGTGCTGCTGCCAGACGCCGACTTCGACAAAGCCGTACCACCGGGGGTGATGTCGGCGTTTCGCAATGTCGGCCAGTCGTGCAGCGCACCGACCCGCATGATCGTGCCAAGGAACCGATTGGCCCAGGTCGAAGCCCTGGCGGCCGCCACCGCCAATGCGATCATCGTCGGTGATCCGCAATCGGAGGAAACCATCCTCGGTCCTATCGCCAATCAAGCCCAGTTCAATCGCGTGCAGGCCATGATCGAAGTGGGCCTGAACGAAGGCGCAAAACTGCTGTGTGGTGGGCCAGGCCGCGTGCAGGGTTTTGAAAAAGGCTTCTACACTCGCCCGACGGTGTTCTCCGAGGTGGACAGCGTGATGCGCATCGCCCAGGAAGAAATCTTCGGCCCGGTGCTGTGCATCATCCCCTATGACACGGTGGATGAAGCGGTCGCCATCGCCAACGACACCGTCTATGGGCTGGGCGCGCATGTTCAGGGTCAGGACCTTGAACAGGCGCGCAGCGTTGCGTTGCGCATCCGCGCAGGGCAAGTGCTGTTGAACTATCCGGCGTGGAATCCGATGGCGCCGTTCGGTGGCTACAAGCGCTCCGGCAATGGTCGTGAGTATGGTCTCCATGGGTTCGAGGAGTATCTGGAGATCAAGGCGATTGTGGGCTTCGGCTAAGTCCCGCTAGCGCGCCTACTCTTCGAAGCGCCCCGTGCCCTCACGATCATGCGGGTAGTGCCTGGTGAACGGAAACGCCGGCAACCAGGATTCACGGCGCACGGTCCAGCTTTCGTAGGTGGGCATCAGTTGATCCGGGGCATCCAGCGTTCCCAGGTTCACTTCAATCTCGTCGCCGGTACGGGCGAACACCGACGAGCCGCAGCGCGGGCAGAAGAAACGCCCGGCGTAGTCCCGGGTTTCACCCTCGATGGTCACGGCATCCTGGGGGAACACCGCAGAGGCGTAGAACAGCGCCCCGTGATGCTTGCGGCAATCGAGGCAGTGGCAGAGGCCAACCCGGTACGGGCGCCCCGAGGCTTGGATGCGAACGTTGCCGCACAGGCAACCGCCGGTGAATGGGTCCATGGTGTGTCTCCTCTGCAGTCATCCGGTCGGTTTTAATAACCCGGATCGGTCGATGACAGGCGCATGCTGCGCCATCAACTCCACGACCCATTCGATGAACACCCGCAACTTGGCGCTGATGTGCCGGTTTGGCGGGTAGGCCAGATAAAGCGGCATCGGCTCGAGGTGCCAGTCTTCGAACAGCGCCACCAAATCACCTCGCGCCTGGTGGGCTCGGGACATGTACTCGGGCAGCCAGAGCACGCCCAACCCGGCCAGACCGGCCGCGAGGTAGGCGTTGCCGTCGTCAATGGCCAGCGCGTAGCGCCCTTTGACGTGAAGCAGCTCAGCGTCACGGCGCATCGCGTAGGGCAGGGATTTGCCAGTGCGCGCCCACAGGAAACCCACGGTGCGATGGTGCGAATCCTCCAGTTCTCGGGGATGCGCGGGCACGCCAAACCGTGCCAGGTAGCTCGGGGCGGCGAAGACGCCCAGGGCGAGATCGCCGACGCGTCGGGCGACCAGCGACTGATCCCTCAACTCACCGCCGCGCACCACGCAATCGACGTTTTCATCAAGCATGTCGACGATGCGATCACTGACGCCCATGTCGATCTGAATGTCCGGATATCGCTCATAGAACGTCGGCAAGGCCGGCACCAGGATCATTGCAGCCAGCGGGCTCGGCACGTCCACCCGCAGGCGCCCGCGGGGTAACGCCTGGGCACCGGAGACGCTGGTCTCGGCATCGTCCATGTCGGCCAGCAGGCGAATCACCCGCTCGTAATAAGCGGCGCCGTCAGCGGTGACGTTGACCTTGCGCGTGGTGCGGTTGAGCAACTTGACGCGCAACCGTGCCTCCAGTTGCTGCACCAGTTGGGTCACGGTGGTTTTGCTCATGTGCAGGGTGTCGGCCGCCTTGGTGAAGCTGCCCGCCTCCACCACTCGAACGAATGCCTGCATCGCGTCGAAACGATCCATTGCTGCCCCATGTGTCCGTCAGATTGTTTGGATTCTACAAACAGTGATCGCCAAGGTTGCTCGTTTATCGTCCGGGCACAAGCCCCTAGAGTGGTTTCAAGATTGAATCCGACCCTTTGATGGAGACACTTATGGCACAGCGTGATGTAGTTTTCCCAGCCGGGCGCCAGGCCCTGTATGAGCGTAATCGCTATTCGCCAGCGATTCGCTCCAATGGCTTTTTATTCGTATCGGGGCAAGTCGGCAGCACCGAAGACGGTTCGCCAGAACCGGAACTGGAGGACCAGGTTCGGCTGGCGTTCAACAACCTGAAGGCGATTCTAGCCGCCGCCGGTTGCACCTTTGACGATGTGGTTGACGTCACCGTGTTCATCGTCGACCCCGAATCGACATTCGAGAGGATCTGGAAAGTGGTGCCCGAGTTCTGGGGCAACGCACCGCATCCGACTCTGACGGGAGTGGGGGTGACGTGGTTGTATGGTTTTCAGTTCGAGATCAAGGTGATTGCCAGGTTGCCTGAAGCCGCCGAGGGGTAGAAACCGAAACCACCGCTATCGCGAGCAGGCTCGCTCC
>NZ_JABWQV010000271.1 GCF_014268615.1 Pseudomonas tehranensis | reverse complement strand
CGCGAGCAAGCCCGCTCCCACAGGGGTTCTTTATCCACCGGTAGATTCGTTGCCAGATGTGCCGACCCGCGCGCATTCTGGAGAATTACCCCTCCGGCCAAACCCCAACTATCGTAATCTCGCAGCTGAACAAGCCCAGCCCCTTAACGGCCGAGATTCCCTTCCCATGCCTTCCATTTACCAGCTCAAACCCGCCTTCCAGAACCTGCTGCGCCCGGTGGTCCAGTGTCTTTACGACAAGGGCGTCACGGCCAATCAGGTCACCTTGCTCGCCGGCATTGTCTCGGTGTTGGTGGGGGCCGTGGTTGCGTGGTTTGCCAGTCATCCTTGGGTGTTCATCCTGGTGCCGATCTGGATGCTTTTGCGCATGGCGTTGAATGCGGTGGATGGCATGTTGGCCCGGGAGTTCGGCCAGCAATCGCCTCTGGGCGCCTACCTCAATGAGCTATGCGATATCATCGCCGACGCTGCCTTGATCCTGCCTTTTGCCTTGTTTGCCGATGCCAGTCTGTTGCTGGTGTTGTTGGTCACGCTGTTGGCGTTGTTCAGCGAATACGCCGGTGTGCTGGGGGCGATGGTGGGGGCTTCACGGCGCTATGACGGGCCGATGGGCAAGAGTGATCGCGCCTTTGTGTTGGGCGTGTTGGCGACCGGGATTGCCGTGGGTTGGCTCGGCGCCGGGTGGGTGGATGGTGTGATGGCGGTGGTGGCCGCCCTGCTGGTTTATACCTTGGTCAATCGGGTGCGTCATGGCCTGAATCAAGTGACGGAAAACGCTCCCTCAGCATAAGGAAGTTGCAATGCGTGAAGCCCAGAAACTGACGTTTACCACCTTTGACGGCGTGGACTTGTTTTACCGGCACTGGCCGGCCGTCGCTGCGGCGCCGGGTGAGCCCCGTCAGGCGGTGTTGTTGTTTCATCGCGGCCATGAGCACTCCGGGCGCATTGCCCATCTGGTGGATGAACTGGATTTACCCGGCTTCGACTTTTTTGCCTGGGATGCACGCGGCCATGGCCAGTCGCCGGGGGCACGCGGCGACAGTCCGAGCTTTGCCACCAGCGCGCGGGATGTGCAGACCTTTTGCGATCACATCGGCGCAACGCACCAGATCGACGAGCAGAACATCGCCGTGGTGGCGCAGAGTGTCGGGGCGGTGATCGCGTCGACCTGGGTTCACGATTACGCCCCGCGCATTCGCTCGCTGGTGCTGGCGTCGCCGGCGTTCAAGGTCAAGCTTTACGTGCCTTTCGCTCGCCCGGGCCTGGCGCTGATGCGCCGGTTTCGCGGCAACTTTTTCGTCAACAGTTACGTCAAGGCGAAATTCCTCAGCCATGACCCGGAGCGGGTGGCGTCCTACGACAGCGATCCGCTGATCACCAAGGCGATTTCGGTGAATGTGCTGCTGGGCCTGTATGAAGCGGCCGACCGGGTAGTGGCCGATGCCCAGGCGATTCAGGTGCCGACGCAGTTGTTGATTTCCGGTTCCGACTTTGTGGTGCAGCGCAAACCCCAGGAGCAGTTCTTCGAGCGGCTGGGCAGTGTGCACAAGGAGAAACACATTCTGCCGGGGTTCTTCCACGACACCCTCGGCGAGAAGAACCGTGCGCCGGCCATCGCCAGTGCCCGCCGGTTCATTCTGCAAAACTTTGCCCGCCCGCTGGACCGCCCTTCCCTGCTGGACGCCGATCGCCTGGGCGCGACGTGCGCCGAGTCCGAAGCCTTGGCAACGCCGTTGCCACACAATTCGTTGCGCGATCTGTATTGGCGCATGACCCGCGCCAGCATGCGTTTTGGCAGCAAGTTGTCGGCTGGAGTGAAGCTGGGTTTCGACACCGGCTTCGACTCCGGCAGCACGCTGGATTACGTCTACCGCAATCGCCCCACCGGCACCTCGGCCCTGGGGCGGATGATTGACCAAAACTACCTTAACTCCATCGGCTGGCGCGGGATTCGTCAGCGCAAGTTGCACGTCGAGGAGCTGCTGCGCCTGGCCATGGGCACGTTGCGCGAGCAGGACCGTGAAGTGCGCATTGTCGACATCGCCGCCGGCCATGGCCGTTACATTCTCGAAGCGCTGCAAGGCGTCAGTCCGCTGCCGGAGTCGATCCTGCTGCGCGATTACAGCGACATCAACGTGCGTGATGGCAGTGCGTTGATCCTCGAAAAAGGACTGGGCGATATCGCGCAATTCGTCAAAGGTGACGCCTTTGATCGCTCGGATCTGGCGGCGCTGGCACCGAAACCGACGCTTGCGGTGGTGTCCGGTTTGTATGAGTTGTTTGCCGATAATCAGATGGTCAGTGACTCCCTTGCCGGCCTGGCCGAAGCGGTGGAACCCGGCGGGTTCCTGGTCTACACCGGGCAGCCGTGGCACCCGCAACTGGAGCTGATCGCCCGCGCCCTCACCAGCCACCGCGCCGGACAGGCCTGGGTAATGCGCCGACGCACGCAAGCGGAGATGGATCAACTGGTCGAAGCGGCGGGCTTTCGCAAGATCACCTTGCGGGTCGATGAGTGGGGCATCTTCAGCGTTTCGCTGGCTCAGCGCGTGCAGTGATGAGCGCCGTCATCGCCCCCGCTCGCGAGCCCGGCCTGCTGAAACCGGCGGTGCTGTGGCTGTTGTTGTTGGCGCCGTTGTTTTTCAGCACGTATGGCTTCGCCACTTGGGTGACGTCCCAACGGGATGACGTGGGCAGTCTGGTGTTCGGTTGGGAAAGCCAGATGCCGTTCATGGCCTGGACCATCGTGCCCTATTGGTCGATTGATCTGCTGTACGGCCTGTCGCTGCTGTTGCCCAGCAGCCGCGAAGAACTCAAACGCCACGCCTTGCGTCTGCTCACGGCCCAGGCGATTGCGGTCAGTTGTTTTCTGCTCTGGCCGTTGCGTTTCACCTTCGCCCGACCGGAAATGGATGGGCTGTTCGGTTGGCTGTTCGACGTGCTGGCGGGGTTCGACAAGCCGTTCAATCAGGCGCCATCGCTGCACATCGCGTTGTTGGTGGTGCTGTGGGTGTGTTATCAGCGGCATCTGTCAGGGCTCTGGCGTTGGCTGATGCACGGTTGGTTCGCGCTGATTGGTGTGTCGGTGCTGACCACCTATCAACATCACTTTATTGACCTGCCCACCGGTGCGCTGGCCGGGTGGTTGTGTGTCTGGTTGTGGCCGCTGGATCGCCCCAGCCCGCTGAAAACAGCGCGATTGAGCGCAGACCCGGCGCGTCTGCGATTGGCTTTGCGCTATGGTTTAGGGGCTGCGGTGTTTTTCATTCCGGCGTTTGCCTGGGGTGGCGCGTGGCTCTGGTTGATCTGGCCGGCGGTGGCGCTGCTGATGGTGGCACTCAATTACCTGGCATTCGGTGCGAGCGGGTTTCAGAAACGTGAAGATGGCCGGCTGAGCCCAGCGGTGCGCTGGTTGTTGGCGCCCTATCTGGCGGCGGCGTGGATCAATTCGCGATGCTGGACGCGCAAGCATCCACAGGCGGATCAGGTGGCCGATAACGTCTGGCTGGGGCGCATTCCCACGCCGGTGGAATTGAAGGACAGTGCGTTTAACGGCGTGCTCGACCTTTGCGCCGAAATGTCCATGGACAGCACCGGCATCGCCTATCGCACGTTGCCGGTGCTTGACCTGACCGCGCCCAGTGCCGAGCAGTGCCTGGAGGCTGCACGGATGATCGAGAACCTGCGTCAGCATGGGCCGCTGCTGGTCTGCTGCGCCTTGGGTTATTCGCGCAGCGCCAGCGCCGTGGCCGCGTGGTTGTTGCACACTGGCCGGGCCGCCAGCGTCGATGCGGCCATTGTCCAAATCCAGCGGGCCCGCCCGCACGTTGTTTTGCATCCAGCGCACCGTCGGGCGTTGGAACGGTTATCCACAAGCACGAGGAATGACCATGATCAGTGATATGGAACTCCACACCGTGGCGAGCCTGTTGCGCCGAGGTCACTCGCTGGATCAGCTCTCCACCGGGCTGACACTGCTGGCGGCGCTGCTGGGGCTGGCGCAGTTTTTGGTCGGCAGCGTCAATCCGTGGCTGCTGTGCTTTAGCGTCGTGATATTCACCTTTGGCGTGCTGCAAAAATACTGGGCGCAACGCGTGGCGTTTGATGCCGACCTGTTCCAGCGCATGGCGGACAGCACCCAATCGCTGGCCGAACGAACCTATACATTGGATCAAGCCCTCACCGCCCTCGGCCTGCAACCGGTCGAACGCAGCGGTCGTCTCTGGACCGAGCGCCGGCATGGCGCGTTGCTACTGCTGCGTCGGCAGTCGTTGTTGCTGGCCACGCAAGTGGTCTTGACGCTGGGCTTCATTCTGGCCAGTCCCTGGTTAGCCTTTTCAGACGTCAGATAGTTTTAAAGTTAACGAATACCGGACGGCAAGCGATTACTGTGGCGAGGGAGCTTGCTCCCGCTGGGCTGCGAAGCAGCCCCTGAGCCAGACGCTGCGGTGTGTCAGTTAGAAGTGGCATTCAGCTTGGAGGGGGCTGCTGCGCAGCCCAGCGGGAGCAAGCTCCCTCGCCACAGTGAATTGGTCAGCTGTTAAAGATTGCGTCACTACCCGAGCTTCTCAGGACAAGGAATCCTCATGTTCGAACCCGTGGTCGCCAGCCTCATCACCTCCGCCGCCCGCATGGTCACGGGGGCTCGCAGCCTGTGGCTCGGTTGCGCGCCGCAACCGGTGCAGCGGATCTACTTCGCCAATCACAGCAGCCACGGCGACTTCGTGCTGCTGTGGGCCTCGTTACCGCCGGCGCTGCGCAAGCTGACCCGGCCGGTGGCGGGCGCCGATTATTGGCAGACCAGCCCGCTGCGCCGCTACATCATCAACCGGGTGTTCAACGGTGTGCTGGTGGACCGCGAGCGCAAGGACCCTTCGCATAATCCGTTGCAGCCGATGCTCGACGCCCTGGAAAACGGCGACTCGTTGATCATCTTCCCCGAGGGGACGCGCAACCCGGAGGACGGCCTGCTGCCGTTCAAGAGCGGGATCTATCACTTGATGAAAAGCCACCCCGAGGTCGAGGTGATTCCGGTGTGGATCGCCAACCTCAACCGCGTCATGCCCAAGGGCCGCGTATTGCCTCTGCCGTTGTTGTGCACCACCAGTTTCGGCGCGCCGCTGTGCATCGAAGAAGATGAAAGCAAAGCGCAATTTCTTGAACGCAGCCGCGCCGCGCTGCTGGCCCTGGCCCCGGAGCACGTCTGACATGGATAGACATACCCTGATGTTGTTTGGCGGGATCGGCGCGATTCTGCTGCTGGCCTCGGTGATTGGTTTCATTCTCAAGTGGCGCACCAAAGGCGCGCCGAATTCGGTCATCGATAACCTCAACGCGCGGATCAACGCCTGGTGGGTGATGGTGCTGGTGATCGGCACAGCGTTCTGGCTGGGCAACGCGGCAGTCATCCTGTTGTTCTACGCCGTGTCGTTTTATGCACTGCGGGAATTCCTGACCCTGACACCGACCCGGCGCAGCGACTATCCGGCCTTGGTGGCGGCGTTTTACCTGGCGCTGCCGCTGCAATACCTGCTGATTTATTTTGATTGGTACGGGCTGTTTTCGATCTTTATCCCGGTGTACGTGTTCCTGCTGCTGCCGATCCTCGCGTCCCTGGGCGGCGACAGCACGCACTTTCTGGAGCGCGCTTCCAAGGTCCAGTGGGGGCTGATGATCGCGGTGTTCTGCATCTCGTTCGTGCCGGCGCTGCTGACGTTGGACATCGCTGGTTTTGAAGGGCGCAACCTGCTGCTGATCGCTTACCTGGTGATCGTGGTGCAGCTGTCGGATGTGCTGCAGTACGTGTGCGGCAAGTTGTTCGGCAAACACAAGATCGCCCCAAACCTGTCGCCGTCGAAAACCGTCGAGGGTTTTGTCGGCGGCATTCTGCTGGCTTCGCTGATCGGTGGCGCGTTGTGGTGGATTACGCCCTTCAATCCCTGGCAGTCGTTTCTCATTGCCTTGCTGATCAACCTGCTGGGGTTTGCCGGTGGGATCGTCATGTCGGCCATCAAGCGTGACCGTGGCGTGAAGGATTGGGGGCACATGATCGAAGGCCACGGCGGCATGCTGGATCGGCTGGATTCGGTCTGCTTCGCCGCACCGATTTTCTTTCATCTGGTGCGCTATTGGTGGACCTGAAAACGTCTGGGTACACGCATTAACCTGTGGGAGCGGGCTTGCTCGCGAAGACG
>NZ_JABWQV010000270.1 GCF_014268615.1 Pseudomonas tehranensis | reverse complement strand
GAGCCTGCTCGCGATGGCGTCCGCCCAGTCACTGCACTTTTATGAAGCCGCAGGCGATAGATCGCACCATGGCAAGGCAATCGTCCGCGCATGGAAGCTTCAGGCGGGCGCCTGTAAGCATGAGGTGATGGGGCGGCCTTTTTCACGGGCAAGCCCGCTCCCACAGGGATTTCCGAGGGTTGCAAGCAGCGTTGGATCTATGAATTCAAAGGGACAGACAAAGGCTTGGCACGCTCGCTGCAAGAGGCTGTTCAGGCCCACTGTAAATACACTCAAGTGGGCAACCCCGTCGGTCAACGAAGATCGAGAGCCAGCAGGCCGGGGATAACGGTAGATCGGGGCGCAGTCGCCGGATCGATACCGCACAGAACAGGCAAAGACGCCTGGAACCGCAAGGTTTCAGGCGTCTTTTTTTTTGCTTCCAAAATCGTGATGGGCTTTTGTCGGGTGCTTTTATGAATTCCAACGTCGCTTCCCTGAACAAGCTGCAAACACTGATCGTGATCGGCAATGGCATGGTCGGCCATCACTGCGTCGAGCAACTGATCGAGCGCGGTGCCCTCAATCATTACCACCTGCATGTATTCAGCGAAGAACCGATGCGCGCCTATGATCGCGTGCATCTGTCGGAGTATTTCTCTGGCCGTGACGCCGAGTCCCTGGCGCTTGGGCAAGCCTCGTTGTACCAGACCCCCGGCGTCACGCTGCACTTGGGCGTGCCAGTGCTGGAAATTGATCGCCAGGTGCGCCAGGTGATCACCGCCCAGGCTCGCATCAGCTACGACAAGCTGGTCCTCGCTACCGGCTCTTACCCGTTCGTGCCACCGATCCAGGGCGCCGAAGGCGATTCCTGCCTGGTCTATCGCACCCTGCAAGACCTGGACGCCATTCGTGCCGCCGCAAGCAACGCCCGTCGTGGTGTGGTGGTCGGGGGTGGTCTGCTGGGCCTGGAAGCGGCCAATGCCCTCAAGACCTTGGGCCTGGAAGCCCATGTGGTGGAATTCGCCCCGCGATTGATGCCGGTACAACTGGATGAGCAGGGCGGTTTGGCCCTCAAGGCGCGCATCGAGAAGCTGGGCGTCGGCGTGCATCTGTCGAAGGGCACGCAGTCCATCAGCGCTGGTGAACAGTACCGTTATCGGATGAATTTCGGCGATGACGACTTCCTGGAAACCGACCTGATCGTGTTCTCCGCCGGCATCCGCGCCCAGGATGCCCTCGCTCGCCAGTGCGATCTGCAGATCGGCCCGCGCGGTGGCGTGGTGATCGATGACCATTGCCTGAGCAGTGACCCGGACATCTACGCCATCGGCGAATGCGCAGCCTGGAACGGCAGCATCTTCGGCCTGGTCGCACCGGGGTACCAGATGGCTCGCAACGTCGCGGCTTGCCTGTGCGGTGAAAGCGCCGAACCGTTCACTGGCGCGGACATGTCCACCAAGCTCAAGTTGCTGGGGGTGGACGTGGGTTCCATCGGCGACGCCCACGGCAATACACCGGGTTCGCGCAGCTTCCAGTTCATCGATCAAACCAGCGCCAGCTACCGGCGACTGGTGGTGGATGCCGACGGCAAACGGGTGATCGGCGCGGTCCTGGTGGGCGATAACAGCTACTACGACACCCTGCTGCAATACATGCAGAACGGCATCGCCTTGCCCAAGGACGCGGCCGGCCTGATCCTGCCGAGTTCCGAAGGCGCACCCACGTTGGGCCCGGCAGCGCTGCCCGCGGCAGCGACCATTTGCTCGTGCCACAACGTCACCAAAGGCTCGATCTGTGCGGCCATCGACAGCGGCTGCACCGACCTTGGGCAACTGAAATGCGATACCAAGGCCGGCACCGGTTGCGGTGGTTGCGCCGCCTTGGTCAAGCAGGTGTTCGAGCACGAACTGATCGCTCGCGGCGTCAGCGTCGACAAGAGCCTGTGCGAACACTTCGCCTATACCCGTCAGGAGCTTTATGCCTTGGTGCGGGTTGAAGGCATCATCAGCTTCGACGAGCTGCTGGCCAAGCACGGCCGCGGCCACACCGGTTGCGACTTGTGCAAACCGGCGGTGGGCTCGATCCTGGCGTCGTGCTGGAACCAGCCGATCATGGACCCGTCCCTGGTGCCGTTGCAGGACACCAACGATACCTTCATGGCGAACATGCAGAAAAACGGCACCTATTCGGTGGTGCCACGCATCGCCGGGGGCGAAATCACCGCCGATAAGCTGATCGCCATCGGCGTGGTCGCCAAAAAATACGACCTTTACACCAAGATCACCGGCGGCCAGCGCATCGACCTGTTCGGCGCCCAGTTGCACCAGTTGCCGGATATCTGGGCTGAACTGATCGAAGCGGGTTTCGAAACCGGGCACGCCTACGGCAAGTCGACTCGTACGGTGAAGTCCTGCGTGGGCAGCACCTGGTGCCGTTACGGCGTGCAGGACAGCGTGCAAATGGCCCTGACCATTGAAGATCGCTACAAGGGTTTGCGTTCGCCCCACAAGCTCAAGTTCGCGGTGTCCGGCTGCACCCGCGAGTGCGCCGAGGCCCAGAGCAAGGACGTCGGCGTGATCGCCACCGAGAAGGGCTGGAACCTCTACGTGGCCGGTAACGGCGGCATGCGCCCGCGTCACGCCGAGCTGTTCGCCACCGACCTGGATGACGCGACTCTGATTCGCTACATCGACCGCTTCCTGATGTTCTACATCCGCACCGCCGACAAGTTGCAACGCACGTCGGTCTGGCGCGAAAGCCTGGAAGGCGGCCTGGACTACCTCAAGGACGTGATCATCGACGACAGCCTGGGCCTGGGGGCCGAACTCGAAGCCCAGATGCAACTGGTGGTCGATCGCTATGAATGTGAGTGGGCCAACGCCCTCAAAGACCCGGACAAGCTCAAGCGCTTCCGCACCTTCGTCAACGACGGTCGCGGCGATCCGGATGTTCATTTCGTCAGGGAACGCGGCCAGCGCCGGCCGGTTCATGCCCACGAGCTTCACCTGATTCCCGTTACCGAGGAGGTGCTCTGATGAGCCAGTCAAACGTTGTTCGTATCCCCACCCGCGACGCGGCCCCAAGCCCTGTGCAATGGCGTGCCCTGTGCAGCCGCAAGGATCTGGTGCCCAACTCCGGCGTGGTCGCCTGGCACGACGGCAGCCAGGTGGCGCTGTTGTACCTGCCCGAACAACAGGACAAGCCGTTGTACGCCATCGACAACCGCGACCCCAAGTCCGGGGCGAACGTGATCGGTCGTGGGCTGTTGGGCTGCATCAAGGGCGAACTGGTGATCGCATCGCCCTTGTACAAACAGCATTTCCGCCTGGAAGACGGCCACTGCCTGGAGTACCCGGAGCAGCGTCTGCGGGTGTGGCCGGTGCGCCTGAATGGTGATGTGGTGGAGATTGGCGAAGACTGATTCGCACCTGAGCGCGGCAACACCGCTGTTGTGGCGAGGGGATTTATCCCCGTTGGGCTGCGCAGCAGCCCTTAAACCTGCCAACTCGGTATCACTGATAGATCGGATGCGCTGTTCTTGGGGCTGCGTAGCAGCCCAACGGGGATAAATCCCCTCGCCACAGGGGGCGCGCCTAGCGCAGATCTTCTTGTTTGGTTGGCTTGCCTTTAACTGAAGTTGAGGATCAACAATGAAAACAGCCGCTCAACTGGTAAGACTCAAGAGTGTGCAGCACCAGCAGGTTCACAGCATCGCGCCGGAGCAGACCGTGCTTGAAGCGCTGCAGATCATGGCCGAGAAAAATGTCGGCGCGTTGCCGGTGATCGAAGACGGTCAGGTGGTTGGCGTGTTCAGCGAGCGCGACTATGCGCGCAAGATGGTGTTGCAGGGACGCTCCTCGGTGGGCACTTCGGTACGCACGGTCATGAGTGCCCCCGTGGTCACCGCCGATAGCCAGCAGAGCATCGACCGCTGCATGGAAGTCATGACCGATAGCCACCTGCGGCACTTGCCGGTGCTGGATAACGGCCAGTTGATGGGGTTGTTGTCCATTGGCGATCTGGTGAAAGAGGCAATTGTCGAGCAGGCGGATTTGATCCGGCAGTTGGAGCACTACATTCGCGGGCACTGAGCCCACAGGGAATTTATTTGTGGTGGTGCGAAGTTCCGCTAAATTCCCTCACCCCAACATCAGCAATTGCCGGATCAGATTCGGCGTACTGCCGGTCCAGCGCTTGAACGAGCGGCGAAAATTCGCCGTGTCGTTGAAGTTCAGGTACTGCGCCACTTCCTCGTTGCTGAACCCCTTGACCTGGTACAAGTACAACGCCACATGGGTGTGCACCCGGTCGACCTGTTGCTGGAACCCGGTACGGTGCTTGTGCAGCTTGCGCTTGAGGGTCGCCGGGCTCATGGCGAAAGCCTGGGCGGTCTGTTCCAGGCTGGGCGTCTGCTGCACATGGCTGTGCAGGTAGTCATAGACGCAGTCCAGAAAGCTGGCGGCGAAACCCAATTGCTCGAGCTGGTCTCGGGACTCGATCCGTGCCACCTGGCCGGCGGTGGCCGAGACGTTAGGCCAGGGCTGAGCCAGACAGTGGCGAGGCAGGCGCATCAGGTCCAGCGGACGATTGAATTGCGTCTGCTCACCCAGGTGCACCCAGTACTGTTCGACGTAACGCGGCTCTTCATGGCGAAAGCTGCATTGCCAGGGCAGACGTTCGCCGCTCAGCCATGCACTCATGGCAACCATCGACGTCATGCTTGCTTCCAGTATGAAGCGCCATTGTTCAGTGGCACCGCAACTGTCCAGCCAATGGACGTAGGCGTAGTGCTCGTCCAATAACAGGCGCGGTGCGGCCAGGGGGCTGAGCAGGGCTTGTTGGTCGATCAGGGTTTCCAGGGCCTGATGCAGATTCTGCGCGTGGCGCAAGGCATGACTGGCCGGTCCGTAATGCCCTGGCAGCAGCCGCTGGCCGAACAGAAAACTGCTGTCACTGGCATCGAGCAGGCGTCGGCTGTTGTCGATCAGGCCAAGAAACTGTTGCGGGCTGATGCGGCTCTGGCCGGCGAGGATATCGTCGTGAAACAGCCCGGTGCCACGCAGCAGGCGGTGGCTGTCGATGTCACGCGACAGTGCCAGATCGATCAGCGCGGCAGGCTGATAGTGCCCCGGAATGAAGCGGCTATCGGTTTCATACCAGCAGGTCTTGAGCGTCATGGACCGGCCTCAGGCGCTTTTCAACGTGGAACGGGAGCGGGCCAGTGTCAGGTTGAGGCGTTTGAGCAAGGCTTCCGGCGACTCGTCGAATGCCATCACCACGGCGGTACTGGCCGTCAGTTGCAAGCGCTCGCCGTGTTGCCGGGTCTTGTGGGCCAGGCTGCAAACGGCGTGGGCAAGCTCGGCGGCCAGATGCCGGGCCTGGCGCTCGCCGGTGTCGGGCAACAGGACCACAAAGCGATCACCGGCCAGGCGGCAAAGCAGATCCTGCCGGCGCAGGTTCAGCACCAGCAATTGACTGACCGCTTGCAGCACCGCATCGCCCTCGCCGTGACCGAAGCGCTGATTGATGGCGGTGAAGTTGTCCAGGTCCAGAGCCAGCAAGGACAAAGGCTGCTGACGGCGCCGGCTGTCCTCCAGGCTGCTCGTCAGTTCATGTTTGAAAAAGTCCGCGCCTCCCAGCGGCGTGAGTTTGTCGAACAGGCGGTGCTCGCGGAACAACCGTTCACGCTTTTCCATTTGCCCGTTGATCGCCAGTTGCTCCCGGTGCCAGTGATAGATGCCGAGGGTCAGCAGAATCATGCCCACCGGCATCGGCCCGGACTCCAGCCAGTGGTCCCAGGTGATGGTGTCGGGCAGACGGATGAACTCGTCGAGGCTGTCGATCCACCAGGAAAAAAAGATGCAACCCAGGCCCCATACCAGATAGTTGGTCACCCGACCGGCCGGGCGACTCTTGAGCACCAGGCCGAGCCAGACCAGAGCCAGCAAGGCCGAGCCGCCTTCGCCGAGAATATCCAGCCAGACCCACTCACTCAGCGGTTTGAGCTCACCGTTGGCCAGGTGGAGCATCAGCCCGAGGTTGGCCGCCAGCAGAAGCAGGGCGAGTTTGAGGCGGTGCGGGCGCAGCATGGAGAACATGGCCGGAATCCTTTGCCAGAAGCGGAATGCGGCTCAGCACAGCAGATGGATGTGACAGTGCGGTGACAGCGGGTGAAGGGCTGGGAAAGGTCGAATCAGCTCACCTGTTGTCGGGATTTTTTCGCATCAGCACGACCTCACCGCATACCCATTGTGGCGAGGGGATTTATCCCCGCTGG